>JAILBT010000006.1 GCA_024680755.1 Prevotella sp. | reverse complement strand
TTCCAATAAGCATCGTTAACGAGATGTGGACGTTATCGCTGAATAGTTACTTTTTATTGCAAAGATATTAAATTATAATAATTTATTTTGCCAAATTATACTTTTTTTATATATTTGTAGCGAAAAATAACGAATTTTGTATGAGATATGAAGATAATGTACGCTAAGACCTGTAATCAGCCAGGGTGCTGTGAAGTTATATATGGTGATGGCACGACTAATATTCTAACCAAAACGATTGGCGAACTAAACGTGGAACTCAATGCTACTGGGGAATCATTTTACCCTATGGTGGGTAGGTCGGCTTTTATCTGCGCTGACAACGTCGTAAAAATTTACCCTGCTAAGGGAGAACTTATATTGGCTTATGATTTGCTGAGCATGAAACATCTGCAATTAGTTTATTCCAGTAAGATATTAAGAGATCTTAGAGGGAAGATTTTTATATAATATCAAACATCACAAAAAATAGAACAAAGCATGGAACGCAAATTATTATTAGGCAACACAGAAGTAGGATTTCTTTTTTGTCCTGAGGAAATCTTATACATTAGTACCATACCAAATATGGAAAAATGTGAAGTTTTTTTGGTCAATGGACAGAAATATGAAGTACCTAATAGTCGAAAAAATATTTGCAAAAAAATTAATGATGAGTATAAAAAAGAGATTAACAAGTTCACAGCATGTAGATTGATACCAGTAGGAAAACCTTTTGTCCTAAATTTGGATTATCTAAGTGAAGATATTGGTATCGATCACGTGCACCTCAAAGCTAATATTGGAGGCGAAGTTCTTTTTGAACTCAACCTTCAAGTTTCTGAAAAAGTTTGTAAAGAGTTAGCCATGGCAAGGGGCTTAGACAAAAAAGCCCAAAGAAAATATCAACAAGAACACTATCCCAATGGTTATAAAATCATACGAAGAGGTGGCACTTATGGGACTGCATTTATTCAGGTAGAATATGTTGCGATTGATCGTGATGAATCCTACTATGACATAGGTGATGATGAGATTATGTTTTTGGGTGTTTGATATGGTCTTACCAATCACAGTTGTATATTGTATTCTCCTGTAATTTATTTTCTGTGCGATTATTTTTCGTGTTTTTAATCTCATTGAGATTAATTTATTTTCTGTGCGATTATTTTTCATGCTTTTAATCTCATTGAGATTAATTTATTTTCTGTGCGATTATTTTTCATGCTTTTAATTTCATTGAGATTAAAGCTTGTAACCAATAACTCATATATTCTTTGCCCTCTTGGGTGTGCCGTTGTAGTTTTTGAATAGCAGATTATGCTTGATTAAGAGACAATGAACTACTGTAGTTTCCATCATAAAATTGATTAAGCCTTGCTGATAATTGTCCCAAATAAACATTTATTTTCTTACTTTGCCTGTTGACTCTCGGGGAAAACATCTCTGGGCTTGTAATACATAGTTGTTTTTTTGTTGTCCCATGTAGAAACAACTACTCTTTGTTTTGTACTAAGTTTGACTTGTTGATTGTTCCATCTGCATAGAAGCATCAACAATGATTCCTCTTTTTGAGGTTCTTTCAAATTAAAAGTAAACTTTACTCCCATAAGTAACATTTTTATATGATTATCCGCATGTATCCGATTGACGGTCTGAAAGACCAGAGGTCTCTTAGCCCAGGGCATCGCCCTGGGTTAAAGATGGAGACGACGTTCGCCCTGAAAGGGCAAAAGCATTGCTCTCAAATAATGCTTTTGCCCTTTCAGGGCGTGGGCTACGCCACCTGTTGCCCAGGGCGATGCCCTGGGCTAACTGCTCATTGCCCCTTCGGGGCGCTATCGGATAATTGCGGATAATCATCTTTTTTATTATTGATTCAAGTTTTGGTCAGTAAAAACGTGTCACAAAATAGGGGCTGACAGGGGCAGGAATTAGGGGCAGTTTTCCAAATTATCACTAAAAACAATAGAGCCGCAGGTGCATCAACAATCTGGCACTTTGCGGCTCTAAGTATTTTATAATGATTGAGCTGTGGGCTTTTTGAGGATATTGCCCGTTTGGGGCAGGCTTCTCGATGTCCCGTTACCAATTATTCCCACTCGATGGTTGCTGGTGGTTTCGACGAGATGTCGTAGCACACGCGGTTCACGCCGCGCACCTTGTTGATAATCTCGTTCGACACGCGCGCCATGAAATCGTAGGGCAGGTGGGCCCAGTCGGCTGTCATGGCGTCCGTCGATGTCACGGCGCGCAGGGCCACGGGGTGCTCGTAGGTGCGCTCGTCGCCCATCACGCCCACCGACCGCACCGTGCTCAGCAGCACGGCACCGGCCTGCCATATCTTGTCGTAGAGCCGCACACCGTCGTCGCACACATACTGCTGCATGGCCTCGATGTAGATGTCGTCGGCCTCCTGCAGCATACGGACCTTGTCGCGCGTGATGTCGCCCAGGATACGCACGGCCAGACCCGGACCGGGGAAGGGGTGGCGCTTGATGAGACGCTCGGGCATGCCCAGCTCGTAGCCCACGCGGCGCACCTCGTCCTTGAACAGCCACCGCAGCGGCTCGCACAGCTGCAGGTGCATCTCCTTGGGCAGACCGCCCACGTTGTGGTGGCTCTTTATCACCTTGCCCGTGATGTTCAGACTCTCGATGCGGTCGGGATAGATGGTGCCTTGAGCCAGCCAGCGGGCATCGGTGATTTTCTTAGCCTCGGCATTGAACACCTCGACAAAGTCGCGGCCGATGATCTTGCGCTTCTGCTCAGGGTCGGACACGCCGGCCAGGTCGGCGAAGAATTTCTCAGACGCATCGACGCCAATCACGTTGAGACCCAGACCCTGGTATGCCTCCATCACCTTGCGGAACTCGTCCTTGCGCAGCATGCCGTGATCAACGAATATGCAGGTCAGGCGGTCGCCTATGGCGCGGTTTAGCAAGGTGGCACAGACCGAGCTGTCAACGCCGCCCGACAGACCGAGTATCACGCGGTCGTGGCCCAGCTGACGGCGCAACTCCTCAACCGTGGTGTCGATAAACGAGGCGGCGCTCCACTGCTGACGCGAGCCACAGATGTCAACCACGAAATTGCGAAGCAGCTGCATGCCCTGCACCGTGTGGAACACCTCGGGGTGGAACTGCACGGCCCAGACAGCCTGGCTGCCCAGCCGGCGGCTGCCGCTCCAGTATGCCGCATATCTCACGTCCTTCGTAGAGGCTATGCACTCGAAACCGTCGGGGATGGCGGTGATGGTGTCGCCGTGGCTCATCCATACCTGCGAGTGCTGGTCGAAACCGGCAAAGAGCGGATTGTCCGTACAGACCGTCTCTAAGTTGGCGCGGCCATACTCGCGGCTGTCGGCCTTCTCCACGCGGCCGCCCAAGCTGTGCGAGATATACTGCGCACCATAGCAGATGCCCAACACGGGCACACGGCCAACAAACTGCGTCAGGTCAACGCCAAAAGCCTCTGGGTCGTGGACAGAGTAGGGCGAACCGCTCAGTATCACGCCTATGACCGTCTCGTCGCCAACCGGATACTTGTTGTAGGGAAGAATCTCGCAGAAGGTGTCAAGCTCGCGCACGCGCCGGCCGATGAGCTGCGTGGTCTGCGAACCGAAATCAAGAATGATAATCTTCTGTTGCATATTTATGGTGTTTACAATGTGTCATCGCAGCTGTGACTCTAAGTAACTGGCACTAAATAAAGTGCATGTTAGTTTTCATGCGTGTCATTCGTCTTAATTCGTCTTAATTCGTATAATTCGTTTTGATTCGTGTAGTTCGCGTAATTCGTTTTAATTCGTTGTCTTAAAGAAATGACCGTAAACTCTATTTAGTACCAGTTCCTAAGTAACTCTTAGTTCTCCATTCTCCGCTCTCAGTTTCTCGACGAACTGTTCTGCCTCTTGCAGCGTGTCCTGCTTGCCTACGTCCAAGAGTTGCAGCCCAGGCTGTACGATTCCTTGCAGCCGGTGTCCGGAGCAGAGGTCCAGATAGAAGTCAATGATGCTGAAGCGTTGCGGCCACCGGTCCATCAGTGGCAGCAGGGCGGGTGACAGCAGGTGTATGCCCGAGAAAGCCAGGTGCAGCGGTCTGTCGTCTTGGCTCCGGCGGGGCAGCGACGCCGGCTTCACCTGTCCTGTCTCTATGTTGGTCCAGCCGCAGAGACACATGTCGGGGCCGAACAGCAGGTAGCGTTTCGTCTGCCGACTGCTGACCAGCAGCACGGCCTCGGCCTGCTGCCGGTAGAGCATGTCAAGGTCGGCATTGCTCAGTATGTCAACGTTGTGTATCAGCACCGGACGCGTCGCGTCAAGCAGCTGCCGGGCGTGGCGTATGCCGCCGCCGGTCTCGAGCAACTGCTGCCGCTCGTCGCTGATACGCACGTCAAGGCCGAAGCTGCCGTTGGCCGCGACATACTGTATGATCTGCTCGGCAAAATGATGAACATTGATCACGATGCGCTCCACGCCGGCTGTCTTCAGGCGCATTGCCACATGCCACAGCAGCGGCTTCCCGGCTACGGGCACCAGCGCCTTGGGCATCCGGTCGGTCAGCGGCCTGAGCCGAGTGCCCAGACCGGCGGCAAATATCATGGCTTGGCGTGTCAAGTGGAAAAGTGGTTGTCAGTGAGTTGTCGTTATGGCTTCTATATAACTTGTGGTTATTTCACTGCTTTGCAGTAGGAGGCGACGTGTCGGCTGCAAAAGTACGCAAAAAGTTTCATTCTGCCAAAAAGATTTTACAATTCTTGTTGCCCTATCCGCCAAAAGTTTGTTACCTTTGCAGCGCACAATGTAGGGACGCGACGTGTCGCGTCCGCCGCAGCCAGACACAGAAGACTGTAGCCAGCACCATATACACTCTACAATGGCCATAAGATACACACACAGGGAGGAACTCTGGAACACCTGGTCGCACGCCGGCGGCGTGCTGTTGGCTGTGGCGGCGGGGGTGGTGTTCCTGCTGATGACCACGCGCGGCGGCAACGGCTGGGCCAGCGTCGGTGTGGCGCTCTATCTCTTCGGTATGCTCGGCTCGTATGTGGCCTCGACATGCTATCACGCCGCACCGCGCCGAAGCAGATGGAAAGAACGACTGCGACGCTTCGACCACGCCGCCATCTACTGGCATATAGCCGGCTCGTATTCGCCCATCACGCTCATCGCCCTGCGTGAGCAGGGCTACTGGGGCTGGACGCTGTTCGTGTTTGTGTGGGCATGTGCCCTGGCCGGCACCGTGGTCAGCTTCGTCCACCTTGAGGAGCACTCGCGCACGGAGACGCTCTGCTTCGTCGGCATGGGACTGTCCGTGCTCGTAGCCTTCAAGCCACTCGTGGCGGCGGTCTCAACGGCCGCAGTGGCATGGATAGTGGCCGAGGGTGTGTGCTACATCACGGGGGCCGTGTTCTATTCGCTAAACAAGCGCCGATATATGCACTCCGTGTTCCACTTCTTCGTCCTGGCGGGCTCGCTGTGCCACGTCGTGGCCGTGTGGGACGTGCTGCTCACTTTCCTTTGACACACATTAATTATATATACATATAGCATGACACAAGAACAAGACATACGCAACGCTGTGGAAACGCTCAGACGCGGCGGCGTGATACTCTATCCCACCGACACCGTGTGGGGCATCGGCTGCGATGCCACCAACGCCGAGGCCGTGAGCCGCGTGTTCCGCATCAAGCAGCGCGACGACTCGAAAGCGCTGATATGCCTCGTCGATAGCGACGGCCGGCTGCAACGCTATGTGCGGCAGGTGCCCGACGTGGCGTGGCAGCTCATCGACTGTGCCGACAAGCCGCTCACGCTGATACTCGACGGGGCGGTCAACCTGGCACCAAACCTCATAGCCGCCGACGGCTCGGTGGGCATACGCATAACAAAAGAGCCGTTCTCGAAGCAACTGTGCTATCGCTTCCAGAAGGCTCTTGTCTCTACCTCGGCCAACATCAGCGGCCAACCGGCGGCGCAGAACTACTGCGACATTGACCCCGCCATCATCGACGCTGTGGACTATGTATGCTGGTCGCGCCGACAGGAACACAAACCGCATACACCATCGGGCATAATAAAGCTCAGACCCGACGGCGAGGTGAAAATCATCAGATGACGATAACTGGCACGGAGGAACACGGACCTGCATTGCGTCAATGATGTAGTCTCATCTCCTCAAAGTACTTGTCTAACAGCTGCTGTGCTGCCACGAAGCTTGTCTGGCGTCCGCTCAGCACGTCGCGTTCGGCACCGGCCAGCAGCTCTCGCATACCGGGCTGCTGGTAGAAGCTGCGGCGCAGCTGTTCGTTGATGGTCTCATACATCCAGTATTTGGCTTGCTGCTGGCGCCGCAGTTCGAAATAGCCGTTGTGACGCACGAAGTCGATATACTGATAGACCATGTCCCACACCTCCTTGATGCCTATGGCGTAGAACCCACTATAGCACATCACCTTCGGTTCCCATCCGCTGGGCGACGATGGGAAGAAATGCAACGCGTTGCGCAGCTCGGTGGCGGCTCGGTGGCAGGCTTCAACGTTGTCGCCGTCGCACTTGTTGATGACAATGCCGTCGGCTATCTCCATTATGCCGCGCTTGATGCCCTGCAGCTCGTCGCCCGTACCGGCCACCTGCAGCAGCAGGAAGAAATCGACCATCGAGTGGCAGGCCGTCTCGCTCTGGCCCACACCCACGGTCTCGACAAAAATCTTGTCGAAACCGGCCGCCTCGCACAGTATGATGGTCTCGCGAGTCTTGCGAGCCACACCGCCTAAGGAGCCGGCCGACGGGCTGGGACGAATGAACGAGTCGGGGTGTTGCGATAGCTTCTCCATGCGCGTCTTGTCACCCAGGATGCTGCCCTTGGTGTGCTCCGAGCTGGGGTCGATGGCCAGCACGGCCAGACGTCCGCCCTTCTCCTTGAGCAGGTGAATGCCAAACTCGTCTATGCTGGTCGACTTGCCGGCACCCGGCACACCGCTGATGCCCACGCGGATGCTCTTGCCGCTGTAGGGCAGACAGCGGTTGATGACCTCCTGTGCCTTCTGCTGGTGCAGGGGCTGCTGGCTCTCCACCAGCGTCACGGCCTGCGAGAGTATGGTGATGTCGCCCTTCAGTATGCCTTCCACCATCTCGCCGGCCGTCAGCTCGCGCCGACGGAAACGGCCACGCTGCAGATAGGGATTGACGATAGATGGCTGTTCTATGCCGCTGTTGACCTGCAGACCTTTGTATTCGCTGCTATTCTCCGGATGCTCCATAATGTTCAATGTGTGCTTATAATAGTTCCAATTCCTTAATACATAATGTCTAATGTATAATGTATAATGTTTAATGTCTAATGTATAATGTCTAATGTTTAATGTTTAATGTTTAATGTATAATGTCTAATGTTTAATGTCAACCGTCTCCACGTCCACCACTGTGCAGCAGCCGTTGGCTACCGTGAAGCGTATGTCTCGTCCTGCGAAGGGCATGCCATAGACACGCGTGGCATCGTCGTGGTAGTGTGGGCGGGGGTCCTGGCTGAGACACTGGCGCAGCGCCTGCAGCTCGTCTGTCGTGAAGCGCGCGGCCAGCGGCTCGGCCATCTCCACGCGCAGCGGTTGCCACTGCCTGGTGTCGGTGAAGCCGCCGAGGGCGTTGGGGTGGCTGTCGGCGTAGGGTAGGTATGGCTTAACGTCGTATATTGGTGTGCCGTCCATCAGGTCGGCCCCCGACACATGCAGCACGGGGCCGAGGGTGGGGTGGGGCTCAACGCGGCACAGCCGCACGCTCGACAGGGCCAGGCCGTTGGGACGGAATGGCGACCGCGAGGCAAACACCCCCACGCGGCGGTTGCCTCCAAGACGCGGCGGGCGCACGGTCAGCGACTGCCGCTCGGTGCCATTGGCCGAGAAGCCCCACAGCAGCCACAGGTGCGAGAAGTCTTCTATGCCGCGCACAGCCTCAGCCTTGCGGTATGGCGGCTCGAACACCACGCGTCCCTGCAGGGCCGGACAGAGGCCGCTCTGCCGCGGAACGCCAAACTTGCTTGTCAGCGGTGAGCGGAACACCGCCACGGGTCTAATCTCCATTCTGTGTTGCTGTGTGTTTCTTTATCAGGGCGTAGGCTGTATATATACCCAGCTCGCCTGCCTTGCTCAGGTCGGCCACGGCCCCGGCGGTGTTCTTCAGCCGCAGTCGGCACAACGCACGGTTGTAGTGGGCTTCGGCCAGGCGAGCGTCGATGGCCAGGGCGCGTGTGAAATCGGCCTCGGCCTCGGCATAGTCGGCACGCTGCAGATAGATGCAGCCGCGGTTGTACAGTATGAAGGCATTACCCGGGGCCAGGCGCGCGGCATGTTCCAGGTCAACCAGCACGTTGGCTGTCTTCATGCGCACGTCGGTGCCCTCGCTGGCCTGAAACTCGTTGACGCGGTCTTGGCAGGCTGCCCGCTGCCATAGCGCTACCACCGACGTGGAGTCGATGAGCAGGTATGTGGTCAGGTCGTCTATGGCCGACTGGTAGTTCTGCGTGGTGGCGTATGCCATAGAGCGTTGCAGCAGTGCGGACGTGGCCTGCGGCGTGTTGCTGCTGGTGTTGATGGCCTTGGTCAGCGAGTCGATAGCGCTGAAGATACTGGCCGACTGCTCTTCCGACAGCTGCGGCTGCCGGGTCGATAGGTAGAGAGGCAGGCCCTGCCGGGCCAGCGAGTCCACGCTGCGGTCGTAGGCCACGTATGTGCTGACGTCGCGTTTGGGCCTGACCGTTGACACCATGTACATGGTCTGCGGCTGTTCGTCGGTGTGCCGGTTCTGCACGCGTCCGCGATAGACGCTCTGGTACTCGTTGTTCAGCTCCTGCTCGTCGGCCACAACCAGCTGGTTGTATTTCTCGGGGTCGTCGGTGTCGCCGCGCTTGCGCGTCTGCCGCTTGCCGGGCTTAGGCTTCTTGCCGGCCCTGCGGTCCAGCTGGGCCTGAAGCACGCGAAACTCGTCGCGCTCAGCCTGGTGCCTCATGCCCAGCTTACGGTAACATTCGGCGCGCTCGGACAGTCCGGTCAGGAAGTTGGGATATTCGTCAATCACTTTCGTGTAGTCGTCGATGGCCCCGCGCAGGTCGCCGGTCTGTGCGCGTAGCACGCCGCGGTTGAAGCGCGCCATAGTGTTGCCGGGCTCCATGCGCAGCACGAAGTCGAAGTCGGTGATGGCGCGGTTGTCGTCGCCCACCTGTGCGCGCAGCAGTCCGCGGTTGTAGTGGCCTATGAAGCTGTTGGGGTCCAGGTCGATGGCCGTGTCATAGTCGTTCATGGCACCGCGCAGGTTGTTCATGTTGTAGCGGGCCAGGGCGCGGTTCACATAGTTGTCGCTGCGCTTGGGCAGCAGGTGTATGCTCTTCGACAGCTGCTGTTCGGCCTGCAGCCACTCTTGTCGCGAAAGGCTGATGATGCTGCGTGCGGCCCAGGTGTGGCCGTCGTAGGGGTCCAGCTCCAGACTCCTGTCGAGCGCCTCGATAGCCCTGGCCGTGTCTTTCTGGGCCATGAACACCTCGGCTCTCATGTTGTGGGCAGGGGCATAGCGGGCCCAGTGGCCCAGCATGGTGTCCAGCTCGCAGAGGGCCGAGTCATACTGTTCCTGCTTTATGCGGCACAGCACGCGGTTGTGCCACAGACCCTTGTTGTCGGGCTCGTAGCGTAACGCACGCGTGTAGTCGGCCACGGCACCGGCATATTTCTTCTGCCTGATACGCGCCATGCCGCGAAGCTCATAGCAGTTGACAACGTAGGGATTGCGTTCCAGGGCCTGGCTCACATCAGCCTCGGCACCGGCAAAGTCGTCGAGATAGTATTTGGCCAGCGAGCGGAAGAACCAGGGCTCGTAGAGGTAGGGCTTGGCGCTGATGGCCTGGTTGAAATACTGTATCGACAGCACATAGTCTTCATAATAAAGCGCCGACCGTCCCACCATGAGCAGACGGTCGGTGTTGAACTGTGCCTTGGCAGCCGGAATGAAGACTGAGAAATGGAGAATGAGGAAAACAGCGCACGTCAGCTCTCTGAAGCGAACGTGATGGCACCCGCGCAAGGCGATGGCCGCCAGGCTTTGCCACTTGCTACCAGCGGGACGCAAGAGATTCTTCATTTGTCATTCTTCAGTTTTTTTATTCTTCATTCTTCATTCTTCATCCTTTACTTTTTGGGCAGTGGCTTTGTCTTGTATGAGCAGCGGTAGCGTCCCTGCAGCAGGGCCCTGAGCTTGCTCTTGATGAGCTGCTTGCGCAGGGGCGAGATGCGGTCGATGAACATGTGGCCGTCCAGATGGTCAAACTCATGCTGCATGACGCGTGCCAGATAGTCGTCTATCCACTCGTCGTGCTCGACAAACTGCTCGTCCTGCCACCTGACGTGTATTCTGGTGGGGCGCTCCACCCGCTCGTGTATGGCGGGCAGTGACAGACAGCCCTCTTCCGAAGAGCTGGTCTGGCTGTCGTCTGTCTCCAGGATGTGTGGGTTGATGAAGGCCTGCCTGAAGCCTTTGTATTGAGGCATGTCGTCTGCAATGGCATCAAGGTCGATGACCACCAGGCGTATGCTGCGCCCTATCTGAGGCGCGGCCAGACCTATGCCTTCGCTGGCGGCCAGGGTCTCCCACATGTCGTCTATGAGCTGCTGCAGTCCGGGATAGTCGGGCTGTATGTCTTCGGCCACCTTGCGCAGTACGGGCTGACCGTAGGTGTAGATTGGAAGTGTCATGTCTTGTCCTATGGAAATAAAAGCGAGGCTTGCGCCGTTATAGCCTGGTGTTGGCCTTGTAGCGCATGTAGTCTTGCAGGATAATGGTGGCGCTGACCTCATCGACGAGTGCCTTGTCTTGTCGCGTCTTCTTGCTGAGGCCGCCGTCGAGCATGGCCCGATGGGCCAACACCGAGGTGAAGCGCTCGTCATACATCACTATCGGCACCTGCGGAAACAGCTTGCGCCATCTGGCCACAAACTGCTCCACGCGATGGTGGTTCTCGCTGGGGGCCCCGTTGGGCTGTCGCGGGTCGCCTATGACGACCTGCTCCACCTGCTCGCGCTGCATGTAGTTGGCTATCCACGCCGCCAACTCGGCGGTGGCCACCGTGGCCAGACCGCCGGCTATGAGCTGCAGCGGGTCGCTCACGGCCAGCCCGCAGCGCTTGCGGCCGTAGTCGATGGACAGTATGCGCGCCACGGCCTCACTGCTTACTCGTTCATCAGAAGCCAGGCATCGGGATAGTCGGCACGCAGTTTGTCGCGGCTCGACACGGCTTCTGCCTTGTCGTTGAAGCTTGATGCCACAACGCGATACTGGTTGGTGGCCTCGTTGCGCACAATGATGGCATTGTAGCCCTTGTTCTTCAGCGTCTGCTGACGGCCCTCGGCATTGGCCTTCACGCCGAACACACCCACCACTACGCTGTAGGCCTTCAGCGGCGAACCGTCAACCACGGTCACTTTCTCGCGCTTCACCGACGCATCGGCGGCGGACGACGTGGGCTGAGTGGGCGTTGTCACAACGGGCGTCGTGGCCACGGGGGCCACTACGGGCTCCGTCTGCTGCTTGGCCTCCTCCTGTGCCTTGGCCTTCATGTATGCTTTCTTGTAGGCACTGGCACTCTCTGACGAACGGCAGCCGGTGAGCAAAAGGCCCAGCGCGGCAAATGCAAAAATAATGTGTCTCTTCATAATGTGTTGCTTGGATGTGGTTAGTGTTTATTCTTATTATGTCTGTTGTCTATTTTTGCGGCGAAAGTACAAATATTTGGCCAAACCAACAAAAAAACAGACATAAAGTTTGTAAAAAGAATGAAAATACTTACTTTTGCAGCTGAAAGTGGACTGTAGCAGACCGCTGACACAGAGTTAAACCTTTTTTTATTTCACCTTAAAAACTACTGACAACCATGAAGAGTATTGGCTACATCGGAGCTTTCCTTGGCGGCGCCATAGCAGGTGCAGCGCTCGGACTGCTCATGGCCCCCGAGAAGGGCAGCGACACACGCAACCGCATCACTGATGCCGTTGACGACTTTATGAAGAAGCACAACATCAAGCTGACACGCAAGGAAGTGGGCGACCTGGTTGACGACATACAGGACGCCGGCGAAGAGTAAAGAGCGATGCTGTCGAGCGACAAGAACGTAGAGACCATCGGCCGCATGGCCGCTGTGTTGCTTAGGTATCTCCAGCTTCAGGGCGAAAGCCTCAAGCTGGGGACTATCGACAAACTGGTGCGGCTGATAACGGCAGCCGTCCTGGCCTTTGTCGTCTTCATGCTTGTGTCGGCTATAGGCATTATGCTGTCCATCGCTTTTGCCTGCTGGATAGCTCGGTGGACGGGAACGCCGCTGGCTTTCGTGCTGGTAGCGGCTGCTTATCTCGGCATAATCATCGTCGTGGTGACACACCGCCGCCAGTGGATCGAAGGCCCTCTGGTGCGCTTCCTCACGCAGACGCTGCTCAGCTGAGGCGGCTGTCTGAAAAAGAAAACGGAAAACACTGTACAGATGTTACCTACAAAGGAAACTACCCCTGCTCCAAGAACCTATCTGACGCTCGACGACCTGCAGGCCCGCCGCGCCGAGCTCGACGTGGAGATAGCCGAGCAAGACCGACGCTTCACCGCCCTATGGCAGTCGCTCTTCGTGAAGCGCGAAGAGACCACCCGCACAGAGTTCATAGGTTCTATGATTACACACGGCATCACGGCGTTCGACACATTCATGCTCGTTCGAAAGCTCTACAAGACCTATCGCGGCGTGTTCCCGCATGCGGGACGTAAGAAACGCTGAGGCTGTCAGGCCGTATGCATATACTGTAAGTATTAATGTAATTCGAAGTATTTCGCCGGGGTGTGTCCTGATGCCGAGATAGTGCGCGACGACAACGGCAACCCCGTTCCCGACAAAGCACTCAGCGACATCGAGCATGTGCCCTTGCGCTATGATGGCGGCATTGAAACTTTCATGCGGAACGAGGTACTGCCCTACACGCCCGATGCCTGGGTCAACGACGAGAATACCGTCATTGGCTACGAACTGTCGTTCACCAAGTATTTCTACAAGCCCGTGCAGTTGCGCTCGCCCGAAGCGATAGCCTCAGACATCCGTGCCATTGAAGAGAACACAGACGGAATGTTTGAAAGAATCTTAAGCATCTGAAAATAGCTATGGGAAAAGCGAGAAAACTGTCTTTTGATACGATTTGGAGACCTGTATCAAGTCGTTCCCTTCATCCCTGATTTCTTCCAACGAAAATCGGCTTCCCTTTCGGGAAGCCGACCTTCTTGTGATTCCGGCGGGATTCAAACCCACAACCTTCTGATCCGTAGTCAGATGCTCTATTCAGTTGAGCTACGGAACCAACTCTTTGGTTGCCTTCATTTCTGAATTGCGGTGCAAAGGTAGAGGTTTTTCTGGAACTGACCAAATTTTTTCGCAACTTTTTTTGATTTTCTTGAAATTTCTTTCAAAAAGGGTATGTCGAGCATGTTGCCTCGGCCACAGCCATGTCGAAAGGGGTGGTTATTTTGATGTTTTCGCGGTTGCCCTGAACCAGGGTGATGCTCTGGCCGGTAGCCTCTACCACAGAGGCGTCGTCGGTGAAGGTGTCGGTGTAGGGCTGCTCGTAGGCTTGCCTGTGCAGGGCGATGCTGAAGGCCTGTGGTGTCTGCACGAGACAGTAGTTGTCGCGTGGCACGGTGTGCGATGTTATCGTGCCGGTGTGTGGCGTGTTGCTGTCTATCTGTCGTAGTGTCTCTATGACGGGCACCACTGGTATGGCGGCCCCGTCGGTTCGTGCGGCCTGTATGACGCGGTCTATGACTTCCACATCGGGAAAGGGGCGCACGCCGTCGTGCACAGCCACCACGCCTTGTGCGTCGGATGGTATGAGCGCGATAGCGTTCTTGATGCTGTGGAAACGGGTTTGTCCGCCGTCGGCCGTGAGGGTGGGGGACTGGAAGTGGTGTTTGTGGCACAGGTCGTGCCAGAATGTTTGCTGCTCGTGTGGCAGTACGACGATAATCTGCAGTGGCCTGCCACTTTGTGCGGCGTACTGCCGAAAGCGGTCGATGGTGTGCATGAGTATTGGCCGGCCGCCTATCTCGAGAAACTGTTTCGGCAGCGTGGCTCCCATCCTTAGTCCCTTGCCTCCGCCGAGAATGATTGCGTAGTCCATAGTCTATAGCGTTTTGACGTGTTTGCCCTCGTCAAGTGGTTGAATGACGAGCCGATAGTGTTCGCCCGGGGGCGTGATTCGCATTACCTGTGTCACTCCGTCGTCGTCGGGTGTGAGTGCGAGTGCCACATGGCCCATGGTGCGTCTGAGGTTGAGTTCTACGCATGGGTGCAGCAGGCACTGGTTGTCGGCAGAGGCGTTTCGTGGCCTGACCACCATCATGTCTATGCCGAATGGACCGGCATAGCGTCCGCAGAACATCTGTCCTGTCAGTTGGCAGATGGCTTGTCTGACGTCCAGGAGTAGCTGTGGTGCGATGAGCTGTCCGAGCAGCAGTCGCTTGCGTGTCTCTGTGGCCAGCAGGTTGCCGGTATAGGCTCCGTTGGCTGTGTGGAAGAGCGACAGTCCGTGGTATTCCGTATGGCCTTGTCCGTCGCTGTGGAATTCCATTCCAAAGTCGCACAGCCGTTCGTAGAGCGGTTCGACCATGACGCTGCCTTGACGTTCGATGACGTGCTGCAGCCAGCCCAGGGTTTGCACGCTGATGTCTTGTGTCACGAAGCGCACTCCGCGTCCGCTGCTGCTCCATGGTGCCTTTATCACTATATGGTCTGTTGCGGCCGAGCGTAGCTCATCTATCGACCTGAACTCCCGCGCCTGCCCTGTGACGGCATTGCCTAAACAGTTGCGCAGCGACTGTAGCAGCTGCATTGACGTGCGTCTGTGTGAGAGCAGGCTTATCTCGAAGAGGGTGTCAGGCGATGGCAGCAGACGGTCACTGACCCCGGCTCGCATCAGCCTGTGGCAGACGGGTGCGTCCCATCCCCACACATCTATATTGTCTATGTGCAGCTGTCTGAGGTCTCGCTCTGTGACGAAGTGTGGCGGGTGTGGCAGGGCTCTGCGCCGGCGCAGTGCATAGCCCGCATAGAGCTGGTAGCCGCGCGTGGCCTGCTCCATGTCGTCCACGAGCACCATGTCGCCTTCGGCAGCCCACAGTGCAGGCAGGAAACCAAGGTCGAAGCGCAGTTGGCGGGCTGCATGTGGCGGTGTGAACATTGGCAGCGACGAGGCCAGCGCCAGGTCGTGTTCAGGGTTGAAGACGTGGAGCGTAGTCATAGTAGTACCAGTATGTGTCGGCGAACTGTTCCAGTCGCTTAGTGTGCCGTTCGGCCGGCTCGGGATACTGTTTTCTCATTTCTTGATAGTCAGCATAGTCGGTCTCGGTGGCATCGTCGCGGTAGCTGACGCGTGGCGTTGCCGTCATGTGCTGATACATGACGAGTGCCTCGCGGTAGTGTCTGGGCAGTGTGGGTCCGAGCTTGTAGCTCTGCTTCAGTAGCAGGGCGAAGTCGGCCAGCCGTCGCTGCATGAGCAGCATGACGAGTTGGTAGTCGCGTGCCATGCGTGGCAGTGGCGCGTGGGTGTTGCCGCGTCTGACGCTATCTTTGCTGCATAGCAGCTGCATGAAGCGGTCGGCTGTCATGGCTGTCTTAGGCACTGCCCCCAGGCTGCGGTAAATGTCGTCGGTGGGATAGATGGTGGTGGTGGTACGGCTGTCGGTGAGCAGCAGCAGTGCGCTGCGTGCGGTGTCGGCAGGCGAATAGCGTCCTGGCAGCAGGTCGGCTGCAGTGCCGGCTGTGGCGTATGTGAAGAATCTGTCGCCCAGCTGTCCTTGCCGTGCCAGTGCGTATGCTCTGAGCATGGTCAGTCGCGGCGATGTCTCTTGCGAGTGTCGCCCGTGCTGCAGTGCCTCTGTCATCTGTCCGCGCACGATGTCCATCTCCACGCGGTCGGCATAGTGTTCGGCTGCGTCGGTGCCTGTGGCAAAGATGATGGTGAGCATCAGCGCGAGTGTTACGATGATGTGTGTCCAGAGATAGCGCGAGAAGAACACGTTGGTATTGTCGAAGCTGCTCATTCGTGCCATTATTCTGCTTGCGACGACATAGACCATCTGCTGGACGCATAGCAGGGCCATGGTGATGACGACGGCTCCGACGTGTCGTTCGTATGTGGTGTGGCCTTTGCTGAGCAGGTGCTGCTTTACGGCCATCGTGTCGGCCTGGAACACATAAATCCATAGCCAGCACAGCACAACGAAGCAGACAGCACACGTCAGCCTTGTGGCGGTGCTGCTGCCTGTGTTGTGCTTTTGTTCGAGTCCTGTCATTTAGTTTTTCTTCAGTACCACGGCCGAGCGGGCGGGCAGGTACAGCTTGAGCCACTCTTTGTGGTCTTCGACGTAGAGCGGGTCGTAGTTGGTGACATGTGTCATCGTGTCGTCGGCCAGTCCGTTGCCGCCGAACTCCTTTGCGTCGGTGTTGAGCACCACGTCGTATGAGCCTGTGGGGACGAGGAAGCCGTAGTCGGTGAACGAGCGGTTTGGCGAGAAATTGAACACGAAGATGAGGTCGCCGCGCATGAAGGCCAGCACCTGGTCGCCGTCGTTGTGCCATATCTCGACGACGGGCTTGTTCTGGAAGTTGCGCACCATCTTGATGGTCTTGATCATGGCCTGGTCGAAGTCGCCCAGCCAGTGGTAGCACAGGTCGTGGTTGTCCACGAGGTTCCACTGTCGGCGGGCATACTTGTGGCTCCAGCCGTTGCCTTCGCGTGGGAAGTCAATCCATTCGGGGTGTCCGAACTCGTTGCCCATGAAGTTGAGGTACCCGCCGTTGATGGCCGCCAGCGTGACCAGTCGTATCATCTTGTGCAGGGCAATGCCTCGCTCGGCAGTCATGTTCTCGTCTTTCTTGGCGAAGTGCCAGTACATGTCGGCATCGATGAGGCGGAAGATGATTGTCTTGTCGCCCACGAGTGCCTGGTCGTGGCTTTCGCAGTAGGAGATGGTTTTCTCGTCTGGCCTGCGGTTTTTCACTTCCCAGAAGATGCTCGATGGCTTCCACTGCTCGTCGCTCAGCTCCTTGATGGTCTTGATCCAGTAGTCGGGTATGTTCATGGCCATGCGGTAGTCGAAGCCGAAGCCTCCGTCTTCAATCTTTGCGGCCAGTCCGGGCATGCCCGACACCTCTTCGGCGATGGTGATGGCGTCGGGGTTGACCTCGTGTATGAGCTTGTTGGCCAGTGTGAGATAGCAGATGGCGTTGTCGTCTTCGTGTCCGTTGAAGTAGTCGCCGTAGCCGCCGAAGGCTTCGCCCAGTCCGTGGCTGTAGTATAGCATGGATGTTACGCCGTCGAAGCGGAAGCCGTCGAAGTGGAACTCCTCCAGCCAGTACTTACAGTTCGAGAGCAGGAAGTGCAGTACGTCGTCGTTGCCGTAGTCGAAGCACAGCGAGTCCCATGCTGGGTGCTCGTGTCTGTCGCCGGGGTAGAAATACTGGTTGGGGTCGCCGCACAGGTTGCCCAGTCCCTCGATTTCGTTTTTCACTGCGTGTGAGTGTACGATGTCCATGATGACGCTGATGCCCAGGCGGTGTGCCTCGTCGATGAGTGCTTTCAGCTCCTCGGGCGTTCCGAAGCGGCTTGAGGGTGCGAAGAAGCTGCTGACATGGTAGCCGAACGAGCCGTAGTAGGGGTGCTCCTGTATGGCCATGACCTGTATGCAGTTATAGCCGTCTTTGGCAATGCGCGGCAGCACGTTCTCGCGAAACTCGTTGTATGTGCCCACCTTCTCGGCGTCTTGCGCCATGCCCACATGACACTCGTAGATGAGCAGCGGGTTTTTCTTTGGCTTGAACGCTGCTTTTTTCCACACGTATGGTGTCTCTGGCGACCACACCTGTGCAGAGAAGATTTTTGTCGTGTCGTCTTGCACCACGCGTTGGCACCATGCGGGTATGCGTTCGCCCTGTCCGCCGTTCCATTTGACGTGCATTTTGTACAGGTCGCCGTGCTTCATGGCTTTCTTAGGCAGCTTCAGTTCCCAGTTGCCGGTGCCTTCGATACGCTTGCAGCGATAGTCCTCTTGCTCTTGCCATCCGTTGAAGTCGCCCACCAGATAGATGTCAGTTGCGTTTGGCGCCCACTCGCGGAAGACCCATCCCCCGCGTCCTGTCCGGTGCAGTCCGTAGTAGAGGTGTCCGTCGGCAAAGTCGCTCAGCGACTGTTTACCCTGTTGGGTCAGTTGTCCCAGCTTCCACATGGCGTGGTCGTGGCGTCCGCGTATGGCCGGCTCGTAGGGTTCGAGCCATGAGTCGTTCTGCACCAAGCCGATGTGTTGTGCTTTGGCCTGTGCCTCGGGTGCTGAGCTGGTGCTCTTAGTCTCGCTTGTCTTTGTTGATGTTTTCATAGTTAGGTGTTTATTTGTCTTTCTTTCAGTCGATTCAATATAACAGCGGTTGTTATCGTCTTTAATGTAGGGAAGCGCCACGCCAGCGTCCGTTACGGCCAGCGGACGCGCCACGTCGCGTCCCTACATCGTGTCTGTAAGGCCGAAGGCTTTGCCTTCAGGCGGTCAGTTGACAGCTGTTTGTCAGACGGCAATTATTTTCGTTTTCGTGTTTGTATGTTTTACCTGTCTTCCTAAAACTGTTTCGTTCCTAGAATATTCCGTTGGTATAGCCTTGTATAGAGTTGTGCTTCTGCGCGTTAAGTAGTCGTTTGGCAGCCCGGAGGCAATACTCTTTGTTTATTTCTACTCCGCAATAATGCCTGCCAAGCTGCCGTGCGACAACTGCAGTGGTTCCGCTTCCAAGAAAAGGGTCGAACACCCGGTCGACGGGCTTTTGACGATGCAAGCATTGAGCGAGCCTCGTAAGAGCCAAGCACTTTGCAAGTCTTCTGCAAGTGAAGCTGCAGAGCCGAATTATCTCCTGCGGCGAGCAAAAAAATAAAGAGTTAAGAATTATATTGAGCACCAATTCTTAAATCAAAACCTCTTAATCGCAGCGAAGCGAGAAGATTCGCTACGCGCTTCGCTTGTCGAAGAACTCTTCATTCTAAGCTCTTAATTCTCAATTCCTGTTGAATAATACAGGTTAAGCCTTCACCTTGAAGATGGCTTTTTTGATTTCCGCTTCGGCAGAGATGCACGGTGCATGTCCGTCTTGTGGGAAGAAAATACCCATCATGCCCGGGCGACACTCCACGAAGCTCTGGGCCAGCAGGTCGGGATACTTCGTGATGTCCTTCTCGTCGTTATACTCGGCCTCTGGCAGGTCCTCCAAGGGGGTATAGCCGAAAGTCTCGCTGCCCGAGAGCGGTATCTGTATGTCTATCATGCGTCGGTGGGTCTCCAGGGTGGCGCGGTCGGGCGTGCGCCCCTTGGCTGTTGTGATGTTGACGAAGAGGTCGGCCCCTTTGATGGCGTGCTTGCCGGGCTCGAGCTGGTTTAGGTCGTTCTCACGCAGAAACTCCACCACGTCGTGAAAGAGGGGGTTGACTGCCTCGTACTTTGCGAGGTTGTCCAATGTGTCTATGATCATAATAATATTAATGTGGATTAATCTGCGGCAAAGTTACTCCATTTTTCTTGTACCGCAAAATTATATTCCATTTTTGTGTCGATAAATAGTTGGACGGGGAGGCAGGGCGCGTCGTTGTCTGTTTTTCTATAATGAGTCCCTGTCTGTTTCGTGCCTCAGAGCACAATATGTCCCGATACGGCGGGAGCGCAGGCTCACGGCCTGCGCTCCCGCGGTGAAAGCAACACTGGCCCTTGTTGGCCAGACGTTCGGCTGAGAGAATTGACTTCTACTCTTCGTCGTCCCACAAGTCGCGGTGGCGACGGGCTTCTGGTTCCATCGTGCCATCGTCGTCCACCCCGCCATAGCCTATACCTTTGCCAGAAAAGACGGGCGAAGAGCAAAGCATGGTGCTCATGTCATCGGTCTCTATGGTCGTGCTGGGGGTGACGTATTGTTTACAGTTGTTTTTCATGGCAGTTTCTCCTTCTCTTTTCATTTTACAATGACTTTCTTTCCGTCCTTCACATAGAGTCCATGCGCTGGTGTCTGCGCAGGTCGGCCTTGCAGGTCGTAGATCGTGCTTCCGGTCTGTGGGACAGGGCTTGCGATACGGCCAATGTCGCTTGTCTCGTCGTCAGCAACGCTCAGGTGGAAGTTCGCTGCCTCGAGTGTGCGGTATTCTGCACCTGCCGTAGCCAGGTCGAAGTAGGCGCGGAAGGCCTTCATCACGGTGCTACCTGTGGAGAACCAGAACTTGTTTCCGCTGAGGAAAAGCGCATAATCAGGCACTACAGTCTCTGCCACGTAGGTGCCGATGAAGCTGTTGTAGGTTGTCTTCTTGTTGCGTCCCGTGCCGGTGGTCTCCTTGTTGCGATCCAAGGCGGGTTCGTCCTCGGGACTGATGTCAACATTGTCCACCGTGAACTCCGTCACATCGCTGCCGACTTTGATGATATACGGGTGGTTGGCCTCCATTGCAGAAACGCTGCTAAAGTTGACTTGGATATTCTCTTCGTCGTCCACCTCGGCACCTGTGAAGTCGGCTATATGCACGTCCCCGCCAAAGGCCGCCTTACATTGCGCCTCCGTCATGGCAAAGGGCAGGCAGATGCTGCTCCAGTTGCCGGCAGTGATGGTGCGCAGCACGCGCACGTTCACCCCCTCGGCAGCCTCGGGCGCGGCGGTGGCGTTCTCGTCAAGAACAACGGTGTGGGTACTGACCACATTCACCGTGAAGGTCAAGTCGGGGGCCACGTCCTTGTCTGTGAAGCCGTAGCCGAAGGTAATATCACTCAGCGTCACGTCGTAGTCGCCCAACTCCACGCCGCTGCCCACGGTGAAGCTCACCATGAGGAGGTTGTCCACATCAGAGCCGGTTATCACCTCTGCCGACGAGACTGGCACCACAGCCAGACCCGTGGCATCGACGTCGCCCACCGTAGCCGAGGCGTTCTTCCACGCCGACGATATGGTGTAGTCGCCCGTGGTGGTGAAGCCATCTGCGGGGAACTGGATGTTGAACTGTAGCGAGGTGTAGGTGTCGGCCTGCCCGTCCTGCAGATTCAACGCGAAGGCCACTGTCTCGCCGGGCAGGGCCTCCACGTCAGCCACCGTCACCGTCTGTGCGTTTGCCGCTCCTGCAAGTTTCATGCAGATAGCAGCCAAGATAAACATCCTTTTTTTCATAGTTGTTATTTGTTTTAGTATTGTTGTTACCACGATATTTTCCTTGCGGCATACTGCTGCACCAGCGAGGCATCCTGTGCCGTCACCTCGCCGTCGCCGTTCACGTCGGCGGCAGCGGATTTGAAGCCCTCGGCATCGTCGCCAAACTTACGCGCCACATACTGCTGAATGAGCGAGGCATCCTGGGCATTGATCTCCCCGTCGCCGTTCACGTCGCCCTTCAGATATTGGCCGTAGTAGGTGAGGCGGAAATTGTCGAAGATAGCCCAGTCCCTATCCACTGCTTCCGTTTTCTTGATGCCTACGCGCAGCGTGCCGTCTGTGACCCTTACCATGAGTTCGTTCTCGTAGAGGCCAGCCGAGAAGCAGTGGGAAGCCTCACCCATCGTGTTTGGCACGTTGCCCCACGGCGTGGTCAAGCCCTCGTTGCCTATGCGTCCGGCCTCGTCGAAGATGCTCTTCAGCGGCATGTTCGCTTCGTTGGCATAGAGGCAGGCGTAGCGGTGCTCGCCGCTGTTCTGGCGCAGCTCGATGACGGGGTCAATGCCGCTGTTCTCGTCGGCTCCCTCGCGGTAGAAGCCCTGTACGCGCACTTTATAAAAACCATTGGGAACGTCCGTCAGCTCTTGCCACACGTCAAACGAGGTGTTATATTTCTCCGCGCATTGGTTTACAGCGTCACCGCCTAAGACAGGCTCGCCCTGCCACTCGTTGTTGCGCAGGTCGTTGCGCCCGAAATTGGCACCGGGCAGCATGAACGTGGCATCGCAAGGGTAGTCGGAACTGGCAAATTGCAGATTCCACTTCATCTCGTCTTTCGAGTATATCTGCCAGTAGGCAGACCATTCGTCTTCTTCTTCGGTCAGCATCAGTACACTCGACTCGCCATCGTAGCATAGGTAGTGACTGTCGTCAGGACTCAAAGTGAAGTAGCCTTCCCCCCGACTCTTGATTGTCCATGAGGATTGTGGTTGGTCGCAGAACACAGTGCCGTCAACCATGCTCAGGAAGCGGCTGTCATTGCCGTTGCCTATGCGGGTGTCGATGGTATAGCGTCCGTCAGCCTGCTGTGTCAGCACCATGTCCAGCCCAAACTCGTCCAGCGACGCCTGCGTGCCCCAGTCATTGCCCGCACAGAGATACTTTCCACTGGCAAGGTTAAAGAGGTAGCAGGTCTCAGTATAAGGCTCCTCGTCATCCCCCAAGTTATCCATGTCAATTTCAACGATGTTCGTGAATCGGCTCCAACAGGGAGAGTTGCGGTATGCCTCGGCGCAATCCGTGGGTACATAGAGCTTCACTGTGTCGTAGTATGTGCTGGAAATGTCTTGGTAGTTACTGCCATAGACATAGAGGATGTTGCTGCTCAACCCATCCGAGTTCACCACTTTCGGAGGCACACTGCCCTTGCAGTAGATGGCTTCAAGGTTCGTGCAGTTATGGAACAGTTGCTCACCGATGAACTGTAGCGTGGAGGGAATGACGAATCTTTTTATGCCTACCTCTGAAAACTCGGCAGAGATACATGTGAAGCCTTCTTCAAGTTCAATGGTAGAGAGCTTTTCATATTGAAATACTTTAGTATCAAGCTGCTTGAACGTGTACCATTTCTTAATACTATTATCAAACACACGGTGTGGCACCACAACTTTCTTCATATTGGGTATGTCTCTTATACATCCATTGCCTTCAGTCTCATCAACGATGCCTATAGAAAAATGTAAGGAAGACAAAATACCATCGGAATGTACGTAGAAACCATTACTATAGTAAGGAGAAACCATGCTGGGAGAAGTCGTGATAAGTTTATCACTATGCGGAGAATCCTCTTGATACCTGTAGTAGCTAACCGAGCAGTAATATAGATTGTCAAGGGATAGCTCAAGTGAAGGCAGCGTAATCGTCGTACTTTCGCCTGGCAGAATATTTATTATGCCAACGTCAAATACAGTTGCCGATGACACGTCCTTGCCGCAAGGCCATACATTCACAGAACAAGCACGTGAGTAGATCTTATCTGAAGAACTGTTTATTATTTCAAGGCTCAACTCGTGATCTACATAGTTATATTCTTCTTGAAAGCTTATCAAGTCTGGTCCGTATTTTAATTCCCGTATTTCCATGTCGGCCTGGCCTACTACGTTCTCACCCTTTGCATCGGTGGCTAACCAGATATGATAGGTGCCGCCTCCTTCGTATGGTATGTAATTGAATGTGAATGTTTCTGTTTCACCATCTTCCAAAAACATGATGGCACGCCCCTTGTTTTCCTTGTTGGATGTTTTAGATACGAACAAACGCAATGACTGCTGGAACACCTCACATCCATTGTTGACCACGCGTACAACGATTTCCTGCTTTTCGCCAGCTATAAGGCTGCCATCAACCTCTATGTTTATGTCAAGGTTGAGTGGGAGTTCCTCGCACGTGCCGTTTTCCTTTCTAATGCAGATATGGTTGATGCTCTGCTGCCACTCTGTTTCCCCACTGTAGCGCCATAACACACTAATGCGATAATGACCATCGGCAAGATCGACTAACGACTGGCTTACTGATTTGCTCAAGCCACTCCCAATTTCCACGCTGCTCATCAACGTGATAGTCTCAGTGTAATCGGTGTCGTCCCTTCCTTCAATTCTCACGCCCATGTCGATGACAATGGAAGAACTGGTGTTATTTTCGCAACGAACAATGACATTTGTATTGTTTAATGCCACTGTGCCTCTCACGTCAGATCCATACAGGTTGGGCGTGGTGGTAGGCGGCTGTATGCCAACTACAGCTTGTTGTACGAGGTCATAGCCCACGCCAGCCGTCCCACCACCGATGCCAGAGCCACTGGGAGCCATGTGGGTAATCTTGTAATATCCGTCGCAATAGCCGCTCCAGCCCCAGTTCACATGGTAGAAGCCCTGGCCGTCGTAGCCATCAAGCACAAAGGCGTGACCGGCGCCTAAGCCCTGCGCCCCCCCATACCACACCGGGCGGCTGCTTTCCATCTCATGGTAAATGAGGGCATCCCACTCAGCTATGCTATAATCGCTGGCTTGCAATCGCCTTGCACCACTGTCGTAGCCAAAATAGTTGACCAGAGCCTCTGCAGACATTACCGCAGATGACTCGTAAGTAGTATAATTCATCTGCAAGGCCTGCCCGCAGTAGCGCATCAGCCAGCTGACGGCTTCAGCCGATGGGCCGGTTTCTGTACCATCGTAGGTGTCGGTCATGCTATCCCAGTCAAAAACGATGGGTTGCAGGGCATCGCAATGCTTACCAGTGTCATAATCGTAGGCAGGAATCTCGGTAGTGGCATCTTTCGGCCAGCTGTGATAGTACATAATCATAGCCAGGGAAGTGGCGGCACATCCCGTATAGTAATAATCCTCTCCTTCCTTAGGACAATGATAGTAGTAAGGCGCATTCTGATTCCACAAGGCCGTTATCATCGGTTCCACCGCAGAATGTGTTGGCACCTTGGCTGGGGCTGCCACCCTGCCAGCCTGTATGCCCTTGATTTGCTTTTCGCAGTCACCGAGCCACGCCGTCAAAGCCTCGGGCATCTGCTCAGGGGCGATATTTCCCTCGGTGCTGTAACCAAGTATCTCGTCGGTGCGCTCGTCGGCAGAGACAATGACGAAGCCGCCGTCATTCTCGGCATTGAAGATGTAGAGGGCATCGCCCGCGCCTGGCCTTGCCACCTTGCGCATTGCGGGGGCTTTCGCCGGTGTTCCCTTCCGTCCGTTGGCATGGTTTGTCACTTGGCCTTGCATAAAAGTCCGCGCCTTTTGCAATGCCTGCTCCTCGGTCACATGCTGTGCAAACACCCCGTTGAAAGAAAGGAGGCACACAGAGAGTAGGATAAGGTTCCTCATATTTAAGAATAATAGTTTGCGTTTTAGTTGCAAAGTTATCCTTTTTTTATAATGAGAGCCAAATCCTGACGAAATCTTGTTTGTTCTTTTCAGTTCTTTTTGGTTCTTTTCTGAGAACCGCTCTATGGAGTGGGCATTTTCTGCGCCGCGAGCACTCAGTGGCGCAACTGTTCAAGGTATGCCAGATTGGCGATGTCGCACTCTTTGGCTACGCGCTCCCAAACGATGTGGGTGCTGTCAGACCTGTCTAAGTCCGTGCGATAGACACCGAGGAACACGTAGTTGGTGTCGGTAAGGTTCTTCATGAATGTGATGCGCAGCTCGTTGGTACGCATCACGGTGAAATAGAGATGCTCGTTGCGTTCCGATGTCAACAACTCGCGTTCACGGCTGTCTATAAGGCTGTCTGCCGATTCCCACCACTCGGTGATGGTGGGGCAGAGGCTGTCGCGGTCGCCTTCGTTGTGCCACTGGGGGTGATGGTATTCGGGACTCCAGATGATTATTCCCTCATGGTGGGGCAGCGGGCAGTCCCAGAAGTTCTCCTGGTTGGTGACGCCAAAGAGTGGCAGGTAGTCATTATAGCTTTCGAATATCTGTCCGGCCCTGAGAACATGATTGCTGTGGTCGGTGTCCTTGCTGACACCTGCATCAGCGTGCGGGCGGAGCATGTAGATGCAGCCAACAGCGAGCAGCACCATGATGGCTGCATATATATATATTAATGTGGGGCGATACCACCGCCTTTGGAGAGAAATGGTGTGTGGAGACGCTGAGACAGTCTGCTCAGTATCCCCGGGATACTGTTCGGCTTCACGGCAGAAGGCGTCCCAGTCCTCATAGTCGATGAACTGCGCCAGAATGTCGAGGGTTGAGGTGCGTGTGGTGGAATACTGCGGCAGGTAGCCCCAGAACCGTTTCAGCGTGGAAGGGCTGACCGACTGGTGCAGTTTCTCGAATATTGCCTCTGCAAGGAAGTCGAAGTCGCGTGGCGTCTTCATCTTCCTGCCTACGGCCTCTTCGATAGCAAGGCGTAGGTTCTCAAATAGTTGTTCCTGTGGTATCATTATGCTCATCACTTCGCAGACACCGTCTCGCCAGCCCAGTGCCACTATGTTGGCACTGGGCTGGCGTCGATAATGACAGGGCGGTCGGAATCGCTCTGCTAATGCTTTATGTGAATTCAGGCCAGCAGACGCTTCACCTGCTCATATACGTTCTGTCCGGTGTAGCCCAGCTTCTCGTCCAGCACCTTGTAGGGTGCCGAGAATCCGAAGCTCTCGAGTCCCCACACGCAGCCGTCGGCACCGACGAGTCCCTCCAGCGTGACAGGCAGGCCTGCGGTGAGGCCGAACTTCTTCTTGCCAGCGGGCAGCACGGCAGCCTGGTAGTCGGCAGGCTGCTGGCGGAACAGTCCCTCAGAGGGCACGCTCACCACGCGCACCTTTATGCCGTCGGCCTTCAGCAGCTTGGCACCAGCCTCCAGTGTAGATACCTCAGAGCCCGAGGCCAGCAGGATGACGTCGTAGTTCTCGTCTGAGCCTGCCACCACGTATGCGCCGCGTGCAGCCAGCGAATAGTCGTTGCCCTCGGGCAGCATGTCGATGTTCTGACGTGAGAAGATGAGCGCCGTGGGTGTCTTGACGTTCTCCATGGCCAGACGCCAGCAGGCGGTGGTCTCCTCGGCGTCGGCGGGGCGCAGCACGAGCATAGAGGGCCGGCCGTGGTGGTTCTTCAGTTTCTCCATCAGGCGTATCTGTGCCTCCTGCTCCACGGGCTCGTGGGTGGGGCCATCCTCACCCACGCGGAAGGCGTCGTGGGTCCAGATGAACTTGACGGGCAGCTCCATCAGCGCAGCCATGCGCACGGCGGGCTTCATATAGTCGGAGAAGACGAAGAATGTTCCGCAGGCCGGTATCACGCCTCCATGCAGAGCCATGCCTATGCAGCAGCAGGCCATGGTCAGCTCGGCCACGCCAGCCTGGAAGAAGGCTCCGCTGAAGTCGCCTTTCTGCAGGGCGTGTGTCTTCTTGAGGAAGCCGTCGGTCTTGTCAGAGTTGCTCAGGTCGGCCGAGGCGCAGATCATGTTTGGCACCTGCTCGGCCAGTGCACTCAGCACGGTGGCGCTGGCTCCGCGCGTGGCGGCACCGGCTTTCTGCTCGACCTTGCTCCAGTCTATCTGCGGAGCCTCGCCGCGGAACCACTGCTCCATCAGCCTGGCCTGCTCGGGGTGTCCCTTAGCCCACTCGGCTTTCTGGGCATAGCGCTCGGCCACGATCTTCTTCAGCTCCTCGGCGCGGCGGGCATACATCTCCTTCACTTCGGGGAAGATCTGGAAGGGCTGCTCTGGGTCGGCCCCCAAGTTCTTCATCGTCTGGACGAAGTTGTCGCCGCCAAGGGGTGCTCCGTGTGTGGCGCAGTTGGCCTCATAGCTTGAGCCGTCGGCCTTGCGTGCGCCCTTGCCCATGTCGCAGTGGCCGATGATGAGCGACGGACGTTCCTGCTCGGCCTGTGCGTTCTTGATGGCCTGGCGTATCTCGTCAACGTTGTTGCCGTCGATCTTCTGCACATACCATCCCCATGCCTCATACTTCTTGGCGGTGTCCTCGGCCATGACGACCTTCACTTCGGTTGAGAGCTGAATGTCGTTGGCATCGTAGAACATGATAAGGTTGTCCAGCCCCAGCGTGCCGGCAATGCGGCCCGAGCCCTGTGATATCTCTTCTTCCACGCCGCCGTCGGAGATATAGGCGTAGATGGTCTGGTTCATCACGTTGCCCAGACGGGCCTTGAGGAACTTGGCTGCGATGGCTGCGCCCACGGCGAAGGTGTGTCCCTGCCCCAGGGGGCCGCTGGTGTTCTCTATGCCGCGTGCCAGTTCGCGCTCGGGGTGTCCGGGTGTGACCGAGCCCCACTGACGCAGGTTCTGCAGGTCGTCCAGTGTATATTTGCCTATGAGACAGAGCTGCGAGTAGAGCATGGGTGCCATGTGGCCCGGGTCGAGGAAGAAGCGGTCGCGTCCCTCCCACTCGGGGTTCTCGGGGTCATAGACCAGGAACTCGCTGTAGAGCGTGTTGATGAAGTCGGCCCCGCCCATGGCTCCGCCCGGGTGTCCGCTCTTTGCTTTCTCTACCATTGCGGCTGCGAGAATACGTATATTGTCGGCCGCGAGGTTCATCACTTTGTTGTCGTTCATGTGTGATTTTGGTTTTTAGTATTTATGGTGTGAATGTGTCCGTTTGTCTTGTCTCCATCAGTGGTTCCGATGGTAGCTTCATTCGTTGATTGACAGGCTGATCTCACCTTTGGTGCTGATGTGGGTGTCAACCATGTAGCACGAGGCTTCGTCGGGTATGCATAGCTTGGCTGTGAAATGCAGTCCGGTGTTGTCGGCGCGCTGGAAGGTGAAATCGTCGAGGATGGCCGATGAGATGAAATGCTGTGGCAGTGTCCCGTCGTAGAGTGTCTTCCGTATGTCGCGCGAGAAGATGGCTTTCGTGCCCAGATACACGCTGAGGTGGGCCAGGTTGTCGTAGAAGGTGTTCTCCACGGCCACTCCCTCGTCGTTGTATGTGGTGTGGTTCACCCTATATCGGGTTGGGTTGAGCGCTATATACCAGTGTAGCCGTTTGTCGCCGGCAATTGCTACGCCGTCTGTCTTCCTGACTTGTGTCAGTGTCTTTGCCGGCGTGACAGTCTTGGTGGTAAAGGCCAGCGTGTCGAGAGGGGCGGTGCTTCGGTGCAGCCGCACCTGGTCGCCGTTTTGGTTTTCAAATGTGAAGATGTTGTCCGTCTGTGTCACTATGGCATAGCGCACGTCTCTGTCGCCGAGGCAGATGGAGTCGCCCACGATGCGGAAGGCGGTGTGTGTCATGGTGCTGTCGGGGAAGAAGATGGTGTCGCCCACCACGCGGAAGCTGACCTGTCCTGTCTCGGCATCGGTCCATATCCCCTGCAACATCTGTTTCGCCCTGGCGTTCTCGGTAGGAACGGTGTCGGGCGCGGCATCGCTTGCCTGATGCCGCGACGTGCAGGCAGCCAACAGTGTTGCTGCGAGAAACAGAGATGTCGTGAGCTTGAACATAGGTTTTTTTGCTTACTCAAACACCTCGGCATCCTTCAGGCGTGGTGCCTTCAGGTCTTTCTCGCTGTTAAGGACATCGGCTGCGTCAATGGGCCACTGTATGCCCAGGTCGGGGTCGTTCCAGCAGATGCCGGCTTCGGCCTGTGGCGCATAGACGTTATCCACCTTGTAGGTGAAGATGGCGTCTGGGCTCAGCACCAGGAAGCCGTGTGCGAAGCCGCGCGGAATGAAGAGCTGCCGCTTGTTGTCTTCCGACAGTTCGACCATGACATGGCGACCGAAGGTGGGCGATGAACGCCTGATGTCCACTGCCACGTCGAGCACCTTGCCCTTGATGACGCGCACCAGCTTGGCCTGGCTCCACTCTCCCTTTTGGTAGTGCAGTCCGCGCAGCACGCCGTATGAGCTGCGGCTCTCGTTGTCCTGAATGAAACGGACGGGTTGCACGTTTGTGTCAAACTCCTGCTGTTTCCAGGCTTCGAAGAAATAGCCGCGGGCATCGTTAAACACGCGTGGCTCAATTATTACCACACCGGGGATTTCTGTTTGTATGTAGTTCATAGTGAGGAGTAATCTGAATAATCTGAGTAATCGGAGAAATCTGAGTAATCTGAATAATCTGAGTAATCTGAATAATCTGAGTAATCGAAGAAATCTGAGAAATCAGAGAAATCAGAGTAATCAGAAAACAACAGAGGAATGGCTTTACTCGCTGAACTGCTTTATGCGCTGTTCTTCCGATAGCTTGCAGATGAGCAGGGTGTCGTCGTGCTCGGCCACGATATAGCCGTCCAGTCCCTGAATGATGACGCGCTTCTCCTGTGCAGTGTGCACTATGCAGTCGTGACTTTCAAACAGCCTGACATCGGGGCCAATGGTTGCGTTGCCATAGAGGTCCTTCTTCGACTGGCTGAGCAGCGAGCCCCATGTGCCCAGGTCGCTCCAGCCGAAATCTGCCGGACAGACAAAAATCTCGTCGGCCCGCTCCATGATAGCATAGTCAACCGAGATGTTCTCGCAGTCGGGGAACCTTTGGTTGACGGCTTCTTGCTCCTGCTCAGTGTTGAGCACGGGCAGCAGCTCTTCGAAGATGGCAGCTATCAGAGGCTGGTACATGCGGAAGGCGTTGACGATGGTGTTCACGTTCCAGATGAAGAGTCCCGAGTTCCAGAAATAGTTGTTCTTCTTTACATACTCCTGTGCTGTGCTGAGGTCTGGTTTTTCGCGGAAGGAGTCCACGCGGAACAGCTCTTTGTTGCTCATCGACGGCAGCGAGAGGTTTGCCTCTATGTATCCATATCCAGTCTCAGGGCGCGATGGCTTCATGCCCAGCGTCACTATTGAGTCGCTGCTTTCTGTGAAGGCCAGGCAGAGGCTTATCACGCGTCTGAACTCGTCGGTGTTTGTCACGATGTGGTCTGCCGGTGTGACCACGATGTTGGCCTTCGGGTCTTGCTTCTTTATGCGCCACGAGACGTATGCTATGCACGGGGCGGTGTTTCGTCGGCATGGCTCCGTCAGGATGTTGCCTCGGGGTATGTCGGGCAGCTGCTGCGCCACGATGTCGGCGTATGCGGCGTTTGTCACTACCCAGATGTTGCTCCTGTCCATTATCTGGCCGAACCGATCGACGGTGAGCTGCAGCAGGGTGCGTCCCACGCCGAGCACGTCAATAAACTGTTTTGGACATTCGGGTGTGCTCATGGGCCAGAAGCGGCTGCCCACGCCACCCGCCATTATGACAAGATGGTTCATTTTGCTGTTATTTGTTTTTAAGTTTGATATGTCGCTGCAAAATTACTTATTTTGTTTGATATTTGTGATGGTTTTCAGCGAAATTTTTTGTTTTGCCTTTCTGCGCACAGCGGGCACAGTCCGTGTATGACGTAGTTGGCGCTGTGCCAGACGAAGCCTTCGGGCAGTGTTGCCGGCGGTATGGGCGTGTCTGCCATGCAGAACGTGTGTCGGCACCGTTCGCAGGTGAAGTGTATGTGCTGGTCGTCGTGTGGGCCGTGGTGTGTGTGGCTGTGCTCTCTGCACAGTTCATACTTCACGGCCCCTGTGCCATCGTCTATCTCGTGCAGCAGTCCGTGGCTGTTCAGCGTCTGCAGCACGCGGAAGATGGACGAGCGCTCCATCGACGGCAACCGCCGCTCCAGGTCGTGCAGCGAGAGCGCCTCGTCGAGGTGCTCCAGCTGGCGCAACACCAAGAGCCGGTTGGCCGTGGGGCGAATATCAGCCGCTGCAAGTAGTTGCTCTGTCCCGTCAGCCATATCTAATGCTTAATGTTTAATGTTTAATGTTTAATGCTTAATGTATAATGTATAATGTTTAATGTATAATGTTTAATGTTTAATGTTTAATGCTTAATGCTTAATGCTTAATGTATAATGTATCATCGCTCTATCTTGTCAGCGAGAACTTGACGCTGAGGCCGAAGTCGCGTGTTGTTGTAGGATAGCTGCTCGACGAGAGCAGTGGCTTGTTGGTCTGGCGGTCGTAGTAGGCCGAGATGGTAAGCAGTCGCGACAGCGTGTAGTCGGCCGAGAATGAGAACTTGAGTGCCTGGTTACCGTTTGAGGCGGCCGAAATGCCAGTGGCAATGTCGCGCGTGATGTTGGCCTGGCTGCGCAGCGAGAAGTCGAACCGCAGGTTCAGGTCGTGGTTGACCTTCGACGCAGTGTTTGTGCCGGTCTTGCTCTTCGGCTTGCTGCCGGTGTCGTCGGCCCCGTTCTTCTTGTTGCGGCTCTGTGCGTTCTTCACCTTGCGGCTGGTTTTCTGGCCGAACAGCTTGAAGTCGTTGATCTTCCATCCCCAGCCGATGACCCAGTCTTTGGATGTCGATTGGTTTATCTGCACGCTGGTCATTGACAGGTTAAGCACTCGTGTGGAGCGATATTCCACCTTGAAGGTCATGTTGTTCTTCAGCGTCAGGTCGATGCCGAGCAGTGGCGAGAAGCTCTCGTTGATGCTGACCGTTGAGACGTTGTACATCGACGACGGTGTGAGAGTGCCGTCGGCGGCGGTTGTCACGCCCAGTCCGTTCATATACTCCTGCCATGAGCTGTAGCTGGCATACGAGCCTACGGCATACACGCTCTTGTAGCCGTGGTTGATGTTGACGCTCTTGAATCTGTCGGCGAAGAAGCTCAGCTTGCTCAGTCCGCTGTAGCGCACGGTCCAGTTTGGCAGCAGTCGTGCCAGCGCGGGGAAGATGTCGAGCGACGAGCCGGCTCCCGCGGTGTAAGCCTGCAGGAAGGCCGGCACCAGCACGTCGGCCCCGTATGGGTTGACCTGTGCCAGTGTTCCGGTTTCGGTGGCAGCCTTTGCTGCCGGCAGGGCATCATACTGTTGCTGCACGCGCTGCCTTACCTGTGGGACCAGCTCAAGGAAGCGGTCGAAAGTCTTCGACTGATAGCCGTTGTTGGCATTGCCCGTCGCTTCGAAGGCCGAGCCGATGGACACGACGGTCATGTTGAACGACCCGCTGTGGGTGGTGGGCATGCCGGCATACATGAACTGCACGCTCTTGGCCTTGTTCCACGAGCGCGAGGCGTTGAGGTCTATCTTCAGGTCGCGCACAGGTTCGAGTGTGGCCTTGAGCTGCAGGTCTTCCATGCTGCTTGAGTTGCTGGGCGTTGCCACCGACTCGCTGCTCAACAGCCAGCCGTTGTCGATGGCTTTCTGCAGGTAGCTCTCGCCGCTCAGTCCGAAGGCGAAGTCCAGGCCCGGTGCCATCACGTCGCCCCTGCGCTGACCGAAGAAGTCGCCAATCTCGGGCATGAAGCCTGGCAGCGTCATCGACTGCTGGGTGCGGTAGGTGAAGCTGAGGTTGCGCACCGTCATCAGGGCCCTGGCCACATACTGCGCCGGGTCGTACCACCACATCTCGTCCAAAGGCTTCTTCGTTGTCACGCTGAGCTTTATCTTTATGCTGTCGCCGGTGGGCTTGACCAGTATCTTGTTTTCGTCCACCACCTTCCATCTGATGTCGTATGGCTTGCCGTCGGCGGTCTTGGCCGACACAATCAGCCGCTTGCTCTTCTTGCCATGCTGCACGGTCAGGCTGCTGTCGGGCAGCAGCTGCAGCTCCTTGCTGAAGGTGTTCTTGTTCTTTGGCAGTGTCTGCTGCTCTTTGGCCTTGTCTTTTTGCTCTTGGGCTTTGTCCTTATTCTTGGCGTCCTTTGCCTCCTTGCCCTTTTCCTTCTGTGCGGTCTTCTTCTTGTTGGCGTTCGACCTCTGGGGCTGCTTCTTAAACCTGTCGTTCACTTTCTTGAGGAAGGGAATGTGGTTGTAGAGCGTCTCCAGGTTAAACTGTCCGTTCAGCGTCAGCGTGCGGTTGTTCTGTATGGTGTTTCCCAGCGATGTGCCGTCGTCGAGCTCTGTTCCCCTGACCCAGCTGTATGTGGCGTTATATTGTGCGTCCAGGTTTGTCCAGTCGAGTATGGGCAGCTTGTTGAGAGGCACTTTGTATGAGGCTGTGAAGGTCTGGTGGTAGTCCAGGGGCCTTCCCCAACCCATTATGCTGTGCCACACCGAGTCCTTCCATGCCGTATAGCGGTCGGGATAGAGGTCTTTGTTGACGGCTGTGTATGGCTCTTCTATCTCAGCGTGTGTGGCACTCTGGAAGTTGGCGTGCAGGTTCTTGGTCAGGTCCCAGCGTATGGCGAACTCTCTGTTCCACAGGAATTGCTCAGAGAACTGCAGCGGCAGGTTGGGGTTCTCGGTGTTCTCCAGATCGCGCTCCTGCAGCTCATAGTAAGAGCGTGTCATGTCGGTGTTGAACGAGATGTTCTGCGGCAGATAGTTCAGGCCCAGCGCCTTGGGGAAGTCGAGCCATTTCGACTTTCCCTTCAGTTTCTTGAACGGTTCCCATGTCTTATAGACGGGCGAATAGCTGTAGTCGAGCGAGGCTCGCCACTGGTCGTCGGTCTCATAGACCGTTGTCTTGCCACTCTGGTAGCGGTGCTGATGTGAATAGGAAACAGAGAAGTTGGCCGGGTCGATGGGCAGCGGGAAGCGCTTGTTCTTGATATCGACCTTGGCACCGCTTATGCTAAAGTTGCGCGACACGTTCTTCACCACTGCTATCGACTTGATGCTGTCGCGCTCGCTCTTGTCCCCGGCCGACTCCAGAGCGTCGCCCAGCTCCATGTCGGAGTCAAGCGGGTTGTAGCGTGGCTGCGTCAGCTCTTTTGTGTAGCTGTAATAGATGGGCAGCTGCACCTTGGCTTTCTCGGGGAAGAACTTGCCCAGCTGCACCTGTGCCGTGATGCTGTACGACTTCTCAGTGTCTGTCGAGCGGCTGAGCACGCTCTCCTCCAGTCCGCCGAAGCCGTCGGTGATGTAGCGTCCGGTAACGTTCAGCGTGCCGAAGTCGCTCAGCTGTATGTTCATGTTGCCGCTGGCAGCCCATCCGCCTTTGTTGTCAAATTCCTTCAGTCGCAGCTCGTTGACCCACACCTCGCCGCTCTTGACGCTTGAAGCCAGGTTGCGCACGCCGATAATCATCGTCTTGACCTCGCCCAGCGTAGGGTTGCCGATGATGCTGACCTTGTTCTTCGGGTTCTCCGGGTCGTAGTCGGAGTAGAGTTGCGTGTATGAGGCTGCGCCGGCTGCCCTGCTCTGGTTGCGTGCTTTCTTTATCTGCGAGAAGACGGTCAGCGGCACGTTCAGCATGTTCTCTGCGGGCCACACCAGCGGTCTGTCGCTTGCCACGTTGTGGCGGTATTTGCCGGCCGGCGTGAGCACCAGCGGTATCAGGTATTCGTAGTAGTTGCTCTTGTAGTCGGAGCCCAGCCTGATGAACACTGCCAGCTGCTGGTCTTGCAGGTCGGTGGTGTTCGGCAGCAGCGCGTTGGCGTGTACGAACATCTCCAGGTGCTTGTATCGCCGCAGGTCGAGCGATGTGTTCTTATACACTGCTTTCGACTCGTTTTGCGACAGGTTGTGCACCACCAGGCACAGTGCCTGCTCGTTGTTCTCCACCAGCTGTGCCTGCTGCGGGTCGGTGGCGCGGCTTATGCCCGGGGGCAGCACATAGCTGACGGGCTGCCGGTCGGTGTTCTCCTCAATGTTCACGGCGCTCATCTCCATCGTGCCTGTCTCGGCACCGGCCTGTGTCATCAGGTTCTGCTTATACTGTCGCCATTCGCCCCGCACCAGGTCGAGCGAGCCGAAGCGCAGTATGGTCTCCTGCTGGAAGCCGGTCATGAACATTCGCATGAAGCGTATGCTGGTGAAGTCGCTGATGGTTCCCACCTTCTCGTCATACTGTCTGAGTGGCAGCCGGAACTGATACCAGTTGACGGTCAGGCTGTCGCCGTTGCGCAGCTTGACCCAGCTCTGCCGTCGGTCTGTGATGTGGCAGCCTTCGGGCGCGTTGCCGTTGTTGTATGCCTGGAAGAGCTCGTCTGAGATGTGCACCCTGTACTGGTAGTAGCGCTCATACTCGTTCAGGGTGTAGTCCTGATTGATGTCTTCTACGTCGGGTCCTGTCTTGTACGATGTGTCGAACGTCTCTGTCTCCGAGTCGCTGTCGGGCGAGTTGCCCTGCGGGTTGTTGATATACTTGTAGCGGTCCAGTATGGAGCGCTGTTCGTTGTCGTAGTCAGAGCCGCGGAAGTAGTGGTAGTTGTCGCCGGCGGGGTCGTTGCGCCACGATGTGAGCACGCTGTCGTTGGTCACGATCGCGCTGACGGCTTCGAGCCACTGCCGGTAGGTGTCAAACTGCTGTTCTTCCTGGTCGTTCAGTCCGTTGTAGCCCAGGTCCTGCAGGGCGCGGCTGCCGGCTGTTGTGGCAAAGGCGTAGGTCTGTGTGGCCTGCTGTGGTATCTTGCCCCACTGCGAGTATTTCAGCGAGCTGGTGCCATCGACGGGCAGTCCGCTTTCGTAGAATTTCATGCCGTCGCGCAGTATGTCCTCGCTCACCTCGCCCAGGTTGAAGTATAGGTCGCCCTCGTGTTGTGCCGTCGTGCCGTTCTGTCGGTGGTAGATGAAGGGGTCCATCAGCCAGAACTCCACATATTCTATATTAGCCTGCTCGAAGTCGGTGGTCTCCAGCCGTCGCATCATGCCTCCCCAGTTGGCCGTCGGGTTGGTCAGGGTGCCGTCTTGGTTGAAGCTGGTCGTGAGGTTGTACGGGCCGCGCTCCTGTGGGTAGAAGGCCAGGTTGAGCACGTTCAGCGTCGATGTGGCACCGTTGTATGTGCTCTGGTCGCGGTTGGGGTACAGCTCTTTCACATACACCTCGCGCACATAGTGGTTTGACAGCTGTTTCAGGTCGCCCTTGATGTGTCCCGGCGTGAGCGACGACGAGCGCCGCGTGAAGAGTGGATCGACGTAGTACCATGCCAGGCGTGCGCGCTGGTTGTTGCTGCTCACACCCGTCTTGTCGTCGTGGTTGGCTATCAGCGTGGGCACGCTAGACAGCGTCCATGCCTTGGGGTCGCTCACGTCCAGGAGGTTCTTTGTGTTCTCAAAGTCGTCAATGTAGCTTGAGTTGTCTTGTGTGCCCGAGGCCATGCCTGCGATGAGCTGTGCAAACTCGCCGGTGAACGAGATTTGCGACGGCTGCCTGACGTGCAGCAGGGGCACCTTGTTCAGTATGTCGGTCAGCCACTGGCTCTCCTTCTTCCAGTTGACCGACAGTCCCCAGATGGTGTTCTTCAGCGGCTCTTCGCCCATGACCACCTTTGTCGTCATCGGCTGCTGGCGCAGGTGCATCAGCGTGCCGCCTATCTGGAAGTCGCGTGTGAAGTCGTACTGCCAGTTCAGTCCGAGCATCGTCTTGCGTTGCATGCCGTAGTCGGTGTTGCTTTCGAGCGAGACGTTGACGTTCGTTCCGGCGTCGATGATGCTCTGGTTCAGTATGGTCACTTCGCCGTTGTTGTAGTCCACGCTGTAGTCGGCCCCCTCCTGCAGTGTCACGCCGCCTGCCGTCACCACCACCGAGCCCTGCGGCACGTTGTATGCGCCGAGGCTTATGACGTTGGCGCTGCTGCCCTTGAACTGTCCCGTCAGCACATACTTGTCTTTCTCTGAGATCTGTTTGGCCACGGTCTTTGTGCTGTCGTAGAGCTCTTCAAAGACATACTTGTCGGCCAGCGTGCCCATGCCCTTGCCGTTCAGGTATGCACGCAGGTAGCTGCCGAAGGGCTCTGCCGCAGGTAGGAAGACACGTCCGTTCTGCACGGTGTAGCCCTCGACATAGTCAAACTGTCCGTTGGCATGGGGCTTCATGTTGTTGTCCAGGCGGTCGGCCCCCATCACCTTCACCAGCGTGGTGCCTTTCAGTGCCTCTTCCGGCAGGTAGGTCAGGTATGTGCCTGTGGTGTCGCTTTGGTACTTGATGTCCAGGCGGAACTTCTCCTTATCCACCCGCGTGGCCAGGTAATAGACGTTTTTCATCATCAGCCGCCAGTTGGCCTGTGTTGGCGAGTTCTGCGTGTTTTTCAGGCTTTTCACGAACAGGCACTTGCGTGTGTCGCTCAGGTCGGTCGAGAATTCGCCCACCTGATATGTCTGTCCGCCGTAGGTATATTCGTATGCCACGGCCAGCACCTGGTCTGTCTGTAGCGTCGTCTTGAGCGAGATGGTGCCCAGGGCCGCGTTATAGGTGTATTCCGACGAGGAGAGCAGTCTGGCCGACTGCAGCTTCTCGTAGTCGATGCCGCCCGTCAGTCCGGGCAGCCTGTCGAGCTGGTCGCTCACCATGTCGATGCTGCGTGCGGCGGTGTCGATGCTGGCCACGAGTGTGCTGTAGAGCGTGTTGGCACCGTTCCAGGGGTTGGTCACGGTGCTGCTGCCGCTGCCCCAGAAAGGCGAGGCGCTCTCGCCCAGGTCGGTCAGGGCCACAATGTTTCGCGTGTTGTTGGTGGTGCCGGTCTTGTTGGTCACCCACACCTCCATGCGGCTGATATGCACGCCGGTGGTCATGTTGGGCAGTGTCTGCATGGCACGGTCATAGATGCCGCGAAAGAAGTGGGCCAGGAAGAAGTGGCGGTTCTCCTCATAGTCGGCCACGTCTATCTCGAACGGTGTGGTCTGCACGCCGCCCTTTGCCGACACGCTGGTGCTGCTCGACTTCTTCTGCGAGAAGACGGTCTGCAGCTTCAGCTTGCCAAACTGTAGGTCGGTGCGCAGACCGAACAGGCTGCTGGCACCGTGCACGAGCGAGTTGTTCGAGGGGAAGGTGACGTTGCCCGCCTCGACCAGCTTCACGATCTCGTCTTCCTTGCCCTCATACCTCAGCTTGATGTTCTTTGTGTCAAAGTCGAAGGTGGCGTCGGTGTTGTAGTTCAGGTTCATGTTCACCTTGTCGCCCACCTTTCCGTTGACGCTGATGTTGATTTTCTCGTCGAAGTCGAAGGCTGTGGTCTTGCGGTTGCGTATGGGCAGCGAGGGGTTGTCGGTCTTTTTCATCGTCATGCCGGCCTTAATCTCGGCTGTGCCCTGCGTCTTGACCCTTACGCCGCCCGGTCCGAAGATTTTCTCTGCTGGTCCGAGGTCGAAGTGCATGTCAGAGAAGTCGAACTTCTCCTGGCCCTTGGCCTTGACGTTCTCGGCATCCTTTTGTCTGAAGAACTGTTGTCTGGCGCGCCGCTCGGTATATTGCATATACTCTTCGGGCGTCATCAGCAGTGGTGCCGAGAGATAGCCGTCGCCCATGCGTGTGCCTATGACGTACATGTTCGTGCTGTCGTTGTAGTCTGCCTCTTGCTTCAGGTTCTGCGGCATGTGCAGGTCCAAGACCGAGCTGTCGGCATCCTCAATGGTCAGCGGCGATGTCGGCTGCACGGGCCACCGTGGGTGTAGCAGCGAGTCGGGTATGTCGTCGTCTGACACGAGGCTGCCCGGTTGCGCTTTTGGCTGCGCCTTGGGCCGTTGCTGGCTCTGCTGTTGGTTCTGCTGTTGGTTTTGCTGCCGGTTTTGCTGTTGTCCTGCCCTGGCAGCACGACGCGACGCAGCGGCACCCCTCGGTGTCGTGTTGTCGTCTTGCGGAGCGGCCAGCACGGCCAGGCTCAGCAGACACAGTAGTATATAGGCGATGCGCTGTCTCACCGTAACTATAAACGTGCGACAACGCACTTTATTGCTTTGCGGTCAGGATTTACAGCGCTTTCTTTAGCTGTTCTTGCATTTGCTGCTGCAGTTCGTGGGCTGCGTCGGCAGCTGCTTTTGCGAAGTCGGTGCCCTGCGAGGCGTATATTATGCCGCGCGACGAGTTGACCAGCAGGCCGCAGTCGCCGGTCATGCCATAGCGGCAGACCTCTTCCAGCGAGCCACCCTGTGCTCCCACGCCAGGCACCAGCAGGAAGTGGCTGGGGGCCAGCCGGCGTATGTCAGCAAAGAGGCTGCCCTGTGTGGCCCCCACCACATACATCATGTTCTCGGGGTCGGCCCACTGCTGGCTCACGCGCAGCACCCGCTCGAAGAGCCTCTCTTGCTTGTTTGCCTGCTGTCCGGCGGTTGGCAACATCTGAAAATCGTGGCTGCCCATGTTGCTGGTCAGGGCCAGCAGCACCACCCATTTGCCCGCATAGCCGAGAAAGGGCGTGACCGAGTCCTCGCCCATGTAAGGTGCCACGGTCAGGGCATCGACGTCATACTGCTCGAAAAACGTGCGTGCGTACATCTTGCTCGTGTTGCCTATGTCGCCGCGTTTGGCATCGGCAATGATGAAGTGGTGCGGGTAGCGCTGCCTGAGGTAAGCCATTGTCCGTTCGAAGGCTGCAAGTCCCTTGACACCGGCGGCCTCATAGAAAGCCAGGTTGGGCTTGTAGCTCACACACCAGGGAGCTGTGGCGTCGATGATGGCCTTGTTGAAGCTGAAGATGGGGTCCTCGTCGTCCAGCAGGTGCTGTGGTATCTTCCTTAGGTCGGTGTCCAGACCCACACAGAGGAAGCTCTGCTTGCTGAAGATCTGTTCGGTCAGTTCTTTTCTGTTCATGTTACGGTTTGCGGATAATAGGTGAATAATGTGTCGTGTGAAGCGGCCGTGCCGTGTCATGCCGCTGCCTTACAAGCTGCAAAGTTACGTTTTCTTTTTCAACCATGCAAATTTTCAAGCTGTGGTTGATAACGTTATCTGCTCGCTACGCCTCCAATTATCTTTTGAACGAAGCGACCACAACATCACGGAAATCTATACGAGTGAATGACAACGAAAACAGAATCAATAGTTGAACCCCAAGGCTTGTAAAAATATACGATGTGGTTTGGCTGCTTAAACTATAGCGCCTCTATCTCAGCTATAGTGAGCCCTGTGGCTTGGGCAATGTCGGCAACTGACAAGCCTAACTGCATGAGATTGCGAGCCACCTCGGCGCGCCCTTCTGCGCGCCCTTCTGCGCGTCCTTCTGCGCGTCCCTCTGCGCGTCCTTCTGCGCGCCCTTCTGCGCGTCCTATTTCCAAGCCCTCGGCCAGCCCCTTGGCATGGCCGCTCTCCTCCAGCACACGCTCGCTGTGGATGGTGTACCAGAAATTCTGGTAGTGGTGCAACTGGCTCTCGTCGTATGCCGACTTCTCCAGTATCTGTATCGCCTTGCACGTATCGGCGTTCTCTAAGAGCTCGGCCGGCACCTCCTCGGTAGCTTCGCTTATCTCGGTCAGGAAACGAAGCCACAGCACGGCCATTTTTCTCTCGGGAATGCTCTTGGGCTTAAACTTCTTCAGCTCAAGGAAAATCATGCGTATGCTGTCCAGGGTCTTTTCGTGGTGGTTGACATCGGTCAGCACATAGTCGTGGTAGAACTGGTCGCTCTCTGTGTCGAAGCCTTCCCCGTTTATCAGGTTGAGCGAATAGACCGACTGCAGACGGTTGAAGTCCTCGCTCACGCCCACCTGCCTGACGATGGCCTTGGCCGTGTTGAGCATGACGCGCTTGACGAAGGAGCCATTCCACACGTTCTGCATCTCCACGATGAAATGACGCCCCTGGCTGTCCACACACTGCACATCGACGATGCTGTTCTTCTTGCCTGGGTTGTCGGGCACCAACTCGTTGGAGATATACTCCACGCTTTCTATCTTGCCGTCGGCGGGCAGGGGTAGCAGGGCGTTGAGCAGGCTCATCACCAGGTCTTTGTGTTCGCCGAAGATTAGCTTGAAGGTTAGGTCGGCTTTCGGGTTGAGATATTTTCCTTTTACGTTCATGGTCGTTTGGTCGTTTGGGCGTTTGGGCGTTTGGGTGTTTGGTGGTTTGGCGCTTGGGGGTGGTGAGGGGTTTAGGTGTCTTAGAATGTTAACGCTACGGAGACGCCGCAAAGATACGAACATTTTCCGAAAATGCAAAATAAGAGGGAAATCTTCTGCCGGGCAGAAAAATTCCCTGTCAGTATAGTTGCCCGAAAATATTCTCTGTCGTATTTTATTTGTTGTCTTGAGTTGTTCAGGTACAAAACAGTCCCCGTTCAGGTACAAAACAGCCCCCGTCGCGGTACAAAACAGCCCCCGTCGCGGTTTTTGGCTACAGGCGAAAGACCTTTCGCCTGTAGCCGAAAGACCTTTCGCCTGTAGCTGAAAGACCTTTCGCCAGTAGCCGAAAACCCTTGGCTGTTATTTACGGTGGTAAGCTTTGACGACACCTGAGGAGTTACCCCTTATATCGATGGCAGTTAAAAATCCTTAACTCTATGTAGGGCAGGGCGCTGTTGTGTCGTTGTTTGAAAAGAAATGTGTACCTTTACGGCCGATTTAGCCCATGTGGTAGCCCATGTGGGCGATGACGACCTTACGCTGCTGTAGCCCGCAGCGCGAAAAACGTATGCAGAAGCAATGACAAAGAAAGAACGCGTAGGCCATATTCTTCAGTATTTCCGCGAGAATATGTCCGATGCCGATACCGAGCTGGAGTTTGGTTCGGTGTTCCAGCTGCTGATAGCCGTGGTGTTGTCGGCCCAGTGCACCGACCGGCGTGTCAATCAGGTCACGCCAGCGCTGTTCCGCGCTTATCCCGACGCGGCGGCGATGGCTGCCGCCGGTGAGGCTGAGATACTGGAGTATATCAAGAGTGTGAGCTATCCCAACAGCAAGGCGCGTCATATAGCCGCTCTGTCGCAGATGTTGGTGGAAGAGTATGGCGGCGAGGTGCCATCGGACATGGACGCCCTGCTGTGTCTGCCGGGTGTGGGCCGCAAGACGGCCAACGTGATGCAGGCCGTGGCCTTCGGGCGCAGCGCTATGGCGGTGGACACGCATGTGTTTCGCGTCAGCCATCGTCTGGGCCTGGTGGCAGAGAGCGCCACTACGCCCTACAAGGTGGAGCAGGCACTGATGAAGCTCATCCCTAAGGCAGAAATCCCGCGTGCCCACCACTGGCTGCTGCTCCACGGGCGCTATGTCTGTACCTCGCAACGGCCCGCGTGCGACAGGTGTGCGCTGGCGGCCTGGTGCCAGAGCTACCCCTTCAGCTGCGAGAAGCGTCTGCGCCCCCTGACGTAGTATTGCCACAGGAGCGAGAGCCGTGTACGGCCCAGGTCGTCTGTGCTGCGGCGCTGCGCCTGTATGCTGCTACGGTCGTGGTCAAACTGTCGGCGCCAGTGGTAGAAGGCTCGGCGCCCTTGCAGCACGGCGCGACACTCGGCCATGTTGCGCTTCAGCACCAGCATCTCGGCTGCGGCCAGCCAGTCGAGCCAGCGGCGCACACGCAGCACATGGCGCAACTCGTCGGCTGGCAGGTTCTTGTACAGCATGGTCAGGTTGTTGCGGAAATTGAGGAAGGTTTTTCGCGGGTTGCCCTTGGGCAGCGTTCCGCCCCCGACATGATATACCACCGATTCGGGCAGGCACCACACCTGCCGGCCCAAGATGCCGAGCCGCCAGCAGAGGTCTATCTCCTCGCAGTGGGCAAAGAAACGGCCGTCGAGTCCGCCGGCTGCCCTGTAGTCGGCGGAGCGCACCATCAGCGCGGCGCCCGTGGCCCACAGCACGCGGCAGGGACGGTCGTACTGCCCGTTGTCGCGCTCGACGGTGTCAAACAGCCGGCCGCGGCAGTAGGGATAGCCGTAGCGGTCGATGAAGCCGCCAGACGCGCCGGCATACTCGAAGCTGTCGTGGTCGGCGGCAGACAGTAGCTTGGGCTGGCAGACGGCCGCCTCGGGGTGGCTGTCCATAAACTTGGTTAGCGGCCTGAGCCAGTGGCGGGTCACCTCCACGTCGCTGTTCAGCAGCACCATGTATTCGGCCTCAATATGTTGCAGCGCCTTGTTGTAGCCCTCGGCAAAGCCGTAGTTTTCTGTCAGGCGTATCAGCTTCACCGCGGGAAACTCGGTCGCAAGCAGCTGGCACGAGTTGTCGGTAGAGGCGTTGTCGGCCACATAGACGGTGGCATCGGCCGCTGAATGGCGTACCACCGACGGCAGGAAGCGACGCAGCATGTCGGCCCCGTTCCAGTTCAGTATCACTACGGCTGTCTTTTCCATCAAGTGTGAGGGTTTTTTTTGTTGTTTGGTTGTTTAGTTGTTTGGTTTTTTGGTTTTTTGGTTGTTTAGTTTTTTGGTTGTTTGGTTGCTTAGTTGTTTGGTTGTTTAGTTGTTTAGTTGTTTGGGTGTTTGGTTGTTTGGTTGCTTGGGTGTTTGGTTGTATGGTTGTATGATTGTTTGGGCGTTTGGTTGTTTGGGCGTTTGGTTGTTTAGTTGTTTGGTTTATTCTAAAATCATAATTCTTAATCGCAGGGCGAGATTCGCTATGCGCTTCGCTTGTAGAAGAACTCTTAATTCTAAATTCTACATTCTTAATTCCTGTTAATAATATACTTAATTCCTGTTAATAATATAGGCAACATTCTTAATTCATGGGAATAAAGTTGTTTATGGCTGTGGCGACCGTTGCGGCTTCGTCGGCCGTGATGGTGGGGCCTATGGGCAGACTGAGCTCCTGTTGTGCTATCTGCTCGGTCAGGGGCAGCCGTCTGTCGGCCCAAGCCTTATAGCACTGCTGGTGGTGGGGTGGGATAGGGTAGTGGATCATGGTGCCAATGCCCTGTCGGGTGAGATGGGCCTGCAGCTCGTCGCGGCGGGTGCAGAGTATGGGGAAGATGTGGAACACGTTCTCGTCGTCTGGCAGCGTGTCGGGCAGGGTGACGCACGGGTTGCTGATGAGCTGTGTGTAGAGTCGGCCGATGGCCTTGCGGTGCTGGTTGTCGCGGTCCAGATGTCGCAGCTTGACCCTGAGCACAGCGGCCTGTATCTCGTCCAGGCGGCTGTTGCGTCCGGCATAGCGAAACACGTACTTCTTCTGGCTGCCGTAGTTGGCCAAAGTACGCACGGCGGTGGCCAGCTCGTCGTCGTCGGTGGTCACGGCCCCGCCGTCGCCCAGGGCTCCGAGGTTCTTGCCCGGGTAGAACGAGTGGCCGGCGGCATGGCCCAGCGAGCCGGTGCGCGCGTGCCGGAACATGCAGCCGTGTGCCTGAGCATTGTCTTCTATGAGGCGCAGGCCGTAGCTGCGGCACAGGTCGAGCAGGCGTGCGGTGCAGGCATTGCGGCCGTAGAGGTGCACTATGCATACGGCCTTGGTGCGTGGCGTGATGAGCGGCTCTATCAGTGTGTCGTCTATCTCGAGCGTCTGCAGGCGCGGCTCCACCAGCACGGGGCGCAGGCCGTTCTCCGTGATGGCCAGCAGGGTGGCTATGTAGGTGTTGGCCGGAACAATCACCTCGTCGCCGCGCGACATCACGCCCAGCTCGATGTAAGCGCGATAGATGAGCGTCAGGGCATCGAGGCCGTTGGCGCAGCCCACGGCATGGCCCGTGCCTATATACCGGGCATATTCCTGCTCGAAGCACCGGTTCTGTTCGCCCTGCAGATACCAGCCGCCGTTGACCACGCTGCTCACCGCCGCGTTAATCTCGGCACCGTGCAGGGCCGTCACGTCTTTCAGCGAGAGAAAGGGAATCATATTGGAGTTGAGAGATGAGAGTTGAGGAGTTGAGGAGTTAAGAGTTCTTCGACAAGCGAAGCGCATAGCGAATCTCGCCTTGTGAGCGACCAAAGGTCGAGTGGAGAGATGAGGGTACCTAACATCCAACACCTGCCTTATTGTTGTGGGTGCAAAGTTACCATTATTTTCCGACATGCCAATTAATTCTGTGCGATAAGTGCATTTTTTTTGTCAGATGTTTGTCGTTTCGTGAAATTGGCGTACCTTTGCAGGCCGTTAACGAAATCAGACTGTCTATACATCAATATATCAGACAGCTTACACATTAATATATATATAAGACGTAGATTCACTTGGTTTTCTCTGACCTTTTCTTTCTGTTTGTATTCCTGCCCCTTTTTGCCCTGTGCTATCTGACGGCAGCTTGGCTCGACCGCCGGCGTGTCGCGCCGGCAGGCCCTGACGGTTCGGCTCGGGCCGTCGGTATGGACGTGCGCAACGCTGTGCTGGTGGCGTTCTCGCTGCTCTTCTATGCCTGGGGCGAGCCGGTCTATGTGTTCCTAATGCTCGGCAGCGTGGCGGTCAACTACCTTGCGGGACTGGCCATCAGCCGCCGGCGGGCGGGCAGCGCGGCGCGGCGGTGGACGCTGGTCGCCGGCGTGGCGTTCAACCTGGCGGTGCTGGCCGTGTTCAAGTATCTTGGCTTCTTCGCCGCCCAGCTCTTGAGCTTAGGATTGCAGGTGCCGCAGCCCGACATAGCGCTGCCGATAGGCATTTCGTTCTACACCTTCCAGAGCATCAGCTACCTGGTAGATGTCAGCAGGGACGAGGCACCCGTGCAGCGGCGCCTGCGCGACCTGCTGCTCTACATCTCCATGTTCCCGCAGCTGATAGCCGGCCCAATAGTGCGCTACGACACCGTGGCTCACGAGATATGTCGTCGTCATGTGTCGGCCGACGACCTGGCCGACGGCATCTATCGCTTCCTTATCGGTCTGGGCAAGAAGGTGGTCGTGGCCAACCAGCTGGCCGAGGTGGCCACGCAGCTGCTGGCCGAAAGCGCGCTGCCACAGCTCAGCACGGCGGCGGCATGGGTGGGCATCGTGGCCTTCACGCTGCAGATCTATTTCGACTTCTCAGGCTACAGCGACATGGCCATTGGCATAGGCCGCTGCCTGGGTTTCCACTTCCGCGAGAACTTCGACCACCCCTACTGCTGCGACACCATCACCGACTTCTGGCGACGGTGGCACATATCGCTCGGCTCCTTCTTCCGCGACTATGTATATATCCCCCTTGGCGGCAACCGTCGCCATCAGGCCGTCAACATACTGGTTGTCTGGTTCCTTACGGGCATGTGGCATGGCGCGTCGTGGAACTTCATCCTGTGGGGCCTCTATTTCGGCCTGATTGTCATGGTAGAGAAGTACACCGTGCTGCGTCTGCGACAGCGCATACCGTCGCCTCTGCTACACGCCTACAGTCTGCTGCTGGTGGTGGCTGGCTGGGGTATTTTCTATTTCGACGATGTGCAGCAGATGACGCTCTTCTTCCGCGGCTTCCTGGGCATGAACACCGGCCTGCAGCCCGACCTGCTGGCCGAGACAGCACTGACGGGACGCGCCTGGCTCTGGGCAGCGGCCTTGCTGCTGTGCATGCCGGTGCGCCGGTGGGGTGGGGTGGCGATGAGCCGCTGTCTGGGCCGCCATGAGCTGCTGTTTGGTGCGGCCCGCCTCGGCGTGCGCACCGTGGTATCGCTGCTGCTGCTCGGTCTCAGCGTGGTGCTGCTCGTAGGAGCTACAAGCAACCCGTTCCTCTATACACGATTCTGATGGTTGATTAGTTGTTTGGTTGTTTGGTTGTTTTTAGTTGTTTAGTTGTTTGGTTGTTTGGTTGTTTGGTGACCTCAACTCTCAGTTATCCGTTCTCAACTCATGAAGACATATAGCAAAGTCTATACTTACATATATATAGTCGCTGTGTTGCTGTGCATGACGGGCTTCACGCTGGTGTTCAATTTCTGGCCGCGTCCGGCATATTCTGCCGTGGAGCGTCGCGAGCTGGCTCAGGTGCCTGCGTTCTCATGGCAGCGGCTCTGGAGCGGCCAGCTGGCTGACGACATCAGCCACTGGTACAGCGACACCGAACCCTTTCGCGACCAGCTTATGACGGCCAGCATGACCGTGCGCGGCTGGTGGGGCGTGAGCCTGGGCGACGACGTGCGTATCAGCGCGCCCGTGGCTGCGGCCGGCGACGATGCCGACGACGCTTCGCCGGACGAGAGCTTGGCGGACCTGACCGACCTGGACCACCTGGCCGACAGCGCCGCAGATGGCGGCCAGCCAACGATAGACGAGAACGCGCGCCTGGCCGATGCCGGTGTCATAGTGGTGGGGTCGGGACCCGACGTGCGGGCGCTGATGGCCTACGGCGGGTCGGCGCGCAGCGGACTGCCCTTCGCCCGTGCCTGCCGCCTCTACCAGCAGCGGCTGGCACCGCTCGGCGTGCAGGTCTATGCCATGCCGGTGCCGCTGGCCAGCGAGTTCTATACACCGCAGAAGGCGCTGCGCTTCACACGGCCGCAGCGACCTGCCATCGACGGTATCTTCGCGGCCCTGGGCGACACCGTGCTGCCCGTCGATGCATACCGCGCCCTACAGCAGCACACGGCAGAAGCCATCTACCTGCGCACCGACCACCACTGGGCACCCCTCGGGGCCTACTATGCGGCCGAGGCCTTCGCTCGCGTGGCCAAGGTGCCGTTCCAGACACTCGACACCTACGAGACGCATACCATACACCGCTATGTGGGCACCATGTATGGCTACTCGAAAGACATTGCCGTGAAGAACGCTCCTGAGGACTTCGTCTATTACACCCCCACCGGTGTGAGCTACACCACATGGTTCACCCCCTACAGCGTCAGCCGCGACATGCACATAACCGCCGTGGGACGCACCGTGCGCGGACCCTTCTTCGCCTCATTTAAGGACGGCAGCTCCATGGCCTACTGCACCTTCATGGGCGGCGACATGAAGCTGACCGAGGTGCACACCTCCACACCGGGGCAGCGCCGCCTGCTGATTGTCAAGGATAGCTATGGCAACGCCGTGCCGGGCTACCTGTTTCACTCGTTCAGCGAGGTGCATGTGGCCGACTTCCGCTATTGCCACCGCAACCTGACAGAATATGTGCGTCAGCACGCCATCACGGACCTGCTCTTCGCGTTCAATATCTTCAACGTGTCGAGCAGCAATGTGGCCCGCCGCTGTCTGCGGCTGCTGACCCAGCCCGACGGCCAGACATGGCACCGACCCGACTCGCTTCACCACCGCACGGCCCATGACAGCACAGCCACGCCCGTGGCAGCGGCAGCCTCCGTGACCCCATCGCGCGACACAACGGTTGCACAGCCCGCTGCGGCAAGCAGCACGCCCGAACCGACGCAAGACAGCCCGGAACACCCGGCTGAACAGCCGGCGCAGAGCGAGGAGTGAGCCTGCCACAACAAGAGAGGAAAACTGCCGCGCACACAGCCTTACTCACCCGCTTAATGCATAGGCACGACAACGAAACAGAAAAAAAGTACGGATTGCAAAAAAAATATTTGACTAAAGTTTTGCAGTTTCAGGGAATTACACTACCTTTGCAGCCGATTTTCGTCGGAAAGGCACGTTCGTTTGTGCCAAACCGAGATATACCGAACCTCTAACAGCAGTCGATGAAGAACGACCAAAGAAAAAATCAGCAGCAACAGCAGTATCGCATCAATGAGCAGATACGCGTGCGCGACGTGCGCATCGTGAGCGACACGGGCAGCACCGTCATGCCCACACGACAGGCGCTTGACATGGCGCGCGCCCAGGGCGTTGACCTTGTGGAGATTTCGCCCAACGCGCAACCGCCGGTGTGTCGGCTCATCGACTACAGCAAGTTCCTCTACCAGCAGAAGAAGCGGGCCAAGGAGCTGAAAGCCAAGCAGGTGAAACAGGAGGTGAAAGAGATTCGCTTCGGGCCGCAGACAGACGAACACGACTATCAGTTCAAGTTGAAGCACGCGCAGGAGTTCCTCTCCGACGGTAACAAGGTGAGGGCATACGTCTTCTTCCGCGGACGAAGCATACTGTTCAAGGAGCAGGGCGAGGTGTTGCTGCTGCGCTTTGCCAACGATCTGGAAGAGTGGGGCAAGGTGGAGAAGATGCCCAGCCTGGAGGGTAAGAAGATGTTCCTCTACATAGCGCCCAAGAAGAGTGGTGCGGCCAAGAAGAGCCAGCAGGCCCTGGACCGCGAGCGACGCGAGGCCGAGGAGGGGCAGACACAACGCGAGGCCGAGAAGGAGATAGACACCGAGATGCCCGCCGGAGGCGGACTGCTTGCCAACGCCAAAATATCGGCTGAGGCCCTTGAGAAGCTGAAGAACAACTGAGTGCTGGACAGCCGGACATTTAGACAGATGGACATTTAGACATTTAGACAGATGGACATTTAGACAGATGGATATATCTGTAGCTGCTTAGATGGATTCTGCTGTGTCAAGATGTCTGAGACTCAGAGAAAGCAATAACCAAGAGAATAATCATCAGGTGCAAGAGCCAGTTTAAATGCTCTACACCGCCGTTAATATCATTACAAATTTAAACTAATTAAACAAAATGCCTAAAGTAAAGACAAACTCCGGAGCGAAGAAGCGTTTCACCTTCACCGGAACGGGTAAGATCAAGCGTCATCACGCTTACCACAGTCACATCCTGACAAAGAAGACCAAGAAGCAAAAGCGCAACCTGGTGCACCAGACCCTTGTGGACACTACAAACATGAAGCAGGTGCGCGACCTGCTCTGCCTGAGATAAGCAGAGCCGGCGAGAGAACAGAGAAAACATTGTTAAACAGAAAAATACGAACATAAAGATATGCCAAGATCAGTAAACCACGTCGCTTCGCGTGCCAAGCGCAAGCGCATATTGAAGCTCACCCGCGGCTATTTCGGAGCCCGCAAGAATGTGTGGACCGTTGCCAAGAACACCTGGGAGAAGGGTCTCACCTACGCTTACCGCGACCGCCGCAACAAGAAGCGCAGCTTCCGTGCACTGTGGATACAGCGTATCAATGCCGCTGCCCGCATGGAGGGTGTCAGCTACTCGCAGCTGATGGGTGCCCTGACGAAGGCCGGCATCGAGATTAACCGCAAGGTGCTGGCCGACCTGGCCATGAACAATCCCGAGGCCTTCAAAGCCATCGTCGCAAAGGTGAAGTGAGCATAGAGGGTCTGCAAGAAAAAGCAAGACTGTTTATATATACAACACAGAGACAGCGGAGCATCTGCCATTTCATGACAGGCGCTCCGCTGTATCATAGTTACACACACTACGAACCGACAACAATCTTCAAAACACTATACATACATGGGAAAGCTATTGACATCGCTGCTCGCCGCAGCTCTCACCGCGACAACGGCAGTGGCACAGACACAGGAGACCACGCCCGGCGCTGGCAGCCAGCCGTCGGAATGGAAACGCTTCTGGACGGAGAACTGGTTCGTGCAGTTCGGACTGGACATGAGTCTGCAGAAACCCTACGGCTACGACTTTGCCGACGTGTTCCCAAATGGCAAGACCTTCGGCGTGGACGTGGCCGTGGGCAAATGGTTCACTCCCGTGCTGGGCATACGCGGCCGGCTGAACTGGGAGAACGGCATCCGCCTCTTCGAGAACGACCAAGCTAATTGGCTGGCACCGTTCTATGAGCCGGGAGTGAACATGGACCGCGGAGGCTACATGGCCTTCTTCGGTGACATAATGTTCAGCGTTCATGGGCTGTTCTGCGACTATGACAGAGACCGCCTCTGGACCCTGGCGCTCTACCCGCGGGCCGGCGCCGAGTGGAACTTTGGGTCGCGCAAGGGCAGTCCCCTGCTTGGCCTTGGCCTGACCAACACCTTCCGTATAGGACAACGTTGGAGCCTCTATGTCGATGCGGCCTACAACATGGTGGCCAGCGGGCATGTGGGACGCGAGAGCGGGGCCTCCACCGGCACCAACTACCACAGCAACGGATATTTCGACCTGAACGTCGGAGCACAGCTTGACCTGGGGCAGCGCGGCTTCAAGGCGGCCGGGCATGACGGCGGCTGGCAGAAGAGCGGCTGGTTTGTGCAGTTTGGCGTGGACATGACAATGCAGAACCCCTACGGCAGCAACTTCATGAACACCTTCCCCAAGGGCACCACCTTCGGCATAGACGTGGCTGGCGGCAAGTGGTTCACACCAGAGCTGGCCCTGCGCCTGAAGGCCAGCTGGGACAATGGCCTGCTGAAGAACACCGGCGTGGAATGGGTGCCGCCGCTCGGACCGGGCAACAAGAACTATGAGGGTGGGGGCTTTGTCGTGCTCTGCGGCGACGTGATGCTTCAGCTGAACAACCTCTTTGCCGGACTGAACGACGAGCGCCGCTGGGAGATCAACGTCTATCCCCGCGCCGGCATCGTCAGCAACAGGGCCACCAACTCGGGCTCGCCCATCGTGGGCCTTGGTGTGGAGAACACCTACAGGCTGAACCATCGCTGGAGCCTCTATGCCGACCTGGACTATCAGTTCACCACGAGCGAGGGGGCCGCCGGTGCCACCGGCATGGACGTACATACCGGCAGCAACGGTTTCCTCGACCTGAACATCGGTGCCCGGCTGGACCTCTGAGCCCAGACCGCCGCCGGCGCGACATTACATACAAAGACACGGAAAAGCACGGATATGACAACATATCCGTGCTTTTCCGTGTCTTAGGAACTGACACTAAAGAAAGTTTGCATTTAGGTTTTCATTCGTGTCAGTCGTTTTAATTCGTGTCATTCACCTTGATTTGTGTAATTCGTGTCATTCACCTTGATTCGTGTAATTCGTTTTAATTCGTTGTTAAAAAATGTGCCTAAAAGTCGGAGGGATGTCTGTGTCGGCCGTGTGCTATTCAGCCCGTTTGCCGATGACGACGTTGCTGTTGCCCGTAACGTCGGCATTGTTGCCACCTCCATACACGTTGTCGCGTATGACGGCACCCTTGACCTGGAATTTCTTGTAGTAGTCGGTGTCGGCCACGACCGTGCCTGCCGCGGGTGTATAGACGTAGGGGCTGCCGGCTGTGCCCTCGCCGCTGCGGGTGTAGCAGTCGGCAGGAATGGCATCGCCCGTGGTCAGCGGATAGGGCATATACACGTCGTCGCCCCTGTCGGTGCCGATGTTGACGTTGGTGTTGCCCACGACCCTGGCCGCGTTGCCGCCGCCGAACACCTTGTTGATACCGCCTATGTGGCCCGGCTCGAGCGGAGGCAGATAGACGGTGGCCTCGGTGTTGGTGGTCAGCCGGCTGCCGTCGGCGTTCAGCTGGAAGCCCCATGTGTTGCTTGCGGCATCGTACTGGCGCAGATACTCGGTGAAGCTGATGGTCTTGTTGCCGGTATAGTCGTCGACGGTCTTGCCGTCGGCATAGGCGTATGTCTTGTCGGCATATTTGCCCTCGCTCACGTTGATGTTGACGTGTGTGTCGGCAGTGACCTCGGCCGGTGTGCCATAGCCGCCGCCATACACCTCGCCTATGCTGGTGAACGAGCGCACGTTCAGCGTGATGCCTTCCTGCATGCCGGCTGGCGTGGTGGGGCTGTAGGGCGCCTGGTTGCCGCCGCCGTAGAGCTGGGCTATGATCAGGGGCTTGCAGCCCGTCTCCTCGATGTTGACGGTTATCTTCCCCTTGATATGTCCGCTCACGTTGTTGCCGCCGAAGACGCGGTCGTATGTGCCGTTGGTGATGGTCAGCTCCACGTCGCCATCTATCTCGGCATCCTCGGCACCGCCGTATGCCGTCTTCAGTCCGGGTATGCAGGCCATCTGTAGCTTGGCCTCGGCATCCATCGGTGCACTCTTGCCGCCGCCGTATGCCTCATCGACCGAGAAGGCACAGCCGCTCGCGTCTTCAAGCATGGTCACGGCCGATATGCGCACGTTGCCCTTCGTGTTCGATCCGCCATAGACGCGGTGCACGGTGCCGCCGTGGATGGTCACGTTGGCCGCACCCGTGCCGTAGGCGTATGCCGAGGCCAGTCGCTTGGCCTTGGTGTCGGCATCGCCGGCATCGTGGGCCACGAGCTGTCCGCCTTCATCGGTATAGACGGTATAGTTTTTGTAGCCCACGTTGGCGCCCGGGTTGGAACGGCCGTCGGGCAGGTTGTCCTTGCCGTTGCCACCGCCGAACACCTCGTCAATCTCGTGCGTGCCAAAGATGTCAACGTTGGTCGCGGGCGTGGCGGCAGCGTTGCCGCCGCCATAGACGGTCTCTATGCTGCTCAGGCCGCAGCCGTAGATGTTGACGTGGGTGGCGCTGTTGGCTGCTGCAGGCTCGTAGGCCGCCAAGTTGCCGCCGCCATAGACGGCCTCCATGTCGTAGTGGCTGGTGCCGGTGGCGTATTTGTCGGCAATGGTCTCCTTGGCCTCGTTCTGCGTGGCATAGACGTTGACCGTGGCTGTGCCGCGCGGCGAGCCGTTCGTGTCGTTGCAGCCGAACACCTTGCGAACCACACCGCCGCGGGCGGTCTCGGCTACTCCCTCGTTAAGGTTGACCACGACATCGCCGTACACCGAGCCTGCCTTGCTGATGTCGGTCTTCTGGTCGTCGTCTGTGCCGGCAGGGTAGGTGATGGCGTCGGTGCTGCCCTTGCCGCCGCCAAAGGCACTGCCGTAATAGTAGTAGTGGCTCGGGTCGCTGCTGCTGGCTACCTTTGTGCCTATCGTGCCGCCGGTGATGTTGACGGTGGCGTTCTGCTGCACGGCTCCCAGCTCGGCACCGCCATAGACGTTGCTCTTGATGGTTCCGCCGCTGATGTTCAGCTCTGTCTGCTTGCAGTGGCCCAGCTTGGGCCACTGCAGCAGCAGCGAGCCGTCGAGGGCATACAGCCGGCCCATGCAGCCGGTGAAGACGTTGCCGCCCTTGGTGTAGAGCAGCCGGTTCTGGCTGTCGAAGCTGGTATAGGGTATGGCGGCCTTTTGTTCGGCCGTGGGATTGTAGATGTACTCGCGGTCGTTGCCAATGGTACCGCCGCTGATGTTGATGGTGATATAGCCGCGCTTGTAGTTTGGCACCTCGTCGCCGCGGTCGCTGACGTTGTCTGGGCGCAGCTGGCCGTAGGGCTTCTCGCCGCCGACCGTCTCATCGACCAGGTAGAGGCCGTAGCCCACGGAGCCCAGGCGGCCGCCGCCATAGACAGAGCCCAGCATGGTGCCGCCGGCGATGTTCAGTGTGACGCAGCCGCCAACGTTGCCCGCCGTGAGGGCCTCGCCGCTGAAGCCGCGCCCGCCGCCAAAGACATTGCCATCGACATAGCTGGTGCCCAGGGTGCCTATGTGTGGAGCGGGCTTCTCGGGGTCGTCGGGGGCCTTGATGGTCATGTTGACGTCGCGCAGCACATGGCCGTCTTCGCCACCGCCAAAGACCGAGCCGTAGATGATGCCGCCCGAGATCTCCACGTCCACATCCTTGACGTTGGTCTCCTTGTTGAAGAAGATGCGCTGGTCGCCCTTGCCCGAGCCGAAGAGGTAGCATGTGACGGGGTGGGCGATGATCTGCTCCAGGGTGCGTGGCACGCCGATGGTGCCGCCGCTCATCCGGACCGTGGCCTTGCCGCCGTCGCCGCTGATGCCGGTGCCCACGTTCGACATCTCGCAGCCGCCATAGACCGATGTCAGCACATGGCCGCCGCATACGTCCACCCGCGTGTTGCCCTTGACCCAGCCGGCCGAGGGAAGCCATGCGCCGGGGGCGTAGGGTGTCGAGCCCGAGCCGCCGCCGAACACGTTGCCGTAGAAGGTGTGGCCGTCGGTGGCCGTGCGGCTGCCATGATCGGCGTTCTCGTGAGCAGCGCCGGCGGGATAGTTGCCGTCGGCCAAGGCAAACTTGTCGTAGGGAGCGTAGGGCGGCTCGTATGGCCAGCTCACACACTCGGCAAAGAGCGACGGGTCGGCATCGGCGGTCCACAGCGTCTCGTCGTAGGGCTCGGTGGTGTTGCTGCCGCAGCCCACCTGTCCGCCCTGTATCTTCACCCATGTGTCGCCCAGCACATGGCCGCTCTCGCTGCCGCCATAGACGCTGCCCTTGACAAAGGCGGTGCCGCTGATGGTGACCTCGGTGGCATTGACAAAGCCCGAGGTCTCGAGATTGACGTATTCGGCAGGGTCGTGCATCTGGCCGCGTCCAGCCCCGAACACGTGGCCGTAACTGTTGGGCATCTGCATCACGTTGGGGCCTATCCTGCCGCCGCTGATGTTGACCGTGCACAGTCCGCCCGACGTGCACTCGTAGGGTGTGCCCACAGCCACGTCGGGGTGGGCTTCATGATATTCGGCATTGGCCTTGTTGAATGTGCCCACCGAGCCCATAGCGCCACCGCCATAGACGGTGCGCACCACGCGGCCGCCGGTGACGTTGACGGTGGCGTTGCCGCGCACGATGCCGGCCTCGGGATTGTAGAGCTTCTTGCCGTCGGCGGTGTAGGTGTCGGTGCCGCAGCCGCCGCCATAGACGTTGCCGCGCGTGGTCACGTCGGCATCGCCCGCGTCATCGTCGATGCCCACGATGCCGCTGTGAATGTTGACCACCGTGTTGTTGAACGTGTGGCCGTTCTCGCCGCTGCCATAGACAGAACCCCGGACGACGGGGCCGGCCGTCTCGTCGTCGCGCGTGCCGATGGTGACGTGCGTGTCGTAGGTGTAGGCACCATAGTCGTCGCGCTCGGCATTGCCATCGACCTCGCCGCGCGACGAGCCGAACACTATGCCGTTCTCGTTGCCGTCGGTGCCGATGATGCCACCGGTGATGTTGACGGTGGCCGTGCCCGTGTCCACGGTGTTAAGGCCAGTCACGCCATAGACCTTCGGCGTGCCGTACTCGGGGTCGATACGGGTGTCGTAGCTGAAGTCGCCCACCGTGCCGAACGCGCCGCCGCCATAGACGTTGTGGTATATCTTGCCGCCGGTGATGTTGACGGTGGCATTCCTGAATATCTTTCCGCAGCGCACGATGTTGCGGTGGCCGCTGCCGCCGCCATAGACGTTGCCCATGGTGGCACCGCCGAAGTAGCGCACGACATCGCCCGACACCCACCTGTCGTGGCCAACCTCTGCCGTGCCGCCCACGGTCACGCTGGAGCTGCCCTCGACGCTGGCCACCTCGCCGCCGCCATAGACGCTGGCGCGGACGATGCCGCCCTGCAGGCTCACCGTCGTGCCAGCGTGAAGCAGGCCGGCCGTGAACTTCGGGCTGGTCTCGACGGTGCCGTTGTTGGTCATCAGCTTCTCGATGGTGCTGCCGTAGCCGCCGCCGAACACGCTGCCGAAGGTGTACTGAGGCACGCTGTTCTCATCCTCTATCACGGTGCCTATGGTGCCGCCCGTGATGGTGATGTCGGTGCCACCTACGAGCTCCTGCGTGACGGTCTCGCCGTCGGTATGGCTGACCACCTCGCCCACCGTGCCCAGCTCGGCACCGCCATAGACGCAGCTCTTGATAGTGCCGCCGATGACGGTCAGCTGCGTGCTGCGTGCCCGGGCCATGTCGGGCCAGTGGTCCAGCGCAGACTTGCCGTCCAGGTTGTACAGTCGGCCCATGGCTCCGGCAAAGACGTTGCCGCCCTTGGTGTGTGCCAGCCTGCCGTCTGTGCCAAAGAGGGTGTTGGGTATGTTCTTCCGTTGCTTCCAGGCTGTCCAGTCGGCCTCCGTCCATGTGCTGACGGCTTTCGCCGGGGTGAGGTCGCCGGCCTTGGGGAGGAGGTATTCGTGGTCGTTGCCAATGGTGCCGCCGCTGATGGCAATGGTGATGTGGCCGTGGGTCGTGCCAGGGGCATTGACATCGTCGCCGTGCAGGTTCTGCTCTTTGCCTTCGGGAATGAAGGTGCCGTAGCGGCCGTCGGCGGGTGGGACGAGGTATGTCCCCACCGAGCCCAGGCGTCCGCCGCCATAGATGGAGCCGAGCATGTGGCCGCCCCGGATGTCGATGTGCACGTTGCCGCTGACCACGCCGGCGGTCAAGGCATCGCCGCCGAAGCCGCGGCCGCCGCCGAAGATGTTGCCATCGACATAGCTGGTGCCCCAGTTGCCGATGTAGGGGCTGTTCTCGTTGTTGGGATTGCCTATCGTCACGCGGGTGTTGCCCAGCACATGGCCGTCTTCGCCGCCGCCGAACACCGAGCCGAAGATACGGGCCGTGCCCGACACCTCCACCTCGACGGTGCCCACGTTGGTGCGCTGGTTGAAGTGTACGCGCTGGTCGCCCTTGCCTGCACCGAAGAGATAGCATGTCACGGGGTGGGCCGCTATCTGCCCGAGCGTGCGGGGCACGCCCAGGGTGCCGCCCGTCATCGTGACGTGGCAGGTGCCGGTGACGTCGGTCAGCTCGTTGCCGCCATAGACGCTTGTCAGGATGTGTCCGCCCGTGATGTTGACGTATGTGTCGCCCTCGACCAGCCCGGCCGACTCGAGCCACTCGTGGCCTGTCACGGCGCCATTGGCGTCCTTCAGCTCGTAGGGGAAGAAGCCCGAGCCGCCGCCGAACACGTTGCCATAGAAGGTGTGGCCGTCGCTGCCCGACGGGTCGGCATCGTCGCTGTCGTCGCCTGCCGTGGCCTCGGGGTCGTAGGGCAGGTACAGTGTCACTTCCTTGCCGGCCTTGGTGACAACTTTGCCGTAGGGCCAGCTGGCACACTCCAAGTCATCATACTCGTCCTCGCCGCCGCCGGCCTTCCGTGGGGGCAGGTTCGAGCTGAAGACCGACTCGTCGTAGGGCTCGGTGGCGTTCTTGCCGCAGCCCACCTGTCCGCCGGCGATGACCACATGGGTGTCGTGGCGCACACGGCCGTTCTCGCTGCCGCCATAGACGCCGCCAGTGATGAAGGCCGTGCCGCCTATGGTCACATGGGTGTCAGAGACATACGTGCGGAAGTCGATGTCGGGATCGACGGCGGGGTTCTCCACCATGCCGCGGCTGGCGCCGAACACATAGCCATAGTCCTGGGGCATGACGAGCCCCGTGGGCCCCACCTGTCCGCCCAGGACGTTGACGGTGCATGTGCCTGTGCCCGTGGCAAAGGTGTCGGGCTTGCCGCCCACGCAGGCCTCGTCACCTGTATGTGTGTGGCTGCTCTCGGGGGCTGTGCGCGACGTGATGGTGCCTATTGAGCCGATGTTGCCGCCGCCGTAGATACGGTTGTAAACAAATCCGCCGGCCATGTTGACCGCCGTGTTGCCTGTCACGTCGGCCTGGTTGCCGCCGCCGAAGACCATGCCGGTGGTCTCCTCTTCAGACGTGACAACGTTGATGCTGACACCCTCGGCATCGGTGTCCGTATAGTCCACGCCCTGAATGAGCTCTTCGTCGCCTACGGTCTGTCTGACGGCGCAGATGTTCACCTCGGTGTTGCCATGCACCGCGGCCAGGTTGCCGCCGCCAAAGACGCGGCCCACTATGCGCGCGCCCTCGACGGTCTCGGTCGTTTCGGTGTAGTTGTCATGGTCGTCCTTACGCGAGTGCAGTGTGACGGTCTGTGCGGTGCCTATGTTGACGGTGGTGTTGCCATACAGGTCGGCTGCATTGCCGCCGCCATACACCTCGCCGATGGTGCCCAGGGCGTGGGCGTTGCCATCGGCCCCGTCGCCGTCGCGGTCGATGCTGGCGGCGTGGTCGCCGGGCAGCATGTTGATGTTGACCGTCGGATTGGCATAGACCACGGCCGTGGCACCATAGCCGCCGCCATAGACCTGACCTATGCTGGTGCACGAGATGACGTTCACCTCGGGGTCGGCATAGCGCCGGGGAGCCACGGGAGCCGTGCCTGCGGCCTGTTGCTCGGGCGTCAGCTCGTTCCATGCGGCCAGGGCCGTGGCGTAGGCTGTGTTCAGGGCGTCATATTCGGCCTGGGTCAGCGGGTGGCCGTCGGTGGCATCATATCCGTATGCCGAGTATGCGGCCAGGTTGCCACAGGCATACAGCTCGTCGATGTTCAGCGGGATACAGCTGGTCTCCTCCACGTTGAGCTTGATGTGGCCGTAGATGTGTCCGCCCTCGTTGTTGCCGGCGAACACCTGCCCGAAGTTGCCCGAGGTGACGGTCAGCTCCACGTCGCCATATACGTTGGCATTGTTGGCACCGGCAAACACCACGGGTATCTTTGTCTCTGGCATACAGCCCATGACGAGAATGACGTCGCCCTCGATGTCGGCGCTCTTGCCGGCCCCCACAATCTTGCCCACCTCCAGTGGACATGATGCGTTTGAGCCAGCCGTGATAGACACCTCGCCCGTGATGGTGCCTTTCTTGTTGCTGCCGCCGTAGCCCTCGTGTATGTATCCGCCGTTGAGCAGGGTGGTGGCGTTGCCGCCCACGTTGGCTCCTGGGTTCAGCGCCCATGTGGTGCCGCCGTCGGTGGTGTACTTGTCGTTGCCGTTGCCTCCGCCGAAGACGGTCTCTATCTCCCATGCACCGTTCACGGTGACGCTTGTGGCCGGCACGTCGGCAGCATTGCCGCCGCCATAGACCTCGCGTATGCTGACGTCGCAGTTGTTGATGACGACGCTGGCCGTCCGGCCCGCCGTGGTGAACGATGCCAGGTTGCCGCCGCCATAGACGGCCGCCACCTCGTATGTGTGTGGCACGTCGGCGCTGCGGCTGGCCCGGCTGCTGTCGTCTGTGTCGGCAGCCGTGCGCGGCGTGTTGCCCTCTTCGGTGCGCTCCACGGTGACGGTCACGTTGCCGCGCGGCGAGCCATTCAGGTTGTTCGCGCCGAAGACACGGCCGCTCTTCACCACCTGCACCTTCTTCATCACGGGCTGCGAGTCGTCGTCGAGCACGGGATTGCCGTCAGAGTCGGTCTGCGCTTCGGTGCTGTCCTCGTCGGTGTCCTGGCGCGTGATGTTGAAGCGCGTGCCGTCGAGCACCACGCTGATGTCGCCGAAGACGACGGCATCGCCGTTGGCGGTGTTCCACACTCCCTCGCCGCCGCCGTAGGCATCGCCCTTGATGAGTCCGCCCAACAGGTTGACGGTCGTGGTACACTGCTCCTTGCAGTCGGCGTTGTCGGTGGCTGTGTTGTCCTGGTCGTGCAGGTTGCTGTTGGCCACGGCACCGCCGCCATAGACATTCTTCTCTATCGTGCCACCCAGGATGTTCACCTCTACGTTGTGGTTTACCGCGCCGGCCGAGGCCGACACCGTCGAGCCGGCACCGCCGCCATAGACGCTGCCGTCGATGGTGGGCTGCTGCTCGCCGGTGGCAGCGCCGATGGTCACCTTGGTGTTCTTGCGCACGTGGCCGGCATTGCCGCCGCCATACACATTATTATATATATGTGCGCTGCCCAGGATCTGCACGTCGCTGTTCTTGATGAAGGCAGCCTGCTGATAGTCAGGATTGGTGCTGGCGATGCCTCGGCCCGAGCCATAGACAGAGCCGTGTACCACCGATGTGCCTTGCACGACGACGGTAGCCAGGCCGGTGTGGTATTGCCCGTCGGCGTGATGGCCGTCGTTAAGGTTCTCGTCGGGGTCGCCCACAGAGGCCATCGAGCCGCCGCCATAGATGTCGTTCCATATCTCGCCGCCGTTGATGGTGATGTTGGTGTTGCCGGCCACCTTGCCGGCCGAGCGGCTGATGTGTGTCAGCTGGGCTGTTGACTCTTCGGTGTGGTCCACGCCGCGGCCCGAGCCATAGACGTTGCCCAGGAAGCGGTGCTGGTCGGTGTCCAGGGCCTCGTCGTAGTCGGCTCCGATGATGCCGCCGTTGATGGTGACGTGGGTGTTTTCCCACACATGGCCATTCTCGCCCGAGCCGAACACCGAGCCGCGTATGTGCGGCACGCTGTCGGGTTCTGCCGGAGCGTCGATTGTTACCACCGAGCGATAGACATATCCCATCTGGGAATACTGCTCGTCGTGCTCCAGGGCATCGGCCACCATGCCGCAGCCCGAGCCATAGACATGGCCGTTGTTGTAGCCGGGCCGGCCGGGCTTGTCGGTTCCTGTCAGGGCTGTGCCGGCTATCATCGTGCCATCGGTGTTGACATTGCCTATGTAGCCGCCGCTGATGGTGATGGTGGCCACGCCGTTCTTGTTCTTGGGCTGTCCGTTCTCGTCAAGGCTCTCATCGAAGTGCCAGTCCTGGATGTCGTCCTCGTCGATGTTGACATCAGGCTGGTCGGCATCCTCCATCGTGTAGTTGCCTACCGAGGCCAGCAGTCCGCCGCCATATATGGCCCGGCGTACCAGTCCGCCGGTCATCGTGATGTTGGTGTTGCCATAGACGCGTCCTGCCGTGAAGCTGTGACCGGCAGCATAGTCGTGGAACATCGGATCGACGCCGCGGCCGCCTCCATAGACATGGCCGCGCCAGGGGTTGGTGGCGGTGCCGTCGGCGTTGTAGTGACACTCGTCGGCCGTGAGGGGCCAGCCTATCACGCCGCCGTTGATGTTGACATGGGTGTCGTAGCGCACATGGCCGTTCTCGCCGCCGCCGAACACCGCGCCGTATATATAGGCCGTGCCGCTGATGTTCACCTCTGTGTCATAGACATATTGCATGGCGGCCATACGGCTGGAACGGCCTGCCGACACGCCGCGGCCTGCACCATACACGCGGCCGTTGTTGCGGCCCGGGTGGTCTTTCGTGGCTGTGATGCCCTCAGAGATGGTGCCGCCCGTTAGGGTGTTGTCGCCCACGATGCCGCCGCTGATGTCGATGGTGATGTGGCCGGTGTTGGGGTCCCATGTCCCGTTGAGGAAGTCGATGTTGTTGTTGTCGTCGCGCTCCACCGTGCCCACCGAGGCCATCGAGCCAGCGCCGTAGATGTTGTGCCACACATGGCCGCCGGTCATCGTGAGCGAGGCGTTGCCGAAGACGCGGCCGGCTGTCAGGCTCAGGTCCTCGTCGCCGTCGCCATAGTGGTCCACACCGCGCCCGCCGGCATAGACGTTGCCGCGGAAGATGGGCGTTGCGGCCAGGCCGTGAGCATCGAAGAAGGCTTCGTCGTCGGTCAGAGGCTCGCCTATGTTTCCGCCGCTGATGTTGACGTGGGTGTCGTGCTGCACATGGCCGTTGGCACCGCCGCCGAACACCGAGCCCTTGATCATGGCCGTGCCGCTGATGGTCACCTCGGTGTCGTGGACGTAGGCCATGTGCACGGCGTCGTCGGTAAGCCGCGCGGCCAGACCGCGGCAGCCGCCATAGACGAAGCCGCAGTTGCGGCCCCAGGTGGCCGTGTTGAGCGAGTAGCCCACGATGCCGCCGCTGATGTTGACCGTGGCCTTGCCTGTGCCGGCTGTGTAGGCTGTGATGTTGTTGTTGTCGTCGTAGGTGGCCGTGCCGACGGTGGCCAGCGAGCCTCCGCCGAACACGTCGTGAAAGACTTTGCCGCCGGTGATGTTCACCTCTGTATTGCCATAGACGCGTCCGGCGGAGAGGCTGTAGTGGGTGCCGTCGCCCACGGTGTGATCCACGCCGCGGCCTCCGCCATAGACGTTTCCGCGGTAAATGATGGCACCCTGGCCGTCGGCATCGACTTCGTGCTCGTTGATGGTCTCTGTGACTTGCACCTCCTCGCCCTGCTCGTTGGTCTCGGTGTGTGTGACGGTGTATGTGGTCAGCTCGGTGCCAATCTCGCAGTCGTCCTGAATGTTCACCCGGGTGTCGTGCCTGACGTGGCCGTTCTCGCCCGAGCCGAACACCGAGCCGCGCACCTTGGCCGTTCCGCCGATGGTCACGATGGTGTTCTTCACGTATGTCCGGTCTGAATAGACAGAGCCGGCCTTGCCCAGGCCTGAGCCATAGACATATCCGCCCGTGGCATGTTCGCCCATACAGTTGCTGTCGGTGCCGATCTGCGCCGTGCCGTCTATCGTCACTCGGGCTGTGCCCGTGGCATAGCCGAAGGGGTTCTCTTCGGTCTTTTCTCCCTGAGTCTCTTCAGGGTTGCCCACGCTCGACATCTCGCCGCCGCCATAGACGTGGCCATAGACATGGCCGCTGGCGATGCTTACCGTCGAGCCTACATGCACCTTGGCCGCGTTGGCATCGTTGTCAAGTCCCTTGCCTGCTCCAAAGACGTTGCCCATGACGCGAACGCCGGTGGATTCCTGCTGCGCCCGGGCAGGCGCGATGCTCAGTGTTGCCGCCGTAAGCAGCAGAGTGGGTAGGTATGTGTGCGTGATGTATCTTTGTCTGAATCTGTTTCGAGTCATAAATGGTGATATGTTGGTGGGGTGGGGGTTGCGGGTATGGTGGGCGGGGTGGAGAGGGCGTTTCAGTCTCCCGAGCCGCTGGGCGCAGCCGGTATCTCTACCTTTGAGCTGCCCTCTACGTCGGCCTTGTTGCCTCCGCCATAGACGTTGCCCCGCACGAGTGTGTTGCCTTGAAGTCTGACGGTGGCGTTGCTGAGCGAACGGCTCTCATTGCCGCCGCCAAAGACGTTGCCCGTCGCGGGGTCGCCCGGTGTGCCTATCTCGCTGTCGCCGTCAATGGTGAGCGAGATGGCACCGGTGACGTTGCCAAGGGTGGTAAGGTCAACGTTGGTGGTGAGCTTGTGGTTGGCCTCGTCCTTTCCGTCCAAGGCGCCCTGCACCCATTCCCACTCTTCGGGCGTCACTGTGCCGAAATCGGAGAACAGGCCCATCTCTTTGTAGTAGCTTGAATAGGCAGGCTGTGTGTTGGGATAGACGTTGAGCTTGTTGTTCGTTGCCTTATAGCCACCGCCGTAGGCATTGCCGTTGACGGCGCAGTCGGTCAGGGTGGTGGTGACGGTGCCGCTCACTTTGCCCTGGCAGCCTGCGCCATAGAAATCGCCTAAAACGGTGCAGCCCAGTAGGGTGTTGGTGACGTTGCCCGTCGTGGCGAGCGAGAAGCGTGCAAACTTGTTGTAGAAGCGTGCCACGCCCGTGCCGGTACCACCGGCATAGAGTATGTAGTCGAAGGTGTAGCCCACGCCCAGGCCATTGCTGGCGTTTGTGGTCAGATACAGGTAATTGTTCCACGTGATGGGAAATTCTGAGATGGCGCTTGGGAATGCGAAGTCTGACTGCTCGACCTTATAGATCGTGGTCAGCGAAGTGCCGCCGAAGCCTGCTCCGTAGTATTCGCCAAACGTGGTGCCTTTGGCCGTGGTGGTGACAGCCTTGCCGCTCGACATGTCGCCAAACTCCGGTCCGCCACAGTAGAAATCAACCTTACTGTTGTTCATCGTGACGTTTATGTTGCCGGTAATCCGAGCAGATGCTGAGGTGCCTCCACCGAAGAAACGGCTTATCAGGGCGTGGTCAACCTTGGCCGTGACGTTGACGTTGGCCGTTGTGGGATTGGTGGTGAATGCCGACAGATACTTGTGTATCTTTCCTCCAGCACACCAGAACTGAATGTTGCTGCCCTCGGCTGAGCCGTGGTTGCCGGTCATGAAGCAGTCCTCAATCTCGCCTCCTGTGACGATGGTGGGACGCAATTTTGTGACAAGGTTCTTTGTGATGTGGTCGCTGGGGTAGTATTGCTCCACGTATGCGTTGCCTCCAATCTGCACGTAGCTCAGTTTGTTGTCGGCTTTCTCAAAACCTCGAATAATCTGCTTGAAGAAGCCGCTGTTGATTACCCATCTGTTGTTGCCATGACCATTGTCGTCAGCGTTGAAAACGCCGGAGTTGATCTCGCACTCGTTCATGTGGCAGAGTGCCGTCTCGGTCGTTTCAAACCAGCCGAGAAGGTGCCAGATGCCTATCGATGGGTTGGGCGTGCTGCCCGTTACGCGCGTGGCCATACCCATGCCTATGTTGGGAACAAAGTCGAAGCGCATGGGCGCGACCTTTGAGCGGTTGGCGTTTGAGTGGAATGAATACCAGCCGTAGTCGGGCTCTTGGTTGTTGTCGTCGTCAACGCTCATGATGGTAACAGCCTTGTTGGTGGCAAAGACTGTGCCGCCGATGGTGCCTTGGTTGTAGTGGTAGTTACCCACAAGTACTATGGCCTGCTGGTTGGGGTTGGAGGCCTCAGACAGTACCGAGACCAGAGAGACGAGGCTTGTATAGACCGTCTGTCCATGGTATGAGGGGGACACAGACCATCCGAGGTTCACCTGATTCTTGTAGCTGGCATCATAGCCGAAGTCGGCGCGTCCGTCGCTCAGGTAGAAGGCTTTGGCAAAGTTGGCTTCTACGGAAATGGATGTCACGCCGTATGGCACGATATAGTTGCCGCCCTGGGCAAAGACGTATGGATTGTTCGTGGCATGATAGATGTCCTTTGCTGTGCAGTCGCGGTCGGCAAAGTTGTAGTTGGCATCCAGGGCACCTGCTGTGCCGCCTGTCACGCTGGTTATCTTCCAGCCCGTTATGACCTTGCTGTAGTCGGGATTGGCACGGTCGCGCCAGTCGCTGAACTCGTTGGCGAAAGGCAACACCACCTTGCCCCAGGTGTAGTCGTAGCGCAGTGTGTCCATGTCTGTTATCGGCAGGCTGACGCTGCCGCTGATGTTGGTGGTGCCGTCGTTGATCGTGTAGTTGACGGTCAGCATACCGCCGCTACCCATCGACGTCACTTGCGTGCCGTCGCCTCTGTAAACCATATCACCCGTTATGTCGTCCAGCTTCTTGCCAGCATATCTTGCCTTGGTGTTGGGCAAATTGGCATTGATATCTACGGTTGTTTTGGCTGTGTTGGTTTTCCATTCCTCGATGATAGGGTAGGGTGCCACGTTGGGCTTCAGCACCCAGTGGCCTATCTCGGCCACCTTGTCGGCCGACGGAGCCTGTGGGCGTGCCGGGTTTCCAAAGAGGAAGAAGGCTGCCAGCTCGCGGTGGGTGTTCTGTATGTGGCGGTAGAATGGGAAGCGCGTCAGCCATCGATCGTCTGCAATGGCCAACTGGTCGTTATAGGCGGTATAGGGCGTCTCGTCGGTCGTGTAGGCACGGTAGCGCCAGTAGTTGTATTCGCTGTAGTTCTGCACGTTGCTGATGTGGTTGCCGGCATAGACGGGCGACTTGACCGTACCGCCGGTCAGCTTGCCGTACATCATGCAGTTGGCTATTCTGACCAGGCCCACGGTTCCCTCATTGTTGCCCACGATTCCTGCCGCATGGGTGCTGCCGCTCACGTTGGCATAGCTGTAGCAGTTGACTACGCGAACCTGGCTACCTTCTGCGATGTGGCCGACGAGTCCGCCCGCGGCTGCATTGCTGCTGCTGACGGTGCTGGTGGATGTGAACTGCTGCGTGCTGGCATCGTAAGGACTGAGTACGCCGCAGTTGTATATGTGCGTTGTGCCAGCAGCCTCGCAAACCAGAGCGCCAATGTTGCCACTGCCGCTGACTGTGGCCGAGGCTACTACGACATTCTTTATGGTGGCATCCTCGGCGTATGCCACGAGTGGACAGCTGAGGGTGATGTCATTGAAATCTCCGTCGATGGTTCCCATGAAGGGACTGGCCTCACTGCCGATGGGCTCGGATGCTGTGAAACTCGGGCTGAGGAGATAGTAGGCTGTCATGTCTGTTATGTCATCCGACGAAACGACAAGGATTGGCATCTGATTGAAGATGGCAACGTCTGACTCTTCATTGTGAAAGACTGCGATGGCCTTGATAACCACGGGATTGTCCCTGCTCAGTGTGAAGGGCGCAGTGTACTGTGTTGAAGCAGTAGTGGGCGTGTCGCCGTTGGTGGTATAGTAGATTGTGGCTCCGGCTGTGGCACATTCGATGGTGACAAGCTCGGTGGAGTAGTCGTATGTGATGACCGGACTGGCAGTTCGGCCGAAAATGGTGGGGTCAGACACGTCGCTCTCGTCCGTGCAGCGGTATGCTATGGCCTTGTAGTAGAGATGGGTCGAGGTGAAAGGAGCCGAATAGACACTGCCGCCCGAAGATGGCGTCAGCTCTGGTTCGTCTGATGGAACGTCGTAACCGGCATATCGTATGGTTGCGCCAGCCTCGGCTGTGATGGTTATCGTGGAGGTTTCTTCGTCCTTGGTGATTACTGGTGGAGCGAACAGGAATATGGTGGAAACAAACATCCACTGCGCGTTAGCGTTGTTGCGGCTGTTTCCGCACGAGAGGTGGGATCCTCCTGTATGCATACTGATTCGCGCCTGGTTGCGCAGATTTTTGAGAGCCTTTGGAACGATGTTGTACGACGTCCCTCCGTTGTGGTTGGCCGTCTTGACAATCATGAACTTGCAGGCATCGGTGGGCGAGCCTGTTGTGACGGTGGTAAAGCCGTTGACGTTATCCTGCCCGGCCGTGCCGCTGAACGAGAGATATTCGTCTGTGGCGCAGTTGCGCAGATAGTAGTAGCGTGACCAGCTGTCGTTGCCTGCATGCACTATATACCATTCCTGATATGAACCGTCTGCTACGGCATCGGCTGGGTTGCCCGTTGTCTCGTCAGGAGTAAGGAAGGACGATGAATTGCCCTTGTTCTGGACGAGAAATGGTTTTGGACAATCGGTAGCACCCGTCACGAGCGAGGCGTCAAGTGCTGTCAGGTAACTCATGCTGTAGGGCTTGGCCATTGCTGCAAACCTCCATCTCGACTGGTCGTTGTACAGTTGTTCGGGCTTGTCTGAGGCCGAGAGTACTATAGGGTCGGTGTTGTCGTGGCTGACCTTGCGGAAGCCGCTTGCAGGCTTCGGGAAGGGCAGAATCATGAAGCCAGTGGCATCCGCGCCAGTGTCAGTGACTGAGCGCGTAATTCTGAAGCGATACTTGTTGACGTCGTTGCCGGTGGCAGCTGCAAAGGTCTCTGCCGACTTCATACATATCTTGTCGTTGTCGCAGGCCATGTAGCTTCCATCGTTGTCGCTGACAAAGTGGTAATACTGCACCCCATCCACAATGCCGCCGTCCATCACATGCCAGGAAATGTCGGCTTCTGGCAGGTTGGTGGTGGTGACACGTGCACCCTCGGTCTCGGTGTTGCCCAGAGATGTGACGAAGAAATAGCTCGACTCGTTGTTGTATATCCGGAACTGGTAGCTGCTGCCGGTGAATACACTGACCGCGAAGGTTGTCACTACCGAGCTGACACCATCCTTCACGGCTATGGCCTTGATGGTTGTGACGTTGGTGCCTATGTCAAAGGGCTCGGTGTATGCGGTGCTGCTGGTGGTGGGGGTGGTGTTGCCGGTCTCATAATAGTATGTCACACCGGGCGTGGCACAAGTAAACTCCACCTTGTTGTCTGAAGCCCTCATGGTGATGACGGGTGGGGCGACGAGGCCCGCATCGTCGATAATCCATTTGTGTGCATTGTCGCTGCGTTGGGTGTTCAGCTTGAGCGGATTGCCGCCATCGCGCCTTATCAGACGGTAATTCACGCCGTCGTTCTCATAGCGCATCAGCTTGGGCGTCAGGTAGTAGCTGTTGGCGGGTGCGACGGTGTTGGCCACAGCAAACTGGAAGCGGTCCTCCTCTTCTCCCGTCTCGCTGCCGGTGTGGGGCTTGGTGTTGAAAGCCCTCTCTTTTTCGCCAGAAGACACGGCTTCGCGGTAGTACAGGTACTGGCCCGTGAAGGCGTTGACTATGTAGTAGTAGCGCAGCCATTGGTCGCTGCCGGCATCCTTGAACAGCCAGATGGTGTAGTTTTCGCTGTTGTTGAGCGCAGTGGCGTATTGAATGTTGCCCACTGGTCCACGCGGTGGAATGAGGCAATAGCTCGTGTAGGCTGCATTTTTTATTCGGTAGGCATGTGTGCTGGTGTTGTCCGACAGGTCGAAGGGAGGAGCAACGGGCAGCGAGGTCATGGGCAGAAGCTTCCACTGGACATCTGTTGACTGGCGTGCTTGATGCATTTTGCTTACGTCCGTCTCTGCCATAGTATAAAGTGTCTTAGTGCCATCGTCGTTGGTATTCTTCCGCAGCATGTTCGACGGGTTGACCATCGGGCAGATGTGGTAGGTGCCTGAGTTTGAGTCATAGTCGAAACGGAACTTATAGTTGTTGCTGCCATCGTTGGTGGCCTTCAACGTCAGAGCACCTCCGTTTCCACCGGCGTAATGCAGATACTTGTTCACACTGGCATCGGCCAGATGCAGATAGAAATACTGTATTCCATCCAAGGTGCCGGCATCCTCCAGCGTCCATGCGGCCGAGGGACGTGCCAGGCTGTTGACGTTCAGTTTGCTTCCGTCGCTGTGAGGCAGTATGTAGAAGCCTGGGCTTTGCACATGCTCAAAGAGGAACCGTATGTCCGGGTTGAAAGCATCGTAGCTTACACTCTGGCAACCGGCCTTTACTGCCGTGGCGCGGAACAGGGCCACGCCCGAGGCCGACACAGCTCCTGAATAGGCCGTGCGGGTGTCTGACGTGGTGGGGTCAGTGCCGTCGGTGGTGTAATAGATTGTGGCAGCGCCATCGGTGCATGTGGCGGTGAAGGTGGGTGAGCCGCCATTGTTATAGCTTACTGTCACAGGAGCCGTGGTCTTGACGAATATCCAGCGCGACGAGGCATCATCGCTTGATTTCCATATACCTATACGTCCACGGGTCGTGTGGTCGTTAGTTCCGAAGGGATTCCATGAATTATTCTCGCCGATTCCTTCCTTCAGTCCATAGTGTACGATGGCGTAATTGTTGTTGGTCGATTTTATAAGGCGGAATCTCAGATTGTCACGATTGGCGTAGGAATTCAGGTCTGCAATAGTCTCAAGGTGGATGACAGCGTTGTCATCTTTGCTGACGGCACCTTGCCAGACTATATATTTTCCTGTTACCGCATGTGTGAAGCGGTAGCAGGTCTTGTCATCATGGTCATCACGTTCTATGCGGAACACCGAGGTCTCGCGTGCTGTCATCGCAGTGCGCAGGTAGGGCGTGGCGGTGTTGCCTTGCCAGAATTGGTGGCTTGCGGGCAACAGGTAGTACATCTTATCGTTGTTCTCATTCTGGATGAGGTAGTATTCGCCGTTCTCCACGGGTTCTTGGGCGCGTAGGCACAGTGGAGCCGTGGTCAGTGCGAAGGTGAGCATGATGGCGTGGCGCAGTATGTATCCTTTGGTATCGACTTGTGACATGTATGTGTGTTAATGTGTGTTAATGTGTGTGTCGTGTGTGTCGTGTGTGTTGTGTGTGTTGTGTGTGTTGTGTGTGTCGTGGAGTTTACCTGTCGCCCACGCGTAGCTTCTTGCCGCGCAGGTGGGCTTCGGGGGCGTTGACCACATAGACGCCGGGGAAGGTGGTGCGCGTCTCGACGGTCTGGCCCGGGGCTATCGTGAAGACGGCGACGGTGGCGCCGGCGAGATTCGTGATACGCACCTCGGCGGTTGTGGCGAGGGTCGAGCTTACCACGATGGCATGGCGGCGTGCACTGACGTTGAGCGAACCGCCGGTTTTGCTGCCGGCGTGGGGCGTGAGCGTGGCGTCGTCATCGTCGCTGAACACGATGCTTCGCGACTCGCGGCCGCCTGCCGCTGTCTTGACGAAATAGGGACGGAAGGGCATGACGGTGGCCGGGGCTACGGGTGCGGCCGGGTCGGCGCTTGCGGTGGGAACCAGCGTGTAGGCTGTGCCTTCGGCGTTCATGGTGTAGGTGTCGGCGGTGCCGGCGGGGAAGGTCTGCGTCAGATAGTTGGTGCGGAAGGCGTAGCCGTCGCCATCGGTGCCGCGCTCGTTGTCGCTCACGCCGATGGTGGTGCCGGTGGGCGAGGCGAAGGTGACGACCTGACGCTCGAGCTGCCTGGGCTGTTCTGAGGCTGCCGTCGATGGACGGAACTGTCCGCTGAGGTCAAACTCGTAGTAGTCTGCGCCGGGGAAGGCGACGATATATGGTGTGGCACCCTGCGCGAAGGCGTATGCGGGGTAGGTAGCCACCGTGCCGTCGTCGTCGGCCTGATAGTACTGCTGGTAGGTGTCGCTGTTCAGGTCGCGCCGCGTGTTCCACGCGTAGTAGTAGTCCCACAGGAAGGTGTTTGTCACGGTCTTGTCGGCGTTGCTGCCGGGTGCGGCGGTTGGGTAGGCGAAGGCGGCCTCATAGACACCGCTGATGGCATTGCCCTGGTCGTCTTTCTTCTGTGTCACGTCGCCGGCGAAGGCGCGCAGCCAGTATTCGTGGCCTATGGAACCCTTGTCGGGGTCTGCCCCGCAGCGGTAGAAATGCGTTATCTCGCCCTTCTGTTGTGTCGTGACCAGCTCGGCGGTGAAGGGCAGGCTGATGCCCTCCCAGCCCTGAGTCGTGCCGGCGGGGCCAAAGGCGGCGTAGGTGTCGGGCGTGCGCTGGTAGTACATGCGGTGGCTGCCGTCGAAGGTATAGCTGATGGGCGCGTTGAAGTCCTGACGGTCCACCAGCAGGTGGTCGCTCGTGGCGGTGTAGATGTCGGCCCCGTCGTCGTCGGTGCCTGTCTTCACCACATGGTGTCCGTGGATACTGCCTACCGACTGTTCGGCCACGGTGCGATAGGTGTCGGGTGCTGTCTCGGTGTATGCCGGTTCGCTCAGGGCTGTGCGCACCACGGAGTAGGTCTTGGTGTCGGCTTCGGAGAGGTCTGACGGGCCCGGTGTGTATGTCAGCAGGTTCTTGGTCAGGTCGGCGTTGGTGAAGCCGGTCAGCCCGTCGTTGTCTAACAGTGGCGGGTAAAAGAACGTGGTGGCGTTGGCCTGGCCACCTACAGGACTGACAGCGCCGCGTGTCCAGTCGATGTCGTCGTGTCCGGTGAAGTCGATGGCTGTCATGCCGGGATAGACGCTGTGCGTCTTGTCTGCCGACTGAGCCGCAAAGACGGCTCCCGGGTTGTAGTGTGCCACGCCCATCTGTGCCGAGCGGAAATAGGCCGGTGCGCGGCAGACGCGGTTGACCGCTGTGGCGCGGGTGGTCAGCAGTCCGCCGCTCTTGTTGATGTGGGCGGGCAGCGGCTGGTGTGCGCGGTCGTCCTTGTGGCCGTAGGTGAGCATCTGTCCGAAGAAGATGTAGTCGTCGGGCCAGATGGGTGCATAGCTCGGATAGCCTTCCGCGTCTGTCACGGGATTGCCGTCGGCATCTGTCAGCAGGCGTGGTTCGGCCGTCTCGGGTATCGTTCCGGCGGCGTAGATGAAGTCGCCGTATCTCAGGCGGTCGGCAACATACTGCTGGTTGCCGTGGCGGGGGTCGGTGGTGGTCAGCCCCGTGGCCATGTCGTAGCGCCTGTTCAGGTAGTGGCCGTTCAGGTTGTAGGCCACCTGTCCGTTGTAGAAGGCCTGTGCCGTCATGCGTGTGGCTGTGCCGTGTGTGCCGCTGTGTGGGGTGTATTTGGCTGCGGCATCGTCGTCCTCGAGATAGTAGCAGTTGACCATCTGTACCGCGTTGTCGCCCTCGCGCGACGGGTTGCCGAACAGGGGCTTGGTGTCGGCGGCGGGTCCCGTGGCCGCTGTCGAGGCTATCCAGCAGTTCTCCATGTATCCTTCGCCCGTGTCGGCTATGCCGGCTGATGTGAAGGTACCTGTGACGCCGAGGTTGTACACGTCGCCGCAGAGGTGACCGAAGAGCGAGCCTGCCAGACCGCTGACGGTGTATCCGTCGCCGTGCAGTGTGCCGCTGAAGCACTCGCCGTCGCCGTCGGCTATGGGCGTCCATGTGTCAGGACTGCCTGGTTCTGCGGCGGGTGCGCTCTGGTTGGCCCGCAGGAAGAACTCCAGGTACTTGCCGCCGCGCATGGGCTTCTTCGTCACGTCGGCGGCGGTGCGCTGCAGCGGCGTGTGGCCGTCGAGGGGCTTGCCGTGGGTCAGGTCGATGAGGTCGCTGAAGAGCTTCAGGCCGTTCTGTCCTGCAGCGCTGTAGTCGTTGATGTAGATCTTGGGCTCGCGCTTCACCTGCTCGTTGTCTATGTAGTAGTGGTTCAGCTTGTCGTCCATCACGCGCTTCAGGTCGTGATAGTTTGCCACGCCCAGCTTCACGGTGTTAGAGTATGTCTTGCCCAGGTATGTCTTGGCATAGTAGGCCACGAGGTAGCCGTCCTGATACCAGTAGAGTGGGTCGAAGTTGGGCGAGTATTCGATGCCGTTGGTGTGGCTCTCGGCATCGTCGATGTTCTCGAACAGCTCCCAGCCGCCGCCCGTCACCTCGTAGGCACCGGGCGTGACGTTAGGCTCGCGCAGCGAGACGTTGTCGCCCGGCAGGACAATCTCTGGGGCCTTGATGTCTTCGACGATGGGTATGCCGCTCTTGAACTGCAGGTGTATGTTCACGATGTGGCGTTCGCTGATGGGCGTGACGTTGCCCCTGGTGTCGGTCTCCTCGTAGTCGTACTGATAGATGACGGTGATGATCTTCTCCTTCGACAGGTCGTAGATGTCCGACTCGCGGCTCACGTATAGCGTAGATGTCTCGGTGGGAGCGATGCCGTGGATGGTGAAGTCCTTCTGTAGGTTCTTCGTGACGAGCGCGTCGTATGTTGTCTCGTCGATGACGAGGCCCGTGGGCACGGTCGTACCTGCCGCATAGCTGCCGCTTACGCTGGCGTTGACAGCGTCGGTGCCTTCGCCCTTCGTGGCGGTGACGCTCTGGGCTGTCACGCTGGTGCCATACGCGTCGGTGCGTATCGTGTAGGGCTCGCGGCAGTAGTAGAATTTCTGGTTGGCCTGGGCTGCCGTGAAGCCGAACTTGGTGACATACGGCTTGTCGGCGTCGTTCAGCCCGCGATAGTCGTCGTGGCTGATGGTTGTGCCCACGGCATACGACGAGTTGCCTATCTGGAACGATGTGTTGACCACATAGTAGTCGCCGGCCTCCTTGACGTCGATGGTGGTGTAGTGGCGCTGCTCGTTTGGTATGCTCTCGTATGTCTCGCGTGTCAGCTCGTCGCCTGCGGTCAGTGTTGTCTTTGGCTCGGCTTGCCCGATCACGGGCACAGCCGTGTCCAGTGTCAGCGGGCCGTCGCCCTCGTATGAGGCCGTGTAGTCCACATGGCGTTCGAGCGAGTATTGTGCTGGGTTGGTCTCGGCCTCGGCTCGTGTGGCGAAGGGCTTGTCGGTGCTTGTGTTCCAGCCGTCATACTGCCATTTCTCGCCCACGGTGCCTTTGAAGCTGGGGTCGATGAGCAGGTCGAGTGCGTCGTAGTTGAAGGCAAACTGCTTGCGGTCGGCTGCCGACATCGAGCTCCATGCCTCCAGTCCGCGGTAGTTCTTTCCGGCCTCGTAGTAGTTGCCTCCATAGAGTCCGGGCTCGGTGCAGTAGTATGCCAGCACGATGTTTGCCTTGATGTCGGCCCGGATGTTTATCAGCTGTGCCAGACGCTTCTGCTGCTCGTAGGTGAGGCCAGAGAGCTGGCTGCTTGTCAGGTCTTCCATCTTGGTTATGGCGGCCAGGTCGGTGTCGGATATTTTCTCCACCGGCAGCAGCTCTCTCATCTCTGCCGTCGTGCGGTCGATGTAGCCCTGCTTCTCCGTTTCCGACATCTTGCTGTTCATGTAGATATATTCGGTGCTGTTGAGCTGTATGGTGCTTGTTGCTATGTATGCAGGCACGCTGCTTGCCGTCAGGCTGTGAGCTGTCCTGTAGTCTTCAGACACTATTGCCCCCGGGTTGAGGTGATGTGTAGAGGTGCCGCCTGTCGTAGTCTCTTCCACGCTGACGCGCTCTGTTATCACATACGCCTGTTGGAACTTGGCCTGTCGCTTGGTCTCGTCGTAGCCGGGGTCGTTCTCGTCGTTGGTGGGTATGGCGTCCGCGTGTTCGACCGTTACGTCATGGTATGTGTCAACGACGGTCTTCGAGATGACGTTGCTCTCCTCGTAGTATCGTTGTCCGAGTAGGCTGCCCGTGTCTCCCTTCAGCCGGTATGTGGGTCCGTTGTCATAGTCGTCGCCGCCGGTCTGGTTCTTCTCGCGGGGCGTCTCGCTGTGGTGTGCGTCGTTCTGCTCGGTGTACCATGTGTTCCACTCTTTCGGGTTGTTCACCCTGTAGGTCAGTATGTAGCCCGTGTCGTGGCTCAGGTTGTTGCTCGAGCGGAACACGAAGTCGAAGTCGGCTGTGCGTTTTGTCACGCCGTCGTCGGCCAGCACCTGCACTGTCGGGTGGTTGTCTCTGAGCGTGTTGTACGAGCTCTCGTTGAGCACCTTTCCTGCTGCGTATTTCGTGTCACCTATCCAGCAGTCTTCGTTCACCACGTATGTCCGGTCTTCAAACAGGCCTCGTTCTGCCGCGCTGAGCAGATACCAGTCCCAGTAGCTGATGGGGTCGTTCTTGACGTATGTCACGTCGTTGATGATTAGCTTTCCGCCTTCGTTCAGTTCGGTCTCGCTGTTCTTCTTGAAGGCATACTTGTTTGGCTGCACGTTGAGCAGCTTCATCGTTCCGTGCGAGGCAGCCGTGATGGTCAGCGGTATATCGACCGACTTGCTGTAGGCGTTTGGCGAGCCGGTGTATGCCGAGATATACTGGTCATAGACATAGACGAAGCCCTTGATGTACCAGTAGTGGGCCGGCATGGCCACGTCGTCGCCGCCCTTGTATTTCCCGCTGACGTTGTAGCAGTCGTCGATGATGGTCTGTGTGCTGTGTACGAAGTTGCCCGACGACTGCCACTCGTCCTTCTCGCTGTCCTGGGTTGAGTATCTGTACTGTCGGCGGCTGACGGCATCGGCGTTAAGCGTGCCCACGGTGAGGTGTGTCAGCCCTGTGGCTGTGCGCTTGCCGTGCACGTTCTTTGCATAGACGAAGCCTCCGCCGATGCCAGGCTGCACGTTGATAAGGTCGAGTTCGACCACGCCGGTGATGTATCCCCAGTCTTTCTCGCGCAGTCCGGTGCCCGTGCTCTTCTCTGTTGTCAGTTCGAGATATACGCCCGAGGCCAGTGCCACCTTGTTGTGGCTGTTGCCGTTGTTGCGTGTGCGGTCCTTGATGTGCGAGCGTTTCCAGCCGAAGAAGGTCTGTCCGTCATATTCCGGCTCGTATGCGTCGGTGGTTTTGTTGTCGGTGGTGCGTGTGTCGCCGGTTCCGCAGTCGCCCTTGTCTTTGCCGTCGCCCGCGTCGCCGAAGTTGACGTCGCTGGTCAGCGCGCCCAGATAGTTCACAATATTATATATGCCGAAATAGTTGCCGTGCTGCTTCTTCTCCTTGTCGGCCTCGTCGGCTGCGATGACCGACAGCTTCTTGTTGAGCGACACCTCGCGCACGCGGTTGATGGTGTAGTTGGTGTAATCCACGATCTCCGGCACGCGGTCCTGTGCTCCCTGCATGACCATTCGGCTGCCGAACACACCGCAGAAGTCGGCGCGCTGTATGGTGTTCATCGGTCGGCCGGCATAAACGGGCAGCACGCCGTTCTCTGTCCAGTATTCCGCGTTGGGCTTTCCGTCAACAATCATGCCGGTGGTGTTCTTGCCATCCTTGAACAGCAGCAGTATGTCGTCGGCTGTCAGGGTCGAGGCTCTCGAGTTGGGATCGTCGTCGTTCTTGGGACGATAGGTCGTGCCGTCGTCGTCGGTACACTCCTTTATACACTTATATCTCTGCTCGTAGTAGGCGGCCTCTCGCGGTGGCAGGTTGTGATACTGTTCGATGGTTATCTCCTTGTCGATGCTGTAGTAGTCGGTGCCGTAGTTGGTGATGTTCAGTCCGCGGTAGCCATCGACAAAGGTCAGGTTTCCGTCGCCGTAGATGCCTCCGACGTGGTTTGTTCCGAGCGAGATGAGGTCGCGGTGATAGACATCGTTGACCGATGCCGTTGCGTTGCCGAAGATGGTGGTTGCGTTGGCATAGACGGCCGACGAGCCCGACGATGTGTTTCCGCCGGCAAACACGGCGTTGTGTATGACGATTCCCGCTGGGTCGATCTTGTCCCAGATGGTCTTGTCGGCGTTCTTGTTGCCCAGCTTGTTCAGTTGCGTGGTGGGTATGAAGTCGCCCTTGGCGTATGTGGTGCCGTCGATGGTGACGGCGGCCGTAGCCTTGCAGTGGGGCTCGATCAGCACACGGCAGTCCTCGGTCATAATCTTCTCGGCTTTCGCGCCCAGCGCGTTACCCGCGTCATCGACGAAGGCAGTGCCGTTGTGCTTGTAGTAGTAGCCCTCGTCGCCATCGTCGTAGCGTGTGCCCGACTTCTTTCCCTTATACAGTGTGCCGTCAATCTCGTATGCGCTATAGACGTAGCCTATGTCGCCGCCGCCGAAGACGTTTCCGTGGCCTTGGGCGATGCCTTCCTCCGTGCCTATCTCGCCTCCGTGGACGTGCACCTCTGTCTGTCCGAACACATATCCGTCTGAATACAGCCGTCCGCCCTTGCCCAGGTTGTTGTATCCGCGTCCGCCGCCGAACACGTTGCGATGCACATGTCCGTCGAACATTTCCAGGTTGGTCTTTCCCGCCTTGTAGATGCCGTGCAGGGTGCGTATGGAGTTGTCCGGTCCCGAGGCATGGATGACGCCACGGCCCACGGCGGCTATCTCGCCTCCGCCGAAGAGTGCGTTGCGCACATGTCCGCCATACATCTTCACATAGCTTGCATCGACGCTGCTGTTGTCGATGTATCCTCCGCCGAAGATGTTGCCGCTGTCGATGAGTCGGTTCGTGCCGTCGCCGTCCCATGTCTCGTCGTGCAGCTTCTCCTGATAGTAGCCGCCGCCGTCGCTGTAGCCTTTCAGGTCAGCTTCGGTGTCGGCCTCGTCCTGGCTGCTGAAGTAGCGGTAGCCTATGTATCCGCGGTTCAGCGTGGTGTATGTGGTGCCCCAGACGGGTCCGCCCTCTCCTCCGCCGTAGGCGTTGCGCTCGACGGTCGGTATGCCGTTGACGAACGATGTCCCGTCCAGGTCGCCTATGGTGACGTGCGTCTCGCCCGGGATGTCGGCCGTGGTGGGGGCCGGCAGATAGTCGTAGTATGTCACTTCCTTGCCGTTGACCGTTGTCTTCCTCTCTATGCCGTCGTGTTTGCCCACGGCACCGGCCCATCCTCCGCCATAGACGTTGCGGCAGGCTCCGCCCTTGAGATAGACGTTGGCGCTGGCGGTGAAGCCTGCCACGGCGTTGCCTGCGATGTCGGTGAAGCCCGCCTTCACGCCGTAGTAGTCGCGCACGGCACCCTGTGTGCCGGCGGCATAGATGTCCTTCTTCACCCTTCCGCCCAGCAGGTCGATGTATGTTGTGCCCATCACGTCGCCGCTGCTGACGACGGTCGAGTCGCCCAGTCCGCCGCCGTAGGCATAGTTGCTCACGTATGCGCCTTCGTGGATATGCACGTTGGTGTTGAAGCGCGACGTGCCGTCGAGCATGGCTGGACGTGCCAGCATGTTGCTGAGGCCGTTCTCGGGATAGCCGTACATGAAGAGGTCGAGCGACGCGTCAGACGACTTGACGTCCTTCTGCCATTTCAGCAGCGACGGCACGTTGATAACGCGGCCCTGCTCGCCGCCGCCATAGACCTCAAAGACGTCGGCCCCGCTGAGCAGGTTCACCTCGGTGTACTGCGACCAGGAGTTGACACCGAAGCCGCCTCCGTAGATAGTAGCCTTGTAGCCCTTGGCACGGTTCTGCCAGACGGGCACAGAGACGTTCACCTGCCCGTAGAGCGTGCGGTCGGCCATGTTGTTTCCGCCGTAGATGTTGCCTTCGACGGTGGCTGCGGCGCTGTGGTAGTTGACCTGCGCCTCATAGACATCGCAGGGGTAGAACGGGTCGGCCCCGTATGCTCCGCCGAAGAGGTTGGCGGCCGTGATGGTCGAGACAGACGGGACGTTGACCACCGTGCGGCGTGTCAGTCCCTCGGTGAAGCTGCCGCCATAGACATTGCCTATCGTGCCGCGGAAGAGGTCTATCACGGCCGAGTAGTCTCTGCTGACCCCGGCCTGGTATGTGTCGCACCTGAGGGCGAAGTCGGCATCGCCCTCTGCGTCGGCCTTGACCGGCGGCAGGGCGGCCCTCATGCCCAGTCCGCACCACGAGCCCGAGCCGAACACCTCGGTGGTCTCGAAGGGGTTGGTCTCGTCGTTCGGTATGTCTATCAGCACATAGCTGCGGTCTTGCATCTTGTCGATGGCCACGTCGTTGTTGACACCCTTGGCGTGTCCCTGTCCGGCACCAAACACGCGGCTGACGCTGTTGCCGCTGCGCTGCACCGGCCGGAAATTGACAAAGGTATCGTGCATGTACGGCTTGCCGGCGTTGTAGGCGGCATAGCTGCCTGTCGAGGCATAGTCGTAGTCGCCATAGCAGCCGCCGAAGATGTTCTCTACGCGCCCCGAGCGATACTCCGTGTATGCTGCTGCTGTCAGTGCCGGTGTGGTGCCGGTGTCTTGTCCCTCGGGCACACTGTAGCCATACATCTTGGCCTGCATGTCGGCGGCCTGCATGTATGGGCTCAGACGGTGGGCAAAGCTGGCATCGGCCCTGTTCCATACGGTGCCGCCCAGGTCGTTGCCGCCGTAGGTGTTGTCGCGCACCCAGGGGAAGCCCGCCACCTCGGCTCCGTTGGCGTCAAGGGCCAGACCGATGTAAGTCTCGGTGTGGCCCCAGATGTCGGCGTTGCACGAGCCGGCAAAGCTGTTGAACACCCGGCCGTTGCCCAGATATACATGGGTGTCGCCCAGGACGGGCCCCTCGAAGCCTCCGCCGTAGATAAACTCCACGTCGGCCATGTTGCTGGTCTCGACGTTCTCGCCGGTGGTGCGGGCCGCGCCGCTCGCTGCGCTGTGCATGTTGATGGTGCAGCTGAAGCGTGGGTCGTAGGTGTCGGCATAGTCGTACCGCCGGGTGTCGGCGTTCCATGTGCCGCGTCCGATGGCTCCGTCCTCGCTGCCTCCGAAGATCTGGAAGACGTAGCCGCGCGTCAGGTTGACGGTGGTGCTGCCCCACACCTCGGTCTCCTTACCCTTGCCGCCACCGAACACGTTGAGCGCGCGGCCCAGCGGGTCCATGCCCTGCAGGTCGAGTATGACGCCTGAGTTGCTCTCGTTGATGACGAAGTCTTTCTTCTCGATGTTCACGTACATCTTGTCGCTGCCGCTGGTCACGCGGTCGAACACCTTCGTGCGGTCAATCACCGTTCCGCTGATGTTGAGCGTCACGTTGCCGTCGATGTGTCCCGAGCTGTAACAGCCGCCATAGATGTTGCCGCCCTGCAGCCGGCGTTTCAGGTCGTCGGCATTGGGCGTGCCGGTGCGTGTGCCGTTGGCCACATCGGTGAACAGGCTCACGCTGCCCTCCGTGGCAGCTATCGTGTTCCACTCTAACTGGCGGTTGCCTTGGGCATCGAGAGAGTAAGACGTGTAGTTGCCCTGCGCGTCCTTTGTGCCTATCCATCGCTTGGGTTCGATGCGCAGTTTCGACAGGTTCAGCTCCAGCTTGTCGGCAATGGGCGTGTCGTCGCCCACGGTGGGGCCGGCAGAGCCCGGCGTGAGGAAGCCTCCCTCGTAGCGGGCGTTCAGCTGCGTGCCGGCCACGCCATCTACGGTGGCCGTCTGCACGGGCACGTTGGCGTTGTTGCAGCCGCCCACCACCTTGTCGAAGATGACGATCTCGTGGTCGAAATTGATGGTGGTCTTGCCGTTGAAGAGCATGCTGCCCACGTTGCCGCCACAGTAGAAGGAGCCGAACAGCGACGTGTGCGGCAGGTAGCTGACGGGTTCGCGCGGGTAGGTGTCGAAGGTTATGCTCGGTATGATCTTCATGGCGCAGCCCTCCATATACTTGCTGAAGATGTCTGCCTGCGTGAGGTCGAGCGAGCTGAAGTCGTCGATGTGTGTCCCGTCGGCCATTTCTACTCCGCCGGCATATTTCACCAGCACGCCGTCTGCCGAGGCATCGACCATGTTCTCGCCGTTGTTGCCGAGGAACACCTTGTCGGCGATGGCGTATGAGCCTATCTTCAGCTCGGCCGTTGGCACGCCTTCTGACGTGTAGCTCTCCAGCGTGGCGCTGTTGCCTCCCACATAGATGGCTCCCTCGACGATGGTGGGCTTTGCTGCGGTGCCTGCAATGCGTATCGACACCTGCTCGGCGTTGGGGCGGTAGGTGTTGAGTGCCTCTACCGACTCTGTCTGTGTGAAGTCGCCTCCGGCCTGGCGTCCCTTTATCGCGCTGGGGTCGTAGTAGAAGTCGCGCCAGAGCAGGTCGTCCTTCAGCCGCTTGTTGTCCGTGTAGGCATACGAGCCGTTGCCTCCGCCATAGACGTTGCCGTGTATGGTGGTGTAGATGCCCACGGTGTTGCCTCCATAGACGTCGCCCGAGATGTCGTTGCCGCCATAGACGTTGTTGACGTTGCCGCCCAGCACGCGCACGCGGGCCGCGAAGCCGTCGGGTATCTTGTATGGGTTGGGGTCCAGCTTGATGGCCTCCTTGGGCACGGGTGTGCCCGTGTCGCGGTAGAGCGGGCGCACGTCGGCCTTGCGGCAGCCGCCATAGACGTTGTCCACGGTCAGCGTCGAGCCTTCGGCTATCTGCATCAGCAGTCCCTCCTGGCTGGTCATGCGGCCCTCGTTGCCGCCGCTGTACAGGTTGCGCACGCGTCCGTCCATCAGGCTCCACTCCGGCCGCACGGCCATGTCCACCTTGTTGTTGCCGCCGAAGAGGTTGCTTATCTGAAACTCTCCGCTCTTGGGGTAGGTGAACTTGTAGTTGAAGCCCATCCGCTTGAAGCGCTCCTCCGTCAGCAGGTCGGCGCTGCCGGCGGTGCCCGGACTGACTTCCCGGCCGTCTTTGACGTAGATGTTGCTCACGGGTGTGCTCGGGTTGTTGAGGTGAATGACCACGTTGTCTGTCACGGTGGCCATGTTTCCGCCGCCGAAGGCGTTCACTATCGAGCCGCCCAGCAGCTCAAGGTATGTCTTGCTGAGGTCGGGTGCCGTCTGTCCGACATGGTCGGTGGTGTAGTCGTAGTCGCCGTTGCCACCGCCGTAGAGTTGTCCGATGTAAATCTTCTCCGGGTCTGTCGTCCTGGTCGATGTGCGCACGAAGGTGCTCCATGTGTTGTCCACGAGCACGGTGGGTGGCACATAGTCGTCGTCGCCCTCTGTGCCCACGGCGGGTTTGTTGACGGCCGGGGTAAAGGGCATGGTCTTTGTCAGCGTGGTCGAGGCGCCTATCGTGCCGGCTATGTCGTTGCCGCCATAGACGTTGTCGATGACGATATACGACGAGGCATGTTCGCCGTCGATGTCCACGCAGCTGTTGCCGCCCACGTTGGCCTGTGCGGCTCCGCCGAACACGCGGCCCAGGTCGCCGCCGTAGATTGTCACGCGGGTGTTGCCGCCGGTGTTGCCGGCGTTGCCGCCGCCATAGACGTTGCCGCCTATCGTCAGTTCGGCGGGCACGTCGTCGTCGCCGGCCAGGACGGGCTGGGCAGGGAGGCAGAGCAGCGTGAGGGCTGAGAGGGCTTCTGTTATGGTCAGGTGTCTGTTCAAATCGGAGTTTTCAGAGTAATCAGAGTAATCAGAGTAATCAGAGTAATCTGAGGCATCAGTTGCTTAGGGCTATCAGGTTGTCCAGGTCGTTGCCGGAGAGCTGATAGAGATATGTGGGGTCCACCACGGCCGAGATGGCATAGCTGTCGCCAGGGGTCAGCGTTGGCGCGATGCTCCATGTGTTGGTGGCGTGGCAGTCGGCGCGCACCAGCGCTCCCTTCGTGTCATAGACATCGTATGTTGAGCTGAGCGTCAGCCGGCGGTCTTCGGCCGTGTTCATGGGTGCGAGGAAGGCGCTGACGACTTGCGGTGTTGTCGTCAGCTCCATGTCGCCGGTGAAGAAGGTCTGCTCTGCCGCCGTGGCACCCGCTGCCGCCTCGAAGGTGGCGCTCAGGGCGCTGGTGGCCGTGGGCAGGGTTATGGTGGCGTTCACTGTGCCGTGGCGCATGGCGACGCTGACGCTGCGCAGGCGTATGGTGCGCAGGCGGCTGTAGGCCTCACTCACGCTGTACGACAGCGTCAGACGGGCAAACAGGTGGTGCATCAGCACATACATGGTGTTGTTGCCCTCTTCGGCGGTGAAGCTATAGCTGCCCGGCTCCACGTCCTGACTGCCGGTGCCGAGTATGAACTTGGTGTTGTCGGGCTCGCGCGCCACACCCACCACGCAGCACACGTCCTGTGGCGTTGCTGCCGAGAGACCGTTGAGCGTCAGCCGCGGCCCGTGGTCGGCATCGGCGGGTATGAGTGTGCAGGCGGTGGCTGCCACGGCGGGCATGAAGCCATAGACATCGTAGCTGCCCTCGTCGATGGCCGCGGCGGGCTCCCAAAGCGTCACGGCGGGGGTGGTGTTGTTGCTGCTCCAGAAGAAGTTTTTTATTGTCTGCTCGGTGGGGTCGTCGTGGCTGACGAAGAGCAGGGTGATGGCGACGGCATCCTGTTCGTCAACCATCAGCGGGGTGTAGTCGGCTGTGGTGGCGGGTGCCTTGCGGGGCGACACGGCCGGCGCGTGCGCTGCGCCGTCGGGGACGAGCCGCTGCGTCGAGGCGTAGAGGCTGACGCGGGCCTTGGGCGCGGGGGCGGGGGTGTCGTCCTGGCGGCAGGCCGACAGCAACGCCAGAGCAGCCGTGGCAGCGAGGGTCGGGGGGAGGATATGGTGATGTGGGAGGGACATTGTGGGTATTGTGGGTGTTGTGGGTGGGTATTGTGGGTGTTGTGGGTGTTGTGGGTGGGGTGGGTGTTGTGGGTGTTGTGGGTGTTGTGGGTGGTTGAGAGCTACCAGTTATAGACGGGGTGGGGGGCGGCGCTGCCCTGGTCTGTCCAGTCGCTGACGGCCACCTGCATGTCGAAGCCGAAGGCGTGCTGGCGCGGCGGCAGTATGTTGTATGCCCCGGCGAGCGAGCTGACGGTGCCAGTGATGGTGGCCACATGGTCCTGCTCAAACACCATCTCGCCTGCGGCCGGCGTCACTGTGCCGCAGAGGTAGAAGTGGCAGCCGTCGGGCACGAGACCGTTGCTCACCGATATGTCGTGGCCCGTCTGGTTGAGAAACTCAAAATAGATGTACACCGGCTGGCCGTCGGCCGGTGTCTGCAGCACGAGTGTGTGCGTCAGTCGTGCGTCTGTGTCGGTGCTATGCTTGCCCACGTTGGTGGCCAGGGTGATGGCGTCGGTGGCCGTCGGGTCGTAGCTATCGTATATGCTGTAGGTGTGTGTGTCGTCGGGGTCGGGTGTGAAGGTGTAGTCCACGCTGCGCTGGCCGGTGACGATGAGTCCCGTCAGCGCCACGCGGCTCATATCCACGGGCAGCCCGTGGCTGTCGGTGATGATGGCGGCGCGTGCCTTGAGCAGCACGTCCAGTCGGCCCACGGCATACTGTGCGGGGTGCTGCAGTGCCACTGAGCGTGTGTCGCGGCTCACGGTGTGGCCGTCGGTGTAGCTGCCGTAGATGGTGGCCCAGGTGTCGGCAGCGTTATATCTGTCGGCCTTCGAGCTGCGGCTGACGCTGATGGGCGTGTTGGCGCGGTAGCAGAGTGGCAGCGGATGGACAAAGTCGGTCAGGGGTAGGGCAGAGTTGCCCACGTTGTTGGGCGTGCCTGTGGCGACGGCCCCGAAGCGCTTCTCCTGGTCGTCCCATTGCAGCGCGGCCACACCGTCGGGCAGACTGAAGCAGCGCGGGTAGTCGGCAAAGGTTGTGCCCTGGTAGGCGTCGTTCCAGTCGAGGGTGAAGAGGCGGCCGTCGCGCGTGGCGGTGAACACCATGTCGCTGAGGTCTGCGTCCTGCTCGTCGCCCCAGCCGTCGCCCTTGCGTCCCACCTTCATGTTGCGGACTATCTGCTGCCGCAGCTCGTCCTGTTCGCCGGCGAGCGAGGCCGTCAGCAGGCGGCTGTACATGCTCTGCATCATGGCCAGCAGGCTGGCGCTGTTGCCGGCGGTGAGCTGCGTCAGCTCGGCATAGAGGCCCTGCAGCAGTCCCGACGACACGTCGGCCCATGTCAGCGTGGCTGTCGTTGTGGCGGCCAGCTGGGTCAGATAGGTGGTCATGGCATCGGCCTGTGTCTGAGCCTCTGTCATGTCGGGGCATATCTGCTTCGGTCTGAAGCTGATGGCATCGGGTGTGCTGCCGTCGAGTCCGCTGCCCACGATGGCACCGTCGGCGCTGTCGCTGCCAGTGTCGTCAGTGGCTTCGGCATAGAGCAGGAAGGCGTTGGTGCCGATGGTCAGGCTGACGTTGTCATACAGGTGCGAGCCGCTGCCGGCATAGAGGCCGTCGGGTGCAATGGCTCCCAGCTCGAGGTTGTCGGCGCGGCGTGTGGCGTCCTGGCCCACGGTCTCGCCTGTGGATGGCACGGTGCTGAGGCTGAAGGGTATCAGCGTCAGTCGCTTCAGTCCGCGGAACGTGCCGTCGGCCTGCGCCACGCTGCCTGTCTGCCGTGTGGCGGCCGGTGTGGCGGCGCGTGTGGTGGTGTGCTCCAGGGCGACCCACATCTGTGCCGCCACATGCTGACCGGCGGCGCGGTCGGGCCCGTAGGCCTCGTCCTCGCCGCGGCAGCTTGCCAGCAGCGTTGCCAGCAGTGCTGCAATGGTGGTGTATGTCAGCTTGTTTGTTGCCACCTTGTGGGCTGTCTCCGTTTGTTGTTTATATGTAGATGTAGTTTGTCGGTCGTTGTCGGTCTTTGCCGGCGTGCTGTCGGGCTATAGATCTGGCGTGTAGGTGCCGCCGCTGCGCCAGTCGAGCGTCACGCTGACGCCCACCTGCGGGCTGACGGTTTTGAGCGTGCCGTCGGTGTTGATGACGGCTTTCACGATGTTGAGGTTGCCGGCGCGCAGGGCGCGGCCTATGTTCAGCACGTTGCGCGTCACGCTGCCGTCGGGCAGGGTGACGTAGCAGTGGATCTGCCACAGGCCTGCGTCGTCGTCGGTCACGTCGCCGGTGGCACGCGCGGCTGCCGGCAGCGCGTCGTGGCTGGGGAAGCACACCGTATATTGGCAGAAGAGCGAGTCGGTCAGGTCGCCGATGTCCAGCTGCTCGGTGCGTATGATGGGGTTGTGGGTGAAGTGGTATGTGCTGTCGCTGAGGCTGAAGGCGTTAGCCACGCCGGTGACGTATGTGTCTATCTGGCGCACCCGTTCGGGCTGTGTGGCCCTGAGCACCAGCGCGCAGGCGCAGTTGGCCATGTAGAGCCTGACATCGAAGTGGCGTGTGGTGTCGCTGATGTTCACCTCCTTGCGTGCGGTGAAGAGTCCGGCCGTGTGCTGGCGCAAGGTGTCGGCTGCGTGCTGCAGCAGCATGGCCGTGGCCACATGGCTGTCGGCGACATAGTCCACCTGCTGCTCCATGGCGATGTTGGCCAGTGCCAGGTGGTGGTAGTCGTTCACGGGCAGGTAGAGCGTGTAGCTGGCCTCGCCCGCGTTCATGGTGTGCTGCTCGTGGTGTGCGCGCAGCGAGTCGTTGGTATAGAAAGAGAGGTCCACGTCGTTGGCATAGCGCCGGAACACGTTGGCCAGCTGCTGCTGCAGCCGCTGGCCCAGGGCCACCTCGGTGGTGGTGGTCAGCTCGGTCTGCAGCTCGGTCACGATGTTGGTCGTCAGACTGAGCGAGTAGGTCAGGTCCATGTCCGTGCCGCAGTCGGTCAGGTCCTCGTCGATGTAGCTGCACGAGCAGAGCGCGCAGCACGCCGCTATCAGCGTGGCGGGCGCTGCGCGCAGCAGTCGTGATATGTCTCTCTTTGGTCGCAAGGTTTTTTGTTCTTTTTTTTTGTGGGGTCAGAAGTCCATGATGGCCTGGTAGGTGATACCCGGGCGCCATGTCAGGTCTACAGACAGGCCAAGCGAGAGCTTAGGCACGCGCAGGTCGGGAATGGTGACGTAGGCTTTCTTCAGGTCAGTGATGACGAGGTTGGCCTGCGTGGTGTAGTCCATGACGAAGGCGCGCTCGGTGCCGTACTGGGGGAAGCGTGATGTGTATGAGGCGTTGCCACTCTTCACCCAGGCAATGCTGCCCTCGGCTGGAGCCGCCAGCTCGCCCACGAGGTAGAATTTCTGTCCGTTCAGCACGAGTCCGTCCTGCCCGTAGAAGTCCTGTCCGGTGTGGTTTTCCAGTTCGATGCAGATGCGGGCGGCATCCTGCGTGGCGGCGTCGGGGTTGAAATTGTCCAGGAGCAGTGTGTGGTTCACTCCCAGCTTGCTGGCGGCCTCGTCGGCCGAGCCGGCCTGCATCACTATCGGCGGAAGGTTTTCGCTCCGCGTCACCTCCACGGTCTCCATGATGGGCGTGTTGCCGTCGGCGTCGGTGGTCTCGCCGCCTGTCGTGGCGTCGGTGTAGAGCGGGTTGCCGTCGGTGTCTGTCTTCTGCTGCACGACATTCTCCACCCACGAAAGGAGCTTGGTGTTCATGCGTCGGTCATAGACCACCTGCTCGCGGTTGGTGGTGGCGGCCTGTCCGGTCGATGTGCTGGTGGGCAGGAAGTTCCAGCCCACGGTCTTGGGCTGCGAACCCACCATGATGCCCGTCAGCAGGAAGCATTTCAGCGTGGCGGGGTCGGCCCCGGCAATGTCGTCGGCGTTGCCGACGCTGATGTTCAGGTCGTCGCCGTCGGTCTGAGCCGAGTTGTCGGTGAGCGACGTGGCGGCACAGCGCACGGTGGTGACCAGCCGCGACACGCCGTAGTAGATGTTGTTGCGCAGGGCGATGCTCTTTGTCCTGGCGGTCACCGTGGGTGTCCACTCTTCGCTGCTGCCGGTCCAGTTGTCGTCGTTCTCCCACTCGTTGGCTTTCTGTGCGGGCCAGTCAGCGCCGCTCTGGTATTCTATGCCCGACGAGCGCAGCGGCGTATCGACGAAATACTCGAGCGAGGGCGGGTAGCAGAAGCGGTCTGTGCTGACGCCTGTGGTGGCCACGCCCGACAGCACTTTGGGGTCAACGTAGCTGAACGAGCCGGCAGAGAAGCCCAGCTGTGCGGCGCCCTCGGGCAGGCCCTGTGCCACGGGGAAGGTGGTGGTGGCCTCGTCGTAGCGGTCTTTGTAGCTCAGGGCGAAAGCGTCCTTTGCGTATGCTGGCGACGTCTCTGAGGCACCTGTTTCGCCTGTGGCAGCCACGTCAAAATGATTCTCGATGTTTGTCAGTATGGCCTGCGCCAGTGCTGCCTGTGCAGAGGCTGCGGCGTATTGACTCTTCACACGGCTGATGCGGTTGTAGAGTGCCTGCACGGTCAGCCGTATGGCACCGGCCGAGCCGCAGCGTATGCCCGTGGCGGCGGTGAACGCCTTGTAGGCATCGCCCAGGGCATAGTCGGCATCGCCCAGGGTGGCGGCCGCGGTGGCGCCCCAGCCCTCGGTGCCGGCAATGTCGTTCAGTATGGCCAGCAGTGCGGTCTTGGCTGCAGAGAGTTGGCCGTCGGAGGCTATCTGCCGCAGCGAGAAGGTCACGTCGTTGGTCGAGCGGTTGGTGGCGGGGTTGACGGTCTTGTCCAGAATGCCATTGTCGAACATGTCGGCCTGTGAGGTCAGGCTGCCGTGCTGTGCCTCGCCGTAGAAGAGGAAGCTGCTGGTGCCTACGGGTATGTTGACATCCTTGTAGAAGTTGGCGCTATACTCCGATGTCACCTGCACCGTTGCGTCGGTCAGGCTGACGTTCTCGAAGGGGAAGGCGTTGTCCTGCGTGGTGAGCGGCTGCGCTGGCAGCGGCATGATGTTGATGTCTTGCATGCCGCGGTAGCCGGCGGGACTGTCGGCCGTCACGCCGTCTTGCACCATCGCGCCTGTCATGCGTGTGGCCTTGGTGCCGCCGTAGGGCACGTTGAAGGCAAACATCACCTTCACTGCCTGCTGACCGTCAGCCCCGCCGTCGGCCTGCCCCTGCTCGGCCACGTCGGCCGAGCAGGAGGCGAGCGTCATTGCGGCTGCGCCCACGAGGGCTGCCATGCTGTGTGTGTGACGAGTCGTCATAATCGTTTTGTGCTGTGTAATATTAATGTGTGGCGAGACAGATTACTGGAAGGTGCTGATCTCGTAGGTGATACCCGGGTTCCACTGCAGGTCCACCGACAGTCCGAGCTGTATCTGCGGTATGCGCAGGTCGGGAATGGTGACGTAGGCACCCTTCAGGCTGGTGATGGTGAGCTGCACGGTGGTGGTGAAGTCTTGCATGAAGACGCGCTCCTTGTTCTTTGCCGGGTAGCGGGTGGTGGGATAGTTGATTTCGCCTGACTTGCCGGTGGTGGCGTTGGGGTCCAGTCGTCCGACGAGGTAGAACTTCTGTCCGGCGCGTATCAGTCCGTCCTGTCCGTAGAAGTCACGGCCCGTGCTGTTGGTCAGCTCGATGCACACGTTCACCTGCTTCTCGGTGTCGGTGGCATCGGCCTTATAGTTGTCCAGCAGCAGGGTGTAGTTCTTGGCGCTGTAGGTGGCCCGGGTGGCCGTGATGGTGGTGTTCATCTGGTCGTCCACCACCACGCGGTCGAAGCTGGTGCCGCTGACGGGCAGGAAGTTCCAGCCCACCCGCTGTGGTTGTCCGCCCACGAAGACGCCCGTCACCTGGAAGCCGGTGTACGAAATGTCTTGGTCGGCCTCGTAGCCGGCGGCCGCAGAGTTGTCTTTCAGAGTGGCGGCATCGGCACACTTCACCTGTAGGGCCAGGCGTGCCACGCCATACTGTATGTTGTCTCTGAGGGCGATGTTCTTTGTCGAAGCGCTCACGGCGTCGGTCCATCCTGTCCACGTCGCATCCGTGGCCCACGCAGTCGTGGTTTGCGGCCAGTCGCTGGTGGTGAGTGTCTTGTTGGTGGCCTTCAGCGGGGTGTTGACATAGTACTGCAGCGAGGCTGGATAGCGCAGGTTCTCAATGTCGGTGGCATTGCCGTCATTGCCATAGAAGCCGATGGGGTTGACATAGCTGAAGGTGGCCACGTCGCTGCTCTTTGCACATTTCATCTGTGCAGCGCCCTGGGGCAGGCCCTGCCCGACGGGGAAGTTGGTCGTGCCGGCATCTGTGCTATTGTAGGCCAGAGTGTAGGGGTCGGCGAGGAAATTGCCCGACGTGGCAGACTCTTTGCCGTCTTTCTCGCTGTCGTAGGTAGCATTGAAGGGCTTGTTGGCGTCTGGTGTCACCGCTTTTGTGGTGGCATCAGGTACACCGGCCAGTATGTTCATGATGGCGTCGCACACACCGACGACCACGGCGTTGGTGGAACCTTTCTTGGTGTAATAGACGTTGTTGAACAGTGCCTGCACAGCCAGGCGCACACCCTCGGCCGAGCCGTTGTAGTAGCGGTCGGTCTGGGTAAACTGCGTGTATGCCTCTTGCAGCGCGGCGTAGGTCTTGTCGGTATCTGTGGCTTTCAGGTCGCGCCAGTAGTGGTCGGTGCCGTCGTTGTATTTTGCGGCTGCCACGTCGTTCATTATCTTCAGCAGGGCTGTCTTTGCGGTGCTCAGCAGCGAGGCGCTGGCTATCTGCACCAGGTCGAACGTGATGGCCGACGTGTTGGCCAGGTCGGTGCTGAGGGTCTTGTCCAGTATGCCGTTGATCTTCCTGTCGGCTATTGAGCTTAGTGAGCCGTGTGTGGCTTCGCCGTAGAAGAGGAAGTTGTTCGTTCCCACGGCGATGTTCACGTCAGAATAGAGACGCTGCTGTCTGTTGTCGGTAATTTGGGTGTAGTCACCGTTGCTCTCGCCCAGTTTGATGTTAGCATACGGGAACGGGGTGGTACCTGTAGGCTCTGTTGACAGAGGGAACAGGTACAGGTCTTGTATGCCACGGAAATTACCGTCGTTCTGTGTGGTTGTGGCTGACATACGCGTAGAGCTGTTTGCCTGCGGAATGTTGATGGCAAACTGCGTCTTGACGCTTTGTCCGTCGAAAGTGGGGTTCACCTCCTCGGCCACGGTATCATTCTCGCTCGTGCAAGCGGTGAAGAGCGTGGCACCTGTGAGCGTCATGACGCCCAGCAGGAGAAGATTTGAAAGTTTTTTCATGGTTATTTGGTTTTTATGTTGTGATTATTGTATGGTGATGGTCTGATCAATGCCTTGCTGCCACTCTAAGTTGACCGATAGACCCAGTTCAAGCTCAGGTAGTTTCAGGTCGGGAAGCACGTTATATGCATTTGCCAGTGACGCTACCTGTATGCTCACCGTGGTCTTATAGTCTTGAACGAAGGCTTTTTTAATTAGATTCTCATCGCCCGTTTTGCCTGTATAGTGGGTGGTGTTGTTGCTGTATGGTGTCAACTCACCCACCAGATAGAAGCGGCAGTTAGGATAGATATAGCCATTACGTCCCTTGAATGTCACGACGGAATTGTTCTGGAACTCAAGTGCAATTTTTACTTTGTCTTCGGCAGATGCGGCATCTGCAGTCTCAAACAACAGCGTATAGTTGGCAGCAGAGACTGCCGATGTGAGGGCGATGCCTTCAGGTATGCTCTTGTCATAGACGGTATATTCGCTGCCTGTGGGTGTAGAGAAATTCCAGCCCACGGCTTTCTGCCCGCCTACGAGCACACCCGTCAGCGGAAATAGATTTGTTTCTCCGTTCTTCAGTGTGATCGCCGTTCCGAGCGCATCGTCCAGTGATGTGACGCCACTGCTGTTTTTATACGCTTGCACCGTCAGGTCAAGTCGGCCCACGCCGTACTGAACAGGCTTGCTGATAGCTATTGAGCGTGTGGTGCGGCTGACAGTGCCGTTAGCGGCACCTCCCGTTGCACTGGTGTAGGCTTCCAGCACTTGCGCCCAGCTGTTGCTGCTGGTATAACTGCTTGACATCGACTGCCCGGCTACATGAATCGTACTGTTGCCGTGATAATATAGTTCGGCAGGGTAGGCGTAGGTTGTCAGGTCCGGAATGTTTAGGCCCGTATTGTCATTTGATGTTGATGTAGTGCAGCTGACGGTTCCGTTATGGCTGTCTGCAATAGGCGTAAAACTGATAAAGGCGGAGCCGTCGGGCAGGTTGCTGGGATAGTTGTCCAGTCCTTTTCCTTCGATGAACGAAAGCACACCACCCGCTGAGACTGAGACAGCAGCCTCGTTGTTTATCTTATGTTCTGTGATGGCAGTGCAGATAGCCTGAGACAGCGCGTCGCTGTTGCCCTTCAACAGTGAATATATTTTCTGCATGGCAGCCAGCACGTTGCGCGATGAGCCGGCATGAGATGTCATCAGTTCGTCAAGCAGAGAGCGCATAGCCATACTCTGTGTTCCCGACCAGTATTGAACAACAGAGTTTGCATCTGTGTAGTGAGCAGAAGCCACAGCTGACAAGTAGCTTGCCAAATTGTTGCCATTGGTGCCGGCAGCATTGGTACTCACGATAGACACCGGAGCAAAGCTCAACTCATTTGGTGTGGAACTGAAATTCGGCTGCGTGAGAATCGTTGTCGTCGCAGGCACGCCGGTGGTCTGTTTTACAGCCACGTTGCCGTAGGTGAAATGGTCGGTCTCGTCGCTACCTGCTTTTGTGGCTTTTCCGTAGAAGAGGAAGCCTTTCGTTCCGATTGGTACCGCCACGTTGGTATATACCTTCGAGTGGTTTGTGTTGTCTGCGTGGTTGGCAGTGAAGTCGGTATATAGGGCGATGTTGGTTGCAGGCAGAGTGATGTTGTCGCCGAATTTCGTCGTTGTTCCATTTATAGAACCTTCGCTGAACGGCACCAGCACCATGTTTTGTATTCCCCTGAATACTGTCGAGCTTGTGCCTTCTTGCACGGTGCCTGCGCCCATGCGTGTTCCAATTCCTATTGTCGATGGAAACGACAGCGAGAACTCTGTCTTCACCACTCCGCGCTCTGCTCCGTCGGTGATGGTTGTCTCCAGGTCTTCGTCAGAACTGCAGGCGGCTGCAAGCAGGGCCACGACGATGGTGGCCAGCAGCAGCGTTTGTTTTTTGATAGATGTTTTCATATTCACTATGGTTTTGGTTTGTTCTGTTGTTTTATCCTGTAGATAAAGTGTAGTCCTTGGAGTTGAGGATAATGTCATGCTTTTGCGATGGCTTGATAACGGGGTGGGAGGCGACTGTGCCAATGGCGCAGTGTACTGAACCGGCGGGCAGGAGGGTATGCTCAGCCTTTAATTTGCAATTTTCTCGAGGTTCTCCTGAGCCTGAGTGTTGCCCTGCTCGGCTGCGCGTCGCAGGTAGTCGAGGCCCTGCTCGCGCTGTCCGCTCATATATAAGGCCACGCCGAGCGTGTTCCATGAGCGCGGGTCCTGGCAGACGCTCCGCAGCATGAGTGCTGCCTCCTGATAGCGTTCCTGCTGCACCAGCTGTGAGGCGGCGTTGATGACGGCGGCGTTGGTGTCAGGCACATAGTCGTAGTAGATGCGTATGTAGCCCGAGTTGCGCTGGTCGGCCAGCACATGGCGCTTGATATACTGCCAGGGGCGTCCGCGGTTCATGCGCTTCAGTCTCAGCTCGCGGCGCTGCGGGTCTGGCTCGGTGTCGATGATGTCTATCAGCCGGCGCAGCTCGTCGGCTGTGGGCTGCCCCTGCCGGGGCATGTCGGCGGCGCGGGTGGCACCGCCCTGCGGGTCGTCGGGCTGCTGGCCCGTGGCCAGCAGCAGCAGGTCGTTCAGCTGGTCGCGGAAGTCGGCCCATGCCTCGCCGCCGTTGCACACGTCGAAGAGCGTGTCGGGCGCCTGCACGCGGTCCTTGATATACTTGGCCAGGGCCTCGGCGCGCGCCTGGCCCAGCCACTCGTTGTGCTTGACGCTGCCCTCGATAGAGGCCAGGCCAATCAGCTGTATGCGGCGCACGTTGCTGGTGCTGTCGGCCATGATCTGGCGCGTGATATCTACTATGCGCGTCAGTATGGTGTCGTTGCGGCGGAAGTTGCGGGCAATGATGGCCTTGTCCAGCTCGAAGTGGACGTAGAGGGCATCTTTCTCCTTGCGCAGTATGCGTGTGCGGTCGTAGGGGCGGTATTCTGAGATGTGATGAAGCACGGGGTCGGTGCGCTGCAGCTGTCCGGCCTTGCCGGTGTTGGGCATGACCTCGGCCATGACCGGCACGAAGGGCTCCGGCTCGGGCTCCGGCTCGGGCTGCGGCAGCTCCACGGCGCGCACATAGTGCACCGGCCGGCAGCCCGGTGCCCACACCACGCTCAGGGCCAGCTTGGGCACGAGGAAGAGCTTGCTCTCGCTGCCGAGGCGCGAGCCGCAGTGACGGCACTCGTAGCGGTCGAAGCTGGTGTAGCCCGCGCCCATGCCCATCTCGGCCTGCAGGTGCAGGTGGCTGGCCAGGTGCCACTCGTAGCCATAGCTGAGGCCGAGGGCGTAGAGGTCGCCCTGCCGGCGCTCGTCTCTGACCGTGGGGTAGAGGCCGAAGGGGAAGCGCACGTTGCCCACGTTGTAGTGGCTATAGACGGCATCGGCACCGAAGAAATGGCCGTGCATGGCGTGGCGCGTGTAGTAGCGCAGGCCGGGAGCCACCAGCAGGTGCTTCCACTTGCGGTTGTTGCTGAAGGTGAAGGGATTGTAGCCGGCTGTCAGCTCGAGCGTGACGCGGCGGCTCAGGCGCAGCGCCATGCCGAGGTTGGGTGTGAGGGTGGCATCGTAGAGCAGATTGTTCTTCATGGCCCAGCGCGGATGCTGCCATGCCACGGAGTCGATGTAGATAAAGCGGGCTGTGCTGTCCTGACGGGTTGTGCTGTCCTGACTGGCGGATGCTGACGGCTGGCCCTGTCGCGCTGACATAAGGGTGTCAATGGCGATGGCTTGGGCTATCGTCGGCATCACTGCGGCCCCGGCCCCATGAATGGTCAGGAGTGCCGCCAGAGAGCTGATAAACGTTATCCTTTTAAGTCTGTCGTACAAATGCTGTTTCATCCGTCAGTCAAACTTAGTAATTTGCAAATTTATCTTAAATTTTAGATATGGTCAAAGTTTTCGTTGTATATTTTTGTACATATTTATCACATTATTGACTTGGGTCAAGGGCTGTGCGTTAGCGACACTCGTTGTTTTTTTAGGGACGCGACACGTCCCTACTGCATATTTTTACTTTGCAGCCAACTACCGGTACGCAGGTGAGACACCCGCGTACCAGTGCAAAGCGATGAAATAACCATTAGTTATATAGAAGCAGGAATCACAGCTGTTGCCTCCTACTGGTGCACTGCAAAACAAGTGTGGCGGACGCGCCGTTGCGCGTCCGCCACAGGCGGTTGTCGATTAGTATGCTTGAGCTGATGGTGTGCAGGTGCCGCGCGGGTCAGTAGCTCACCTTGGGTTCCAGCTCCTTGGCCTGGTCGATCATCTTCTGCACCTCCTTGACCGACGGCACGCGGCGCACGAGCTTGCGCTGCTCGTTGGCCTCCTCCATCTTAGGCACCAGGTTCTCGGCCACGCGGTGGCGGAACTCTTTGACGGTATCGACGCCGGCGGCCTCGAGCAGCTCGGCAAACTGCGGTCCGACGCCGGCCACGCGGAACAGGTCGGCGTGGTTGGTCCAGCGCAGGATGAGCTTGTCGCTGATGCCCGTATGCTCGGCCAGGTCCTTGCGGCCCTTGGGTGTGGCGCAGGTGTCGAGCAGGTCAGACGCCTTGATGATGCCGATGGTCTCAAGCTTCTGGGCATAGACCTCGCCTACGCCCTCGATGTCAATCACTTTGTAAGTCATAGTCGTTAAGGTTAAAAAAAGAAAAGGTGATGGTGTGTTATTTCTGCTGTTCCAGTTCGAGCGTCTTCGTGGGCTGGTCGCACACCTCGGTGGGCCCCCAGTACTGTATCGGTCCGGGATAGACGTATGCCGTCTGTCGTGCCCATTCGGCGCGGTTGGCAGCGAAGGTCTTGAAGGGCTTGCCGTCGAGCTCTACCAGGGCCTTGCGTATGACGGGCTTCATCAGTCCGGCGCGGCGCTCCATGTTCATCATCATCGTGATGGGCACGCCTCCGGCTTTCCACTCGGCAGCCGGTGCGGTGGTGTTCTTGACTATGGCCATATAGCCCGTCTTGCCGTTGTCGATGAGCTGTGCGGCGCTTGCGCCGAGGGCGTAGCAGTAGTCGGCATCGAAGTTCGACGGTGCGGCGCAGCGTCCCTCGTAGCCGAAGAAGTGGTGCTGTGTGGCGAACTTGCCGTTGTAGAGGCCCGTCTTGCGCCAGCGCTCCAGCTTGGTGGCCACCATCGACGAGAGCAGCTTCTCGGTCTCGATGAGGCTCACCTGCACGTTGCCGTGGGGGTCGCGGTCGAGAGCCAGCTGGCGTGCCACGTTGGTGGGCAGCGAGTTGAACACGGCCAGGTTCTCGTCTGTCAGCTGCTGCTTCACATAGTCGATCTGCTCGTTGCGTGCCAGTTCCTGTGCCTCGGGTGTGGCCAGTATGTCGTTCAGCTCGGCAATGAGCTTCTTGATGGCCGGTATGAACTCGATGAGTCCCTCGGGTATGATGACGGTGCCGAAGTTGTTGCCGTCTTCGGCGCGGCGTGCCACGGCCGAGGCTATGTATTCCACGACGTCGTCGAGCGTGAGCTCGTTCTTCTCTACCTCCTCAGAGACGAGACACACGTTGGGCTGGGTCTGCAGGGCACACTCCAGTGCGATGTGCGAGGCCGAGCGTCCCATCACCTTGATGAAGTGCCAGTACTTGCGGGCCGAGTTGCAGTCGCGCTCGATGTTGCCTATCAGCTCCGAGTAGGTCTTGCAGGCTGTGTCGAAGCCGAACGATGTCTCTATCTGGTCGTTCTTCAGGTCGCCGTCGATGGTCTTGGGGCAGCCGATGACCTGCACGCCATACTTCTTGGCGGCATAGTATTCGGCCAGCACGCAGGCGTTGGTGTTCGAGTCGTCGCCGCCGATGATGACGATGGCCTTGATGTCGAGCTGGCGGATAATCTCCAGTCCCTTCTCAAACTGCTCCACCTTCTCCAGTTTGGTGCGGCCGGAGCCTATCATGTCGAAGCCGCCGGTGTTGCGATACTGGTCGATGACGGTCTTGGTCAGCTCCATATAGTTGTGGTCCACCAGTCCGCCGGGGCCGAGGATGAAGCCGTAGAGACGGTTCTCGGGGTTGAGCTTCTTCAGGGTGTCAAACAGTCCGGTGATGACGTTGTGGCCGCCGGGGGCCTGTCCGCCGCTGAGGATGACGCCCACGTTGAACGTGGCGTGCTGGCGCGGTTCGCCCTTGGCAAACTCCACGAGGGGCATGCCGTAGGTGTTGGGGAACAGCTTCTTGATGTCCTCCTGGTTGTCAACGCTCTCGGTGGGAGCACCTTCGATCAGCTTCACGTCGCCCTGAAGGCCGAGCGGAAGCTTGGGCTGGTAGGCCGCACGGGCCTGCTGTAGTGCACTTTTCTCCATTGCTTTTTGTGTGTGTGTTATCGTTTTAGTGATGTCTTTTGTCTTGTTCGATATGGCGAAATTTTAATCTTTCATCTTTCATCTTTAATCTTTAATCTTTAATCTTTCATCTTTCATCTTTCATCTTTCATCTTTAATCTTTAATCTTTCATCTCCCCCTCACTTTCCCGTCTCTTTCGGGCTGCGTTTGTCGCGGTGGTACGAGCGGTAGCTGTCCAGTTCTATCTCCACGTCGGGTTCCTCCAAGGCTCCCTCGGCTGGCAGTTGCCATGAGAGGTACTTGATGCTGATGCCCCGCCCCCGCCACATCTGTTCGTAGTATGTCTGTATGCTGAGCAGCTCTGGGGCAGGCTGTCCCGCCTGTGGCGGCTCGGGGCCGTAGAGGTCGGCTGTGGAGCAGAGCAGGGGCAGCGCGTTGCGCTCGACCATCAGTCGCGTGTAGGTGTAGAGGAAGTTTGAGTCGGTCTTCAGGTGTATGGTTCCGCCGTCGGTCAGGATCTTGCGGTACCTTTCCATGAAGAAGGTGGAGGTGAGGCGCTTGCGCGGGTTCTTCATCTGCGGGTCGCTGAAGGTGAGCCATATCTGGCTGACCTCGCCGGGCGAGAAGAAGCGGTCGATAATCTCGATGCTGGTGCGCAGGAAGGCCACGTTCGTCAGCCCGTCGCGCAGCGCCTGCGTGGCACCGGTCCACATGCGTGCACCCTTGATGTCCACGCCGATGAAGTTCCTGTCGGGATAGAGCCGAGCCAGCTCCACTGTGTATTCGCCGCGGCCGCAGCCCAGCTCCACCACTATCGGGTTCTGGTTGTGGAAATACTGCTCGTGCCAATGACCCTGCATGTCGAACGGCATATCATCCACCACCGAGTAGGGGTACTGGAACACGTTGTCGTATGTTGCCATGTCGGCGAATTTTGCCAGTTTGCCTTTGCCCATAGTGTCCTTTTTTCTTCTTATTGTCTTTTCTTCCTGTCGCGCCATGCGTCGCTACAGATAGAGTAGAGCGTCATGAGCAGCCCGAACATGGCGGCCTGAGCACTGCGGCTGCCGAGGCTCTGTGGCTCGCCGCCGAAGATCCAGCCGAAGAGCAGGTCCAGCAGAAACCATGTCCCGCCGAAAAGCAGCGCGTGCAGCAGGTAGTAGAAGACCCTTTCGCCGTAGTTCATCGTCGTGGCGGCCTGTCTGTCAGTCTATCACGACGGTGGTCCAGCCGTGACGGTCTTCCACCGTGCCATACTGTATGCCGCGCAGGGTGTCGTAGAGCTTGCGCGAGATGGGTCCGGGCTGCCCGTCCTCGGAGAAGACGTAGCTCTTGCCTGTCTCCACGTCGTCGATGCGCGAGATGGGCGAGATGACGGCGGCCGTGCCGCAGGCACCGGCCTCGTCAAAGGTGCTGAGCTCTTCCTCGGGTATGGGGCGGCGCTCCACCTTCAGGCCCAGGTCGGCAGCCACCTGCATAAGGCTCTTGTTGGTTATGCTGGGCAGGATGGAGGTCGATTCGGGCGTGACGTAGGTGTTGTCCTTGATACCGAAGAAATTGGCTGCGCCACACTCGTCGATGTATTTCTTCTCCTTGGCATCGAGGTAGAACTCGCAGGCATATCCCAGGTCGTGCGCTTTCTTGTTGGCCAGGAGCGACGCGGCATAGTTGCCGCCCACCTTGTAGATGCCCGTGCCGAGTGGGGCCGAGCGGTCGTGGTCGCGTATGATGACGTAGGGATTGGTGGCGAAGCCGCCCTTGAAGTATGGGCCCACGGGCGTGACGAAGATGAGGAAGAGATACTCCTTGGCAGGGTGAACGCCCACCTGGGCGCTGGTGCCTATCAGCAGCGGACGTATATAGAGCGTGGCACCGCTCTCGTAGGTCGGTATCCACTCCTGGTTGAGCCGCACCACCTTGCGCACCATCTCGCAAAACAGCTCGGTGGGCACCTCGGGCATCAGTATGCCGCGGCATGTCGATTGCAGGCGGGCCGCGTTCTCTTCCATGCGGAACACACGCACCTTGCCGTCGGGACAGCGGTAGGCCTTCAGACCCTCAAAGGCTTCCTGCCCATAATGGAGCGACGTGGCAGCCATGTGCAGCTTCAGGTATTCGTCGGAACACACTTCCACCTCGCCCCACTGACCGTTGCGGTAGTAGCAGCGAACGTTGTAGTCGGTGGGCATGTAGCCGAAAGAGAGGTTTCCCCAGTCAAGATTCTTCATGGTCAGTCTTTGTTATATATATAATATTAATGTGTAGTCGTCGGGCTATGTCACCACTGGTCTTAGCCGCATTTGTGCGCGCAAAATTACGGAAAAATCAGTAAACGACAAAAAAAAGGCTTCAGTTTATATCCAATTAACACTTATGTATGGTTTTATTCGTACAGTTTTCTTTGCCGTTTGCAAAAAAAACACTAATTTTGCCAGCCGAACAACAACTTACAGACATGTACCGACTGACCTGGCCCGAATACAAACCCATATCAGAAAAAACATACGTGATGAACCCAATGGAACTGATTAGGCAGAAGCGTCTGTTGCTCTTGGGCAGCGGCGGCCGCGAACACGCCCTGGCGTGGAAGATAGCGCAGAGCCCGCTTGTGGGCAAACTGTTTGTTGCTCCCGGCAATGCCGGCACGGCCATGATAGGCCGCGGGCGGCAGACCGACGGCCGCAGCTTCTGCGCCGTGGAGAACGTGCCCCTGCGGGCCGACGACTTTGAGGCCCTGAAGCAGTTCTGTGCCGACGAGCAGGTGGACATGGTCGTGGTGGGACCCGAGGACCCGCTGGTCAAGGGCATCTACGACGACTTCCTGGCCGACCCGCGGACAGAGCATATCCCCGTCATAGGACCGTCGAAAGCCGGAGCACAGCTGGAGGGCTCGAAAGACTTTGCCAAAGCCTTCATGCAGCGACACCATATACCCACGGCACGCTATCAGACCTTCACCGCCGACACGCTGCGCGAGGGGCTCGACTTTCTCGACACGCTGCAGCCGCCATACGTGCTGAAGGCCGACGGCCTCTGCGCCGGCAAGGGCGTGCTGATTGTCGATAGCCTGGATGAGGCCAAGCGCGAACTGCGCCAGATGCTGGACGGAATGTTCGGACAGGCCTCGGCACGGGTGGTGATAGAGGAGTTTATGAGCGGAACGGAATGTTCGGTGTTCGCCCTGACCGACGGCACACACTACAAGATACTGCCCGAGGCCAAAGACTATAAGCGCATAGGCGAGCACGACACCGGACTGAACACCGGAGGCATGGGCAGCGTGTCGCCCGTGCCATTCGCCACCACTGAGTGGATGCGCCGGGTGGAGGACCAGATAGTGCGCCCCACCGTCGAGGGCCTGCGTGCCGAGGGACTGGTGTATAAGGGCTTTATCTTCTTCGGTCTGATCAACGTCGAGGGGCAGCCGAAGGTGATAGAATACAACTGCCGCATGGGCGACCCCGAGACAGAGACCGTCATGCTGCGACTGAAGAGCGACCTGGTGGAGCTGTTAGACGGTGTGGCCCACGGCGACCTGGACAAGCGGAGCGTGGAACAAGACGAGCGGGCCGCCGTGTGCGTCATGCTGGTCAGCGGTGGCTATCCGCAACACTATGAGAAGGGCTTCGTCATCACCGGAACGGAGCAGGTGGAGGACAGCGTGGTGTTCCACGCCGGCACGACCACCGACGCCGAGGGCCGACTGCTGACAGCCGGCGGACGCGTCATTGCCGTGAGCAGCTACGGACAAGATAAGGAAGAGGCTCTGCGTCGCTCGTTCACCGAGGCCGCGAAGATACAGTTTGAGGGACGATACTTCCGCCGTGACATAGGCGCTGACCTATAGCGAGTTGGGAGTTGAGAGTCGAGAAAATGTAAAGTTAGAAAACTGAATGACTATAGACTTCGAGCTTTCCACACTGACGGAGCTGGCAAAACAGGCGGCAGCCTCGGCGCTGCTGATATGCCATCTGCCGCTGCTGCTCTCCACCGCGTACGACGGTAGCCGTGTGGGACGCGTGTTCTGGTCATTCCTGCTTGTCTCGGCTGCCGCTATGCTGTGGCCCCGCGCGCTGTGGCTGCTGCCGTGGATGTGGCTGCTGATGGCCACCGTGCTGGTCAGTCTGACGGCGCGCAGCTTCGTGGCCTCGCTGCTCGGGCTGCTCACGCCGCCCTGGCTGCTGCTGCCCTGGCTGCTGCTGCAGAACCGGCTGGGTGAAGCCGCCCGATGGCTGAGCGGCGAGCTGCTGCCGCCCTGGCCGCCGCTATATGCCGACGGGCACATAGTGACGATGGTGGCCTGGGCTCTGGCTGCGACATGGGCTGCCTCGTGTGAGGCGCGCTACCGCAGAGAGCGTCAGTACTTCCGACTGAGAGTGCGTCGTGTGTTCCAGATGTTTGCCTTACTGCCCTGGCTGCTGCTGCTATGGTGTGCTGCCGTGCCCGACGATGCCGGAACACTGCTGCCCCTGACGGCCGTGGCCTCGCTGATAACCTCGCGCCTGTGGATGCCTTCATCGCCTTCCTGACAGCCTGGGGATATGTGGGCATGCTGGTGGCAGCTTTCATTGCCGGCAGCGTGTTCCCCTTCTCCAGCGAGGCCGTAATGGTGGCACTGATGGCTGCCGGCCTCGACGCGTGGCAACTGATGGTCTATGCCACCGTGGGCAACATTCTCGGGTCGATGTTCAACTACGGCGTGGGCCGAATGGGACGTCCGGAGTGGATAGAACGCTACCTGCACGTCAAGCCCGAACAGATGGACAAGGCACTGCGCTTCATGCAGGGGCGCGGAGCATGGATGGGCTTCTTCGCCTTCCTGCCTGTGCTGGGCTCGGCCATATCGGTGGCGCTGGGGCTGATGCGCGCCAACCTGATTATCACGCTGGTCAGCATAAGCATAGGAAAAGCCCTGCGCTATATACTCCTGGTATATGGCGCAGGGCTCTTTGTGTAAGCATGGATGTCTATAGGCGGCAGGGCACGCGATGCCGTGGCTCACTTGATGATATGTATGTCGCGCTGCGGGAACGGAATGTTGATGTTGTTGGCATAGAGGGTGTCGTAGATGCAGCGCGTGACGTCGCTGATGACATAGACGCGCTTGACGGCATCGCTCCAGATGTAGAGCTTGAAATCGACGCTCGAGTCGTTCATGCCCGACACCACTATCTTTACGGGCTTCTCAAGGTCAGACCAAGGGTGGCGCAGCTTAGTGACGGCATCGACCACCACCTGCTGCACCTGCTTGAGGTTGGTGCCGTAGGCCACGCCGAAGGGTATGGCAGCCAGCACATAGCCGTGGTTCTTGGTCAGGTTCTTGTAGTTTTTGGCGAAGAGCTGTGCGTTCTGGAAAGTGATGACCTCGCCATAGAGACTCTCCACGACGGTTGACGTGTAGCTGATACTGGCCACGCGGCCCATCGTGCCATCCACTTCTATCCAGTCGCCCACCTTGATGCGTCCGGCCATGAGCGTGGCGCCGTAGTATATATTCTCGATGATGTCTTTCGAGGCAAAGCCAATGCCGGTGCTCAGTCCGCCGGAGATGGCCATGAGCCACGCCACGCTGATGTTGAGCAGCGAGAGCGACGTCAGCGCCCACACGCCCCACACGAGCACCTGCACCACGTTCTTGCCCATCACCTCGCGGCTGGCGGCGGTGGTAGGGTCGGAGGTCTGGTAGTGCAGCCGCATGAAGGCCAGTGTGGTCCTGACGATATATGCGAAGACGAACCAGTTGCATGTGACGACGGAGAGCTTCATGAGCGACACCTTCAGGTTCTGCATGTCGATGAAGTCGGTGGTGAAGAGCTTGACGCACAGAGCGCTCAGGTTGAACACGTCGGCCGCCCACCAGATGCTGAACAATACGGAGAAGACGCTCAGTATGGGCAGCAGCACCGTGCGCACGAGCTGGAAGAACCATGTGCGTGTGACGGGCCGTTCGCTGAGGTGCTTTCGCTCGCTGTAGATACGCAGCCAGTCGGCGGCGCAGGTTATGGTCAGCGTGCACGAGAGCTGCATCATCCACCAGATGATGAGCTGCACGCTGAACAGGGTGTATCCTATCCACGAGCACAGCACCGACACGGCGAACACGATGAGCGAGCAGTAGGCATAGCGTGTGTCGAGCGTGGGCACTCCGCTGCGGTGGCGCTGTATGTACCACCACTGCCAGACGGCAGCTGCCAGCAGCATAGGCGGAAAGATAAGGTTGACCAGCTCGTTGGGTATGAGCACTATGCGAAACAGTATCACGACCAGTCCCATCGTCAGCAGGGGCATGTAGATGAAGAGTGCGCTGCGCAGCTGCTCGCGCTTCACCCTGAGCAGCAGCGAGACGACCACCACGAGCATCAGCCAGAAGAACTGCCCCAGCAGTCCGCCCTCCATGAAGACGAGTCCGTGTTTGCGCATTGCCTGCCAGGTCTGCTGCAGTCGTTCGGGCAGTTGCGAGAGTATGCTGAAATAGTTTCTGCCGCCATTGCGGAAGATGCTGGTCTGTATCTCCTCGTAGCGTTTCTGGGCGTATGCGTTCATGTCGCTCAGCTGTCGCTCGGTGGCGGTATAGTAGCCGATATACTTGGTGGTCAGCCGGTTGTTGTCGGTCAGCATGGCCCTGATGCCGCGTGCCTTGACAAGACAGGTGTCGCGGTCGGCGCGTGCCTGCTTGCTTAGCAGCACGTTGGGTATGCCGCTCAGGGCGTTGACCAGCGAGTCGCAGTTGGCTATCTCTGTGTTGGTGTTGCTGATCAGTCGGCGGAAGGGCTGCTGCTGCTTCTCGAAATCGTAGTAGAGGCGCGTGGCCTCGCGGCAGGCGTAGAAGATGTCGAAGATATAGTCGTCCTGCTGCGAATAGAGCATCAGGGCGTTTTGATTGGCCTTACGCACGGTGGCCAGCAGCTGCTGATAGACGGCGTTATGCTGCTGCACGCGGCGGTCGGCCTGGAGGCGCAGCTCCTCGTGGCGCTGCGTCAGCTCCTGGCGCAGGGCGGCTACGGTGGCATCCAGGTTGTCGCCCTCAAGCACGGCCCACGACTGTACGAAAGGTATTAGGAGCAGGACGGCTGTGGCAGCCAGTCGAAGCAGACTCTTGACGTTGGACATTGAAAGTTGAGAGTTGGGAATTGAGAATTTAGAATTGAGAGTTTAAAATCGGATGGACTGTGTACGCGCGTCCGCTCCACCATGCTTTGTCACAGCCGCGTGAAAAGACGACGTATGATTTGGGCGGCAAAATTAGACATAAAATCCGTATTACAGGCCAGAAGGGATAAAGAATTAAGTTTTATTTAGAAGAGAGCGTTGCATTTTTTTTAGTTTTTGAGTTTCTGAGTTTTTGAGTTTCTGAGTTTTTGAGTTTCTGAGTTTTTGAGTTTCTGAGTTTCTGAGTTTCTGAGTTTTTGAGTTTCTGAGTTTTTGAGTTTTTGAGTTTCTGAGTTTTTGAGTTTCTGAGTTTTTGAGTTTCTGAGTTTTTGAGTTTCTGAGTTTCTGAGTTTCTGAGTTTCTGAGTTTCTGAGTTTCTGAGTTTTTGAGTTTCTG
>JAILBT010000142.1 GCA_024680755.1 Prevotella sp. | reverse complement strand
GGCAAGGGGTGGAAAAGTATGTAAAGTACAAAAAAATAGCTTTAGATACAATTGGCCGGGAACACCGGAAAGCGTATGATTATCCGCAACCGGCCTGCAAAATAGCCATCAGTAAAGGCTGGCAAGATATGCCAGCCTTCTTTGCATCAATAAATTTTGCATAACGGCCTCTCAGCCCACTCGCTCACTGCCAGCAGTCGAGCTGGTCGGCTATGTCGGGCATCTGCGAGCGATGGAACTGCGGGTCGCGTATGCCCCGTCGTCGCTGGCTGCGATAGTCGTCGAGCAGGCGGAAAGTCAGGCGGCCCAGCGTTGCTATGGCCACGAGGTTGCACAGCGTGAGCAGGGCCATGCACACGTCAACCAGGCTCCATACCGTATCGAGCGAGGCCAGCGCGCCGAACATCACCATCAGGCCGCCTGAGCAGAGGCGGAACACCGCGAGCAGCGTCTTGCTCTCAGACAGATAGCGCACGTTGGCCTCGCCATAATAGTAGTTGCCGATGATGCTTGAGAACGCGAACAGGAAGATGGCCACGGCCACGAACACCGGCCCTACACTGCCCACCTCGCTCTGCATGGCGCTCTGCGTGAGCTGAATGCCGTTGAGGTCTGGGTCGGTGTATAGGCCGCTGATGAGGATGATGATGGCAGTGCACGAGCATACAACCAGCGTGTCGGTGAACACGCCAAGGGCCTGGATGAGTCCCTGCTTCACGGGGTGGCTCACGGCGGCGGTGGCGGCAACGTTTGGTGCCGAGCCCTCGCCGGCCTCGTTGCTGAACAGGCCGCGCTTCACACCGTAGATGACCGTCATGCCCAGGCCGCCGCCCAGGGCCTGGCCCATACCGAAGGCATTGCTTACGATAATGCCGAAGACGTGGGGAACCTTCTCAATGTTGAGTGCCACGATGGCCACGGCCAGGACCAGATAGCCCACGGCCATGACGGGCACCAGCACGCTGCATACGCGCGCCACACGCTGTATGCCGCCAAACACGACGGCCAGCGTCACTGCCGTCAGCCCCGCCCCCACCAGCATGGGGTCTAAGCCGAAAGCCTGCTGCATGGCACCGGCTATGGTGTTGCTCTGCACGGCATTGTTGGCCAGGGCAAAGGTCAGCGTAATCAGTATAGCGAAGAGTGCTGCCATCCAGCGGCTGTGCATGCCCTTTCGTATGTAGTAGGCCGGCCCGCCTATGTATGAGTCGCTGTGGGGCTGCTTATAGAGCTGGGCCAGCGTCGACTCAACGAAGGCTGTCGCAGCGCCTATCAGGGCTATCAGCCACATCCAGAACACGGCCCCCGGCCCGCCCACGGCAATGGCCGTGGCCACGCCGGCCAGGTTGCCCGTGCCGATGCGTGAGGCCAGACTGACCATGAAAGCCTGAAAGGACGATATGTGGCGGCGTCCCTGTTCGCTCTTCATGCCCGAGTCTGAGAGCAGACGCAACATCTCTCCCACCATGCGAAACTGCACGAAGCGGGTGCGCCATGTAAACCAGAGACCGCAGCCCAGCAGGGCTGCCAGCAGGACGTAGGTCCAGAGGATGTCACTCAGGAGGCTGATATATTCCATATAAGAAGATGCGTACACTTTGGCCATGCCTGCCTGTTCCCGTGCGTCACGCCGAACGAAGCCTGCATATACACTTCATTCGTGACGTTACGGGTCGCAGCCCTTACACCGCCGCGGCAAAGGTACTGACATTTTCTGAAACCGGCAAAGGACAGACAGAAAATCTTCTGCACAACAGTGTTAACGGCGTGTCTGCCACACACACGTTGGCGAGCGCATAAGCATTGCCGCGTGCTTTCCCTTGCGGGCAGGCCGGTCAGTCGCGTTTTAAGGTCATAACGAAGCGTGCGCCCGCGGTGTATGTCGTGTCGAGCACGATGTCGCCGCCAAGCCGGCGTGCCATCGAGCGTGCCACGTTCAGCCCGATGCCAGTGCCGTCGTAGTAGTCGTCCAGCTGTACAAACTCTTCAAAGATATGTTCGGCCTCGTCGGCCGGTATGCCCTTACCCGTGTCTTGCACGACGAAACGCACGTTGCGGCCGTCGGCCGTCAGCTCCACATGCAGCGAGGCACGCTCCTTCTTCTCCATGCTGTCTGCAGGCCGGGCGTAAGCCTCGGCCGGCATGGTGAACTTGCGGGCGTTGTCGAGCAGCAGGGCAAGCGCTCGGGTGGCAGCTTTCTGGTTGGTGCGCATCGTCAGTGTCTCCAGGCCTTCGGCAAAACTGAGGTCGAAGTCAAGGTGGCTGGCCTCGAGTATGCCCGACTCCTGCGCCGCCTGCGCCGCTATCTCGGCCACCATACACTCGTCGGTACGTTCTATCACGGTCTGGCTGTTGGCATCAGACAGTTCAAGCATCTTGTTGACCAGACCCGTTATGCGCTGCGTGTTGACCTGTATTTGCTTGGCGGCATCGCGTTTAGTCTCTTCGTCAAGCTCCATACCCGGGGTGGTCAGTATCTGCGAGAAGCCAGACAGTATGTTCAGCGGGGTGCGTATCTCGTGCGAGATCTGCTCGATAAACTTTGTCTTCATCCGCAGGGCCGCCTCTGTCTTCTCATGTTCTGCCGCCAGTCGTTGCATGTTGCGCCTGCGGTAGAGCAGATACAGGACGAAGAGTATGGTCAGTGCTACGGCCGCCACCACGGTAGTTATCAGCCGCTGCTGGGTCAGTGCCACCTGGTTCAGGGCTATCTCTGTCTCCATGCGCTGTGTGTCGTAGATGGTAGCCAGCTCGGCGGCATCGTTGCCCAGCGAACGGGCGATGGCCGTGTCGAGTGCGGTGAGCAGCTGCAGACCGATAGCCACTGCCGAGTCGCGTCGGCCGGCGTATGCGTTGGCGCGGTATTTGGGGAAGAGGTAGCGCTGCGCGTTGTGCATGGTGTATCTCACGCCCCAGCCATCGAGTATGCGGTCCAGCTCACGATAGTTGTCGGCAGCCTCGGCATAGCGTTTGGCTTCCATCAGATAGGACGTGGCATCAATGCGGCCGTCGTCGCTCTGGCCGTAGGCCGTGGCCAGATACTCGCGGTAGGCCTTGGCACCTCGTGCGGTGTTGCCCTGTCCCTGATAGGCAATGGCTCGGTGCAGCCATATTCGCGCCTGCACATGGTCGATGAAGCCATGGGCGGCACCGTCTGTCGCAGCGTATCGGCGCAGCAGGGTGTCGGTGCGTTCGGTCCACGAGAGCGCCTCGTGGTAGAGGTGGGTGGTGAAATAGCTCAGGGCGGTGTTATGCGCCCCTATAATGGCGTGGTGCAGCCCCTCGGCCTGTCGGCCGGGCAGTGCAGCTATGCTGAGATAGCACCGATAAGCCTGGCCGTAGCTGATAGCGGCCTCGTCGGTGTGTGCCAGCCCCAGCTGGCAGCGCCCTACCGACTCGAGCAGTATGCCCCGCGTCAAGGTGTTGTCGCTGTCGTCGGTCAGCAGCTGCAGGGCAGGCATGGCAGCCCGCAGGGCTCGCTCGTAGTTGCCGCGGTTGACCGACACGTTGGCTATCGAAGCGGCGGCATGGCCGTAGCATGACAGCGCGGCGCTGTCTGTCGGCTGGGTCTCCATCACCTTCTGCAAGTAGAACTCGGCCGTGCGCAGCTGGCCGTGGCGGCTACAGCTCTCGCCCCTGAGCAGGTTGGCGCGCTGCGACGTGGTTATGCCCGCGGTCTCCAAGCTGTCTATCACGGCCAGCTCCGCCTCTAAGCTGCCTGTCTGCTGTGCTGCAGTGAGCAGACTGTCTTCAATGTATGCACTGTCTGTCGCGGGCGCTGGCTGCTTCCAGCTGTGGCTGACACAGGCCGTAAACGCAAGCAGCAGTGACAGTGTTGCCACGGCGCAGAGCAGGGTGTTGACTATAGTATGTGTCGTAAAGGCCTTCATGTCGTGTAAACAGAGATTTTGTTTGTGTCTGTGTGTGTTGCGTGATGTGTTTGGCGCAGTCTGCCCCTGTGACACCACACTATCCGAGCGCAAATTTACGACAATATCTGCAAATGGCAAAAAGAAACGCGCTGAATTTTCGGCCTTGCGCGGCAGACAGACATTGCTTCTGCCAACATACGTTGCATGTAATTTTCCAGCGATTACGTTTTAGCGAAAAGGTTTTTGCTCACGGCTCGCATGAAGTCCATGACTTTGGCGAGTCCTCTTAAATCGTCTTTTTGTTGCATTATAATATGATTTTTGAATTGTGTTTGAATGGCATTTGAATAATAGTCGATTAGAGTTTCGGGCCACGACGTTTCTTCTTCTTTCTCTGCATCCATCTTCTGAACTCTTCTTCGGCAGGATCAACCGCTGGGTTATCAGTGGTGAACAAGCCGAAGCCGTCGAAGTCGGAATGAGAGTGGTCGTAGTCTGAAGACCGAGTTGACTGGCTCTGCCAGTGGTCGTAACCTGACGACTGCTGCCCTCCACCAGTTCCATGTCCTGCAACTTCTTGTGTGGACTGTCTTTGGTCGGTTGTCTGTCCCTGTTGTGTCTGTTCTTGACCGTGAGGACTGTTAAAGAACTGTTCCAGAGCATTGGCAGAAAGTTCCTTGCACATGCGCGAACCATTCAGCACACTGCGGCTGTCGTGGTCAATGAAGGTTGCGCCATAGATGCGTCCCGTGTCCGTGTAGCGGAAAACAACGTCCATACCCTGAGCCTGCAAGCGGCCTTTGAAATTCTCAACGTTGGATGATGCCGCCAATATGGGCAGTATCTTTTCTTTCAGCGAAACGGCTATGCCCTTATCGGCAATATGTTTCTTCGACCATGCGAAACGCTTCTGCACTGCCTCGTAGCCGACAGACGGCCCGATTTTGGAAGCCTTGAACGGATTGCCAACCTTGTTGCCGTTGTCATCGGTGGCGGAATAGACCAGTCCGTGATACTCACGGTTACGGGCCATGCCCCTTGTTTCCTCAACATCTATATTATATAAGGAAAGGACGGCACGGAGTTCTCCCAATGTCTGATAGTGGTAGCCACGGACAACCGCCTTGACCGTGTTTGCTATCTGCTTCTTCACGTCACCCTCACTGGCATTCACCTTACGGAGCGGAATCTCGGAAATAGCCTGCCCACGTTCAGCCGTGTGCAGGTTGTATTTCTTCTCCAGTTCGCGTGTCGCCCTCTTGCTCTGGTAGAAGTTGCTACTGGAACTGATGGCCTTGCCGTCCTCTTTTACACGGATGGTAACGATGTGCATGTGATGGCGGTCTATGTCCTCATGCTTATAGACCATGTAGGGCTGTCCGCCAAAGCCAATCTTCTCCTTGTACTCACGGGCAATGTTCTCCATGTCCGTGTCCGTCAGTCTGTCGTCAGGATGCGGATTGAGTGAGATATGCACCACAGGATTCTCCGTGCGGCATCGGTCTGGAATAATATAGAAACAGAACATTCAGAGTCTATTTTATCAACTTTTCCGCTCAAATTGCTTCAATCTCACTGAAAAATAGTAATTTTGCAGCCAAAATAGTAATTGTCATGTCACAGAAATTAGAAATAACAAACTTCGGACCAGTAAAGCAGGCTTCAATAGTAGTAACCCCTGCTCTAATTTTAATTGGTCAGCAAGCAAGTGGTAAGAGTACTATTGCGAAGTTAATATACTTTTTCCAGTCTTTATCTACAGAGTTTTTTACACGCTTTTACCAATCAGATAATGTAGGGGTTGACAGAACACATGATTTGATTATTCCTATTCGTGAGAAATTTTACGATTTCTTTGGTTCGACCTTCCATTTACCCGACTTCCAAATTGTTTATCATTACGATGAGAATCGGACTTTAACTTTATCCTTGACTTCCAAAAAGAGGATAAATGCCCTGTTCTCAGACGATTTTTTCACCCAAGAAGACTATAACGAGCTTCGGGGATACAAGAGGATGTTGCTCCAACTCAAAACAGAATTGGAAAACATTGACAATGTAGCCAGGAAAGTGGCTTTGGACGAACGTCATCTTGTATATTTGCATCATTTAGCCGATAAGATAAACGCTCTGTTTTGTAACAACCATAACGATTCTTTGTTTATTCTTGCAGGAAGAAATGCAACAATAGGTTATAGCGAAACTTTTGAGAATATGCTCCAGCAGAGCATACAAAAGAATATTGAAGAACAGGGACATCGTGCATTTGAGACGAAAGAACAGACGATTGACGAAACGCTAATGCTCAGTTTTATGCAACGTGTTGTTAAAATGCGCCAGTCTTTCATAAACTTGGGAAACTTTGAGGGAATGATTAAAAATGCAAACTCACGTTTAAAGCCAAAACTGAAGTTAGCAAATAAGCTTATCCATGAGGTTTTGCATGGTCAATATTCAAATTCAGAATTCGGTGAGCGCATAGTACACCCTGGACAAGGATATGTTTACCTAAAGAATGCCTCTTCTGGGCAGCAGGAATCTATTCGCATATTGCAAGATGCATTCCTTTCTATATATCAGGGTAATAAATTACTCCGCATTGTAGAAGAGCCAGAAGCACACCTTTTCCCCGAAGCCCAAATGGCAACGATTCAGTTATTAGTACTAATGCTTAACAGTTCACCATCAGGCCATTTGATATTGACAACTCATAGTCCATATACTTTGACCGTCATAAATAATATGATTTATGCTGCCAAAGTTGGAACGAAGCGCCCTGAACAAGTAAACGAAATAATTCCAAAAGAACTTTGGCTCCCATTGGAGAATGTTTCTGCATATATTCTACAAAATGGAGAAGCCGTTGATATTATTGACCCTGAATTGGGCGAAATCAAGGCAGAACTTATTGATGAGATTTCGAATGTGATAAACAATCAGTACGACCAACTTTTGCAATTAGACGATAGCGATGGCACAGAAGATTAAATCTCAGAAGGAATGGCCTTTCTTTCAGGCATATCATGATGGAAACAGCATACTTCGCCATGATTGCAGTAAAGATGTTCCATTGCGTGAACCTAAGGAAAAAAGGGTGTACCGACTTCGTAACAGTTCAGGAAAAGAGATTGTCGTATATAAGATTGATGGTGGTGTAATCAGCAATGATGAAGTATTGAAATGCGATAATGGCATTTATACAGAAGATGATTGGCTGTATCTTATTGAGCTGAAGGGGGCTGACTTAGAACACGCATTGGACCAAATCAGTAGTACCATAAACATTCTTCTCAAACAACCAAACATAAAAGTGAAGAGATTGAATGCGAGAATTGTACTATCTAAGGTTTGCGTTCCACGAATATCCGCATCCAAGGAAAACAAATTGAAGCAGTTGCTTCACAAATCATATGGAGGCGGCGATTATAAGAAACAAAGTAGAACTCTGGAAGACACAATATAAGCTACATAAGTAAAAGGATGTCACAACACTTAGTTGCGACATCCTTTTTCAGATGACTCCTTCACTCGTTTAGAAACTGCTTGAGTAGTGCGACGAATGAGAGCGGTGCGAACTGTGAGAGCTGTGCGATGAGTGCGAACTATGCGAATAATGACCATTCGCTTCGGCTTGCACATTCACAGGCTGCTCCAGAATCAGAGATTGTCCCTGTTCAATGACAGAAATCTCGTGGCTGTTCGTAACCATTGCAATTACATCTTTGCTTAGGTTCGAGGCATACGTTGTTCCAGCAAGAAGGGCAGAGACCAAAAGAAACAATACTCTTTTCATTGAACCTCCTTTTTTAAATTGTTAAACATTAAATGGACTATCACTTAGACACAGGCCGAGGCCGTGATGTCTTCTAAATTGGGATTGATGTGTGCGCTGTGATGCTTCTGATTGGAAGCAAACAGGCCTCCGCATTGTTGGCGGAGTTTACATCCTTCGCACTCGGGGAGATAGGTGTCTTTCCAGTCGGAAATGGCATTGACAGCGAACTCCCTTATTTCGCGAGGCAGCACACACAGTTGAGCGTTGTAAATACGAGTGCAGATGCCACGATTGGCCAGCAGCAAGACAGCCTGTTTCAGTTCTTCGTTGTAATCGTATGGGTCTATCCACAATTCTTCGAGATTGGTGTCTGCGTTGCCCGTCGTTTCCATCTGCAGGAAGGCTACTTGGCTGACAAACGGGAAATTGTGATAGACGTAATCGGCAAGTTGGGGTAATCGCTTGTAGGTCTGCTTATGCACTACGATTCTCAGTCCTATTCGCTGATGGAACAGTGCGAGATTGTAAAGCCCTTGCACCGTCTTATAGAAAGTCTTTGCTCCCACGATGCGGTTGTGTTCTTCGGCTATGTCCGAGAATATTGGCACATCTACTTGCAAGTCGTGGTGCTTGCACATGGCCAGTTTCATGGCATATTCCTTATCGGCAACCTTCACTCCATTGGTTAGCAGACTGATGCCTGCTTTCGGCTGGTACTTCTGTATCTGCCTGATGAGGGAAAAAAGCTTGTCGCCTATCAGCGTAGGCTCGCCACCAGTAATGCCGACCTCCACTGTATTCTTGTCTATGAGCGAAATCAGTTTGAGATTGAATGGCGTTTTGTCCTCTTCCTCCACAACAGGTGGCTGAGGACACATGATGCAGCGGTGATTGCACCGCTCTGTGGCAAAGATGGCATTATGCAGCGACTTTATTTCGTAGAGGAATACGATTTCACCCTTCTTGTTTATCAGAACCACGTCGCCCTCGTTAAATTCATCGAGCGTTTGCACATTCCCCACACATGGCTTCCCGCCAGTAATTTGCTCACTGTTTGTAATCAAGGCAACATAGCCAGACGGCAAGCCATTTGCGTCTGCTTTAACAAGTATCTCGTCCTTGCGGTTGAAGATGCTCTTACCCTTTAGCGTTATTCGGCCAAGGATGTCTGCTTCGATATTGAATGCTGTTCCATTAATCTGTTTCATACCATTCTAATTTATCCAAGACCAAAATATTCTGTTTATCTCTGGGTCGTGCTTCTTCAGCAACTCAAACAGGTAGTGCATGATGGCTGTGTTCTTCTTGCACATGTCGCTCGTAGGTCGATGCCCCACCATGTCGCCCTGCTCAGAATAGTTGCGCACAGGGTCTGCTCCACAATAGGGTTGGAAAACACACTCTGAGCACATAGGCAAACATTCTGTGCAAGCATTTTCAATGATATGGTGCAATTTTTCACCGTTGAACATCGACTGATAGCTGTCTTCATTCACATTGCCCAACTTGAAATAGTAGTCCTTGAATCGGGCTAACATTCTGCCCTCATCGGCCACATAGACATTTCCGTCCCAGTCGTAAATAGCTCCTGCAATACCAACACCTGCTGGCGACTGCAAATCTACGAAGCCAGTAGCAAATGGCGTGAGAATTCGTTTCAGCAGCAGAGCAGCATATCCTTCGATGAAGAAAGTACCCTGCTTGTTCAGTTCTATGATATAGTCGAGGCCTTCCTTGAAGTTCTCGATAAAATCCTCCACGGGGTATGCAATCTTCTCCTTGTATTGCTTGGCAAACCCATACGGATTCAGCGCACGAAGGAAAATATTGTTGTAGCCCATCCGCACATACTCGTCGATGATTTCCTTGAAGTGGCCGAGGCTATATTTCGATGTTGTCATAAGTGCCGACACACTATCCTGTCCGCATATCTCACGAATCATCTTGATGTTCTCCTCAAACTGCTCATGGGTATGCGTCGTGTCCTGTAGCGGGCGATTCATGTTGTGCAGTTCCTTTGGACCATCAAGCGAGGTCGAAATGTCGCACTTGTGTTTCTTCAAATACTTCACCATGTCTGGTGTAAGCAAAGTGACATTGGTACATATTACAAAGCCGAGGTCTTTCTTCTTGAAAAGGTTTTGCCACTCCGCTTCCTCAATGATGTACTTTACCATTTCAAAGTATGTCGAAGGGTCACCACCTTGAAACTCGATTTTGATGCAGGGAGAAGGCGATTGGAAGATGGTCTTCACCACGTTCTTTGCCGTTTTCTTCGTCATGTCAGCCTCATGGTCGTTCATATTCTTTCGCGCCACCTGGCAGTAGATGCAACTGGAATTGCAACGTAAGGTTGGTACCACCATGTGTAGGCTTGTGAAATCTCTCAATATGCTCTTTTTCGTCCTGAACTTAGTAGCCAGCATTTTCACTACGTCCTCCACTTTGTCGGTCGTGGCAATTTGTTTCGATGCAATATCTTGTAACACTGTTAACTTCACATCCAGGTCCTTGTTGATGAACTTCTCGAAATCCTCATTACGAAGGAAAATGTACTCGCCAACATCATTTGTTAGCAAGTATTCCGAATCGTTGAAGCGGGCGAAGCGGAAGGGGAGTAGTTTGTAATCGCTCATTTAGCTACAGGTTTAAATGCTTCCTCAACTATCAAATCACGGATATGGCCAAACTTCAGATTCGTATTAAAGCGAACCTGTTGGTCTATGAGTTCGTTGCAGAATTGCTTGACTATAACTTCCGAAATGGCATTTCCATCCATAGCTTCAAAAACGACGATTACATTATTGCCAGATGTCTGCTGATGTATAAAGAATCGGTCTGTAAACTTATAGCAAGCGGCAACAAGAGATTCTTTGGCATAAAGAGCCATATCAACGACAACTTGAAATCTATTCTTTTCAAGTTCGGTCACAGGGAACTTCAATTCGTTCATATCCTTATATCTCCGCGCCCCTTGCAGCACCATCAAGGAACCTTTCTATAATTCAACGTAGAAGCGTGGCACTGATTTACCACTTCTTCTGACGGAGGCCGTAGGAATTGCCTTGAATTGAGAAGGAGTAACCAGTCCACGCTATACGCGCGAACCGATACACCGTCCTTGCAATTCACAGAAGTTTCCTACGTTTCCGTCAGCAAGTCGAGCATAACGCTTCGTTTTACCAATATGTCTTGTGTCTCATACGAAACACGGTGCAAAAGTAGTGAAAAAGATCGAGAATGCGACGAGATTTTTGCAAAAAATATTAAAATGTAGGCATATTCGTATAATTCATGTCGAAAATGTGCTGAGATTGTAGGTTATTTGCTAATTTCTCATCGTGTTCTTCAACTTAATGTTTAAGTTGCCATAAGCGTGGCGTTGCGGAGTGGTTCCTGAAGAGGCAAAATCCTCCATACAGGGAAGATGCAACCTTCCATATAGAGAAGATACAACCTTGTATATAGGGAAGGTTGAACCTCCTATATCGGGAAGATTCGGGCGGCTTGCAGAGGCACAAATTTGGAAAGGGTAAGCGTATGGCATTTTTCAAGAAAGTGTTCAAACAGTTGAACAGTAAGTGGTATCCGCAGTCGGTTCTAGTGGGTAGCACAGTGACAACCGACCAGATTGCAAAGCGTCTGGCCGCAGAATCGACGGTGAGTCCGGCAGACGTGAAAGCCGTGCTGGAGGCTCTGTCGGGCGTGATGGGCGATTACATGGCACAGGGTCGCTCAGTGAAACTGGACGGCATCGGCTCGTTCTTCTTCCAGTCATCAGCCACGGGCAACGGCAAGGACAAGGCCGAGGATGTGTCGGCCAGTGACATCAACGGCGTAAAAGTCCGCTTCATCCCTGAAACGGCCTACAAGCGTGGTGGTGGCTCGGCCAAGAAAGGCCGTCGTGCTACCCGTGCTTTGACCGATGTAGATATTGAGTGGATTGACGTTGCCACGCTGGGTATGAATGTAGCCGTTAGCGACAACGATTCCAATTCAAACGATGATGAGCCAATAGAGGAAAGACCGTCAAATCATTCTTTATCCGTGTAGCCCTAACATCTCTGCTTTGGTGTTAGGGTTATCTACGTAATGCTTAGTCAAAAGCATCATTGATCAATAAAAGATGATTTATCAACTTTCCTTGAGCTTCATCGGCTTTTTCAATTAGCAGGATTGCATCATGAATGATTGTAGGTTCCCAGCCATATTTATTTTTTCTAATTTCCTCTAATAAATCACTAAAATCCCAGTAGTAATACCCAACAAATTTTACATAATCCTTTGGAATGTTTTTATTGACCTATAGCTCATTTTGCAGGCTGAAACATGCCTAAACCTCCGACAGACACTAATTTTGCAGCCATTTAAGGTATCATAAAAGCAAACTTTTAGTTACTTTTTCGTGCTATCGCCATGGAATTTGAAAGAAAATCACCATCACAGAAATAAATATCACTTAAAAAGTTTGGATAATCAAACAAAAAGCACTATCTTTGCATCGACAGAATCCGCCACGCTTCCCGTTGACCAGCGAACCAGGGCGGGTCTTTTATTTTTACGACGATATGAACAGCTTGAGGTTTTTGCCTACTGGCGAAAGGCTTTTCGCTTACAGGCGAAAGGCTTTTCGCTTACAGGCGAAAGACCTTTCGCTTACAGGCAAAAACCGCAGGGAGGCCTGTTTTGTACCCGAGTGGGGCCTGTTTTGTACCCGAGTGGGGACATATTTGTACCTTGGCTACGACATGATGGCTGTGAGAACACTTGCTCTGAACAGTATCATTCGATTCTGGTTCGACGTTCAAAGACATGATGTTCAAAACTATGCTGTGTAATAATGTTTGATTGGCACGGCTTAAAAAAATGACGTAACTTTGCGGCCTACTATTGGTATGTAGCTGTCTCAGCTGCGGCGGCCGCAGGGTGAGACACCCGGCGTACCAGTGGCAGGCTTAGTAGTTACCCATAGCACAAATGTAGGCTAAAGAAACTTAATTCTTTCACTCCGCCGGCAGCTGTTTCGGGAATATTGTCTATATTTGCAGCGCACAAGTAGGAGGCGACGTGTCATAACCAATAGCGATATAGAATCAGGACATGTAGAGCAACAGCTTTATCTGTCATAACGTCCCATACAGAAATGCGTACAGCTATAGTAGGTGGCGGCGCGGCTGGTTTTTTCCTGGCCGTCAACCTGAAAGAGATGATGCCCGCAATGGATGTCAGCATCCTGGAGCGCGGCCAGCGGGTGCTGGCCAAGGTGGCGGCGAGCGGCGGCGGTCGGTGCAACTGCACCAACTCGTTCCGCTCCGTGGGCGACGTGCGGGCTGTCTATCCCCGCGGCCACAGGCTGATGAAGCGGCTGCTGAAGGTGTTCAGCCCCGGCGACGCATATAGCTGGTTTGAGCGTCATGGTGTGCCGCTGGTGACGCAGGACGACGAGTGTGTCTTCCCTCGGTCGCAGGACTCGCACACCATCGTCAGCTGCTTTCTCTCGCTGGCCCGACGCTATGGTGTCGAGATATGCCTGGGCCGCAGAGTTCGGTCGCTCGACGAGCTGTGCGGCTTCGACTTCGTGGTTGTCTGCACCGGCGGGTCGCCCGGTGCAGACGGGCTGCGCTGGCTGTCTGCCCTGGGGCACGATGTGGAGCCGCCGGTGCCGTCGCTCTTCTCGCTGCGCATCGACGATGGAGGTCTGACCGCCCTACAGGGCTTGGTGGTGCCACATGCCACCATACACATACCGGCAACAAAGCTGCGGGCCAGCGGACCGCTGCTCATCACCCATTGGGGTGTCAGCGGTCCTGCCGTGTTGCGGCTCACGAGCTATGCGGCACGCCATCTGGCCGGCTGCGACTACAGGGTGCCGCTGTCTGTCTGCTGGACCGGGCAGACCGAGCAGCAGCTGCTTCAGGCCATCGGCACGGCAGCCGCACGCCAGCCGCTGAAGCAGCTCACAACAGGCAATGTCTTCGGCCTGTCGCAGCGTCTGTGGACATACCTGCTCGACAAGGCATTGGCAGCAAGGGCTCACCAGCGTTGGGGCGAGCTGGGCAAGAAGGACGTCAACCGCATGGTGGACGTGCTGTCTGGCGACAGCTATCACACCGCCGGGCGCGCACCGTTCCGCGACGAGTTTGTCACCTGCGGCGGCATTGCCCTCAGCTCGATCAATCCCACTACACTCGAGAGCCGACATGTGCCGCACCTCTACTTTGCCGGCGAGGTGCTCGACATCGACGGTGTCACGGGCGGCTTCAACTTCCAGGCAGCCTGGACCACGGCCTACGTCGTGGCTCAGAGCATCTGCCGCGAGGCAGCGCCATGACACGGTGGAGGAGATAACAATCAGTCTCGACTGCCGCTTACGCCGTAGCCGAAGAGGGCGAAGTCGCCGCGGGCTGGGTCGTCGGGAAACACCTCGCGCATGGCAGCCGTCAGTCGCTCGACGGTGGCCCACGACTGCGTCCGGGCTTGCAGCAGTCCAAGCTCGCGTGCCTGCGTCAGCACATGCGTGTCAAGCGGTATGAACAGCGAGCGGCGGTCGATGAAGTGGGCCCACAGGCCCAGATCGACCGGCGAATGGCTGCGCACCATCCACCGCAGGAACATCACGAGCCGCTTGCAGGCCGAGTCGGGCCGTGGCACGACACCCTTCAGCTGCGGGTCGGCGAAAAACTGCGACAGCACCACCACGGCCTGACGCCCACTGCCGCCGGCATGACAGCTCACATAGTCGCCTATGCTGCCGTGACTTGCGAGCAACTGCTGCAGACGACATAGCAGCAGGTGCATGGTATGGCATGTGTAGAGACGGTAGAAGCAGCTGCCCGTGTCGGGCAGGTCGCTACGGAAGCGGCCCTCGGCCACCCAACGCAGCATGTCGCCGCCAGAGGCGTCGAGCAGCTGCTGTATCTTGGGCATAAACTGCGAGCGCGAACCGTAGCTCAGCGTCGCGGCAACGAAGGCCATCACCTCCTGATTGGCTCGACCCGACACCTGGTGCATAAACCACGACGGGTCGCCCTGCAGAAACTGTGGCGTCTCATACCTGTCAGCCAGAAGGCGCAGCCGCGCTGCCGTTTCGCTGTTCATAGCTTCCCCCCTACCCTATTTCATAAACACCAGATAGACTGCGCAGATGATAAGCAGGAAGGCCAGTATGTGGTTCCAGTGCAGGTTCTGCCCCTGGAACATGATGTTGGCAATGACGGCAAACACGGCCAGCGAAATACACTCCTGCACCACCTTGAGTTGCACCAGCGTGAAGGGGCCTCCGTTGCCAATGAAGCCAAACCTGTTGGCCGGCACCTGACAACAGTATTCGAAGAAGGCTATGCCCCACGAGAAAACTATAACAGCCAGCAGGGGCCATCCGGCCGAAACGCCGCTCTGCTGCAGCCGCAGATGGCCATACCATGCCAGGGTCATAAACACGTTGCTGAGCAGCAACAAAACGATAGTATAAAGACCGTTCATAAAGTATCTTTCAATTACAGCTCATCCGCTGTTATTAGGAGCTGGTACTCTGTTATTTTTTTAGACAACGAATTACAACGAATGACACGAATTATACGAATGAAATCGTATTACACGAATTTAATCAAATTATACAAAAAAAAAACTCAAAAGCAAACTCTATTTAGCGTCAGTTCCTTAGCGTTTATAGTCCGTCCGACTGCCATGTGGTGAGTTCGCCATGTGGTGTTGACAGTATGAAATAGGCGCGCAGTTCGGGGTGGCGGCTGAGCACCTGTTTTGCCTTGTCGATGCCCATCACCATGAAGGCCGTGCTGTAGGCATCGGCCTTGGCGCAGCAATCGGCTATGACCGTGGCCGAGAGCAGGCTGTGCCGCACAGGGCGGCCAGTCGCAGGGTCTATGGTGTGTGCGTATTTCTTTCCGTCGCGTATGTAGAAGTTGCGATAGTTGCCGCTGGTGGCAACGGCACAGTCGGTCATGTTGAGTATATGCTGCACCTCGCCCTCGTCGCTGTCAGGGTCGTCGTTAGGTTTTGTCACGCCTATGCGCCACGGCTGTCGCCGGGCCGACTGCCCGCTGGCCACTATCTCGCCACCTATCTCCACCATGAAATTCTTCACGCCATGTTGCCTCAGTATGCCGGCCACCACGTCGCAGCCGTAGCCCTTGGCAATGGCGCTCAGGTCCATGCTGACCTGTGCGTCGGTCTTACGGAGTCGGCCGTCGGCCGTGAGGCCAACCTTCTCGTAGCCCACATATCGGCGTATGCTGTCTATAGCCTCGGGCGTGGGTGTCTGTCCGCGCTTGTAGCCGAAGCCCCAAAGGTTGACCAGCGGTGCCACGGTGGGGTCGAAGGCACCGTCGGTGTCGGCTGCCACCTGCAGGGCCAGTGCGACCACCTCGGCAAACATGGTGTCACGCTCCACTGGCTTGTTCTCGTTAACTCGCGACAGTGTGCTCTGCGGGTTGAACATCGACAGCGTGGCATCGACGCGGTTTAAGCCGACCGTTATGACGCTGTCAAGCACCTGGTCGCTCTGGTAGCTGACATGGAAGACGGTGCCGAAGACAAAGCCTTCGAAGTATCGATACGGTTTGTCGCTGCCGTTGTGCTGGCGCAGAATGACGACGGTGCCCACCACGAGCAGCACGAGCAGCGGCAGCTGCCATAGTAGTTTTCGATGTTTGAGCATAGAAAAAAGGGATTAGAACTCAAGTCCGATGTTGAACGTAGCGGCAAGCCTCGTGGAGCCGAAAATGCCGAAGCCCGGCACATACCACGCGTTGCCGGTGGGAATGTCGTTGTGGTACAGCCTGCGCCTGAAGCGCGCGCTCCAGCCCATGCGCAGCGGTCCGGCCACGCGGGCGTCGAGGCCGAACACCAGCTCCAGCCAGTGCATGCGGCCTGGCACGTCGGCAGCGCCGAAGCTGGTCGGCCATTTCCACACAGGGTCAGTCAGGGGGCGGCAGTCGATGCTGTAGTCGTAGGCCGTGAAAGCATAGCGCCCGCCTATGTAGAGCAGGTAGGGCGAATGTTTCCTGCGCAGTATGTTGAAGTCGCAGCCCAGACGGAAGAAGGGTGCCTTGGTGCGGTAGCTCAGGCCCGTCAGCTCGTCGTCGGTGTGGCTGGCCTTGCCATAGCCCAGCTCGAGCGTGGGAAACCACTGGTCGTGCAGGTTGACGCGCACAGCCGCCTCCCACTGGCCATAGTCGCTCAGCTGTAGCTGCACCGGCCCCACCAGGTCGGCCATGACCGTCACGCCACAGAAGAGCGGGACGCTGTCCTTTGCCAGAACGAACATCTTCTGGGCCGCTATAGCGCCGCTGACGAGCAGGGCCAGCAGCGTGGCTGCCATGCGTATGCTATTGCCTCTCATGCAGGAAGAGATAAAGGTGTGTCGGCTCTGTGTCGAAGGTCACGTCGGGCGTGTTGACCACCACCGTGTCTATGCGGTTGTGGGTGGAGCGCACGGCCGTGATGGTATGGAAGAAGATGGCCTGGCAGTCCACGTTCTCAAAGTGGGGCTGGTCGTCCTTCTTTATCCACAGCGTGTCGGTGCTGCGGCTGATGGTGTCGGCAAAGTGGAAGACGAGTATGTCCTCGGGATGCGAGCTGCTCACGGGCAGGGCGAAGCTGCTGAGCCGCATGCCCCGGTTGAGCAGCAGCGTGTCTCTGCCGTCTGCCCGCCGCGTCCACACCCAGAGCGTGTCGCCGGCGGCAAGCGTGTCCTGCCGGCTCTCGCCAGCGTAGCCTGTGGCCTGCCGCAGTGAGTAGCGTATGCTGACCGCCGTCTGTATCGGGCAGTTGATGTTTGAGCAGGAGCCTACGGCCACCGCCGCCACGCCAAGCGCAACGCAGCGCAACGGCAGGCGCAGCACAGACAGATGCCTCAGACCGCGGGCTGCAAAACTATATACTAATGTATGCGCGATAGTCAATTCTTTTTTTTTATGGGTGAATGATTTCTTTTCCGTTTGCCTTTGCCGTCTATGGCTCTGCCTCAGAGCTGCGTCTCTATCTGATAGTCGTTGCGCTGGGCCGACGAGCGGCTCACCAGGTCGGCCACGAAGCCTGTCAGGAAGAGCTGCGTGCCCATGAGCATCATGGTCAGCGAGATGTAGAAGTAGGGGCTGTCGGTCACCAGTCGCTGCGGCACGCCCTGGGCCAGACACCACAGCTTGTCGGCACCTATGCAGACGGCTGCGACGAAGCCGACAATGAACATGCACGTCCCGAGAAAGCCGAACACATGCATCGGCTTCTTGCCGAAAGTGCTGAGAAACCACAGCGTGAGCAGGTCGAGATAGCCGTTGACAAAGCGGTTCCAGCCCATAAACTTCGACGTGCCATACTTGCGGGCTTGATGGTGAACCACCTTCTCGCCTATCTTGTCGAAGCCCGCCTGCTTGGCCAGATAGGGTATGTAGCGATGCATCTCGCCATACACCTCAATGTTCTTCACCACCTCGCGACGGTATGCCTTCAGACCGCAGTTGAAGTCGTGCAGGTTCTTTATGCCGCTCACCTTGCGCGCCGTGGCATTGAAGAGCTTGGTGGGCAGCGTCTTCGACAGCGGGTCGTAGCGCTTCTGCTTGTAACCCGAAACGAGGTCGTAACCCTCCTGCATGACCATGCGGTGCAGCTCGGGCAGCTCGTCGGGCGAGTCCTGCAGGTCGGCATCCATCGTCACCACCACGTCGCCCTGGGCCATGCGGAAGCCACAGTACAGAGCCGGACTCTTGCCGTAGTTGCGGCGGAACTTGATGCCATGCACACACGCGTTCTGCCGGGCCAGCTGCTCTATGATGGCCCACGAGCCGTCGGTAGAGCCGTCGCTGACGAAGATAATCTCATAGCTGAAGCCGTGCTCGGCCATCACACGCACTATCCAGTCGTGCAGCTCGCGTATTGATTCCTCCTCATTGTAGAGGGGGACAACCACTGATATGTCCATTGCTTCTTTTAGCTTTTCTCTTGGTCTGTATTCAGGCGGCAAAGGTACATATTATTTCCTGAACCGGCAAAAGAAAAGAGGGAAATCTGCTATTGGTTGCCATCTACCTTACAATTCAAGTTTCGCAAGCAATGTATGTATTGCACATAAACGCCCTGAAAGGGCAACAAGAAGCCAGCCCTGGGCTGCTCGTTGCCCCTTCGGGGCGTGCCATGCGGGGCTTGCTAAACTTGAACCTTATAATAGGAATCGTGCCGAAGGAATTTTCTTGTTTCGAATAAAACGTTCAGGTAAGAGTGTATTTACAGATTTTTTTCGTACTTTTGCAGCGCGCAAGCAGGAGGCGACGTGTCCCACGTCGCAACGCTACAGATTATTGCGATGTGAGACACGTCGCCTCCTACTGCCAAGACGGTGAAAACAGCCGTTAGTTATAACATTTCTTTACCCAACAATGAACGACATCAAGAAAATAGTGCTGACAGGCGGCCCGTGCGCCGGCAAGACCACGGCCCTGGTGCGCGTGATAGAACATTTCTCCAGCCTGGGCTTCAAGGTGTTCACCATTCCCGAGGTGCCCACGCTGTTCACTCAGGCCGGCATGAACTATCTGACGAAGAACCGCGCCTTCTTCTACGAGGGCGAGAAAGCCACGCTCTACATACAGATGGCCCTGGAAGACCGCTTCGTGCGCATGGCAGAGCAGTGCACCGAGCAGCCCTGCGTCATCGTGTGCGACCGCGGCGCCATGGACATCTCGGCCTATATGGAGCCAGACATGTGGGAGCAGATAACACGCTCCTTAGGCACCTCGACGCCCGAACTGCGCCAGCGCTACGATGCTGTGCTGCACCTGGTGTCGGCCGCCGACGGTGCCGAGCAATACTACACCACGGCCAACAACGCACAGCGCCTCGAGCAGATGAACGAGGAGGGACTGCGCACGGCACGCATGCTGGACAAGCGCGTGATACATGCATGGAAGGGACACCCCCACCTGCGCGTGATAAACAACCACGACGACTTTGAACGGAAGATGAAACGCGTGGTGAAAGAGATCTCAAACGTGCTGGGACTGCCACAGCCCATACAGGAAGAGAGAAAATACATAGTAGAGCTGACAGGCGCGCTGCCTGACGATGCCATCGAAAGCGAAATCACACAGACATATCTGCTGGGCGATGCCGACTGCGAGGTGCGACTGCGCCGGCGCGGGTGGGACGGCAAATATGTGTATGTACACACCACAAAGAAGCGCATATCCGACCACGACGAGCTCGTGACCGAACGGCAAATCAACCTCAGCCTCTACGAGATGATGCTCTCGCTGGCCGACCCCACGCGGCACACTATACGCAAGCTGCGCCAAAGCTTCATCTGGCAGGGACAGTATTTCGAGGTTGACACCTATCAGGACCGGCTGAACGGACTCGTCATTCTTGAGACCAAAGACATCGGCGAGGGCGAGCCGGTGAAGCTGCCACCCTTCCTAAGGGTGGTGAGCGACATCACCGGACACAAGGATTTCTACAACTACAATCTCGCGACCAGAGACTAACAGCCTCTGCGCCTGAGCAGCAGCCAGCCCACCAGATTCGTCACGGTGGCACCTATGCCGTCGGCCCAGAAGTCGAGCCAGTCGCCATTGCGCATCCCGCCGGTGCAGTTGGCCTGCAATATCTCGAGCAGGCCACCCGTCAGCACCGGCACCACCCAGCCTGCAAGCCACAGGCAGACCCACGACCAGCGGCCGCGGCGATGGGCCAACCAATAGTCGAACCACACCGTCAGGCTCAGACCGCCATACATCACCATGTGGGTCCACTTGTCCCACATAGGCACGTCGGCCAGCTCAGGCACCTCGGGCACAGGCATCAGCGACAGCACCCACACGGCTGACATAACCGTCAGCGAACGCCAGTAACGGCGCAGGTAGTCGTATGTTGACAACGTTTCTTTATCCATCTGTCAGACTATTCTAAATAGAATTTCAGCACTGCATTGTAATCTTCAGTTTGCAAAGGTAAGACATTAATATTTATTAGCAAAACTTTTTCACGACAAGTAGCCGCATTAAATAAAAATTCCATATCTTTGCACACGAATTGCACAAAACCTATACAACTCATAACAACAACACACAGAGTATGGCATTTCTTACAAACGACAAGCTAGTCATAGTCGGCGCTGCCGGCATGATAGGCAGCAACATGGTGCAGACGGCCCTGATGATGGGCCTGACCAACGACATCTGTCTCTACGACGTGTTCTCGCCCGAGGGCGTGGCCGAAGAGATGCGTCAGAGTGGCTTCGGCGACGTGAAGATCACCGCCACCACCGATGCCCGCGAGGCCTTCACCAACGCCAAGTACATCATCTCAAGCGGCGGTGCCCCCCGCAAGGCCGGCATGACCCGCGAAGACCTGCTGAAGGGCAACTGCGAGATAGCCGAGGGCCTGGGCAAGAACATCAAGGAGTTCTGTCCCGACGTGAAGCATGTGGTCATCATCTTCAACCCTGCCGACCTGACCGGCCTCGTCACGCTGCTCTACAGCGGTCTGAAGCCCGGACAGGTGACGACTCTGGCCGGTCTGGACACCACCCGTCTGCAGTCGGCCCTGGCAAAGAAATTCGGCGTGATGCAGACCGAGATAACGGGCTGTGCCACCTACGGCGGCCACGGCGAGCAGATGGCCGTGTTCGGCAGCCATGTGAAGGTGGCCGGCCGCGCACTGACCGACATCATCGGCACACCCGAGTTCCCTGCCGAAGAGTGGGAGCAGATGAAGGTTGACGTGACCAAGGGCGGCGCAAAGATCATCGAGCTGCGCGGACGTTCGTCGTTCCAAAGCCCCGCCTACCTCTCGGTGGAGATGATACGCTCGGCCATGGGCGGCGAGCCCTTCCGCTTCCCCGTGGGCACGTATGTCAAGACCGACAAATATGACCACATTATGATGGCCATGAAGACCACCCTCGACAAAGACGGCGCACACTTCGAGATACCGCAGGGAACCGCCGAGGAGAACCAGAAGCTGGACCAGAGCTATGAACACCTGTGCAAGATGCGCGACGAGCTCGTCACGCTGGGCATCGTGCCTGCCATCAGCGAGTGGAGCAAGCTGAACCCCAACCTTTAAGAGCTGGGCTGAAACAGCTGAAATGAAAAAAGAGAGTTGAGAGCTGAGAGATTGAGGGTGACACAAACTGTGTCTGCTATCCCCAATCTCTCTGCTCTCAACTCTCAGTTTTCAGCCCTCAACTGTTATAGCTTGTAGCGCAGACCGGCACAAAGCACACCTTTCTCACCAAATCCGGCCTCCACAAATCCGCGGAAAGCGGTGCCACCGAACTCTGCGCCCACGGCCGTGGCATTAAAAATGACCGTAGCCCGCGACTCGTCCTTGGCCTCAGGATTACCAGCTTTCACCGCGTCGTCAGCAGCCACCTTGAAAAAAATGACACCGGCCGACAGGCCCGAATACATGCCGAAGTGTTTTTTGCGAAGCCAGTTGAACTTCACCGACGGCATAACAGAGATGAAGGTCTCTGTCAGGCCCTTCACATGAGCCACGTCGTCTATTGCCTTACACGTTGCATACTCTGCCACGCCACCTACGCCCACCACGGGCGTGACGTGGTAATAGTACTCCACGCCGATGGGACCCCACCAGGAGCTCTGCTCACCAGCGGCGGCAGCAAAAGCGCTGCTGAAAGCGGAAAGTACGTTGGAAACAGAACCAACGCCATAGAAGACACCTATCTCGTGCTTCAGCTCGTCCTGAGCTTTCACACCTATTGTGGCCATCAAGGCAGCCACTGCCAATATAAATAATCTCTTCATTTCGTTTTTTTGTTGGTTAATTATTTAAGCGATAGTATAACAGCTATGTAAAATACAGGAACTGACACTGAATAAAGTATCCCGACTATTTTTCCGCCACTCTTTCCGGCAATGACATCACAAATCGTGCCCCGTCGGTGTAAGACGTGTCCAGCACGATGTTGCCGCCCATGCGTCGCGCCAGCGAGCGTGCCACAGTCAGCCCTATGCCCGTGCCGTCGTAGTAGTCGTCCAGCTGCACAAACTCCTCGAAGATACGCTCGGCCTCGTTAGCAGGCACGCCCTTGCCGTTGTCTTCCACCACAAAGAGCACCATTCCGTCGGCTCGGTCCACCGTCAGCGTGACGCGCCCCTGTCCGTCGTTCAGGAATTTCTTCGCGTTGTCCAAGAGCAGCGTCAGCGCCCGCGCCGCCAGCACTCGGTTGGTGGTGAGCTGCACGTCGGCCCCCTCCGTGTTCTGCACAAACTCGACATGCTCGGCCAGCCGGATGTGCGAAGCGTCGATGGCACTGGTGGCAATGTCAAGTGCCGACGTGCTGTCCTCACACTCTATGACGGTGTGGCTGCTGACATCGGCCAGCTCGAGCATCTTGTTGACCAGCGACGTGATACGGTCGGTGTTCTTCACGATGTCGTTGCGTATCGCCGTCAGGTCGTCGGCCGACAGCTGCATGTCGGGCGAGGCTATCACCTGGGCAAAGCCGCTGAGGATATTCAGTGGGGTGCGTATCTCGTGGGAAATGTTGTGTATGAACTGTGTCTTCATCTGCGACGACTCCTCGGCCTTGGCATTGGCCACGCGCAGCTCCTCATTCTTCTGCCTCAGCTGGTGCACAGAGCGCCATCTGAAGAAGCCAAACAACAGCATGGCCACAGCCACCAGGCTGACGATGGCCACCCACGCACGGCTACGGTCCAGCGAGGCCTTCATCTCCAGTTCGTCCAGGTGGTAGAGCGTGTTCATCTCGTCGAGTTGCGCCCGCATCTCGTGGGTGAAAGTGGTGTCTTTCTGCACATACATCGTGCGGTAGATCTCGGCAGCCTCGCGCGTGCGGCCCACCTGCATCAGCACGTTGGCGCGTTGCAGTCCACACTGCATGGTGTCGGCCACCGACAGCCCCATGATGGTGTCGGTATAGAGCAGGGCCTGCTTGTAGTTGCCTCGGGTCATGGCCAGGGCAGCCCGCTGCATCAGGCAGTAGTAGCGCGCCAGCAAGGTGGGATTCTGCTGGTTGTACTCCTCGCTACGGTCTATGGCCTGTTCTGCCTCGTCGTAGCGGCCCAGGCCGGACAGCGCCTGTGCCCTGGCCAGGTGGGCCGAGCTATAGAGCGCCGAGACCGAGCCCACCTCCTTCTGCTGCGAGAGCAAGTACAGATGTCGCAACCATTCGTCGCTCACCTTCAGCTCTTCGGCATACTCAGCCCGCTGGCCCAACACCTGGCAGTATTGGTCGTACAGGCCGCTCTGCATACCCATGCGCTCATCGATGCTGCGCAACAGCTCGATAGCCTTGCTCAGGGCCTCCTTCGCCTGGTCATACTGATGAATGTCGCTGTAGCTGGTCGCTATGGTCTTCAGGGCCATGGCGCGCCCCACGGTGTTGTCGCGACTCTTGGCATCGTCGAGCATAGCCTCTGCCTCGCGCATGGCGGTGTGCTGCTTCTTCATGCCGCGCAGGGCCGACACCTTGCGGTGCCACACCTGATAGTAGCGGTCCCACAGCGCATGCCGACCAAACCACTCGCGCTGCACGTCGGCCTCACGACATAGCTGCTCGTTGCGCGCCGAATTGTTCAGTATAGCAATCTTGTTCCATCGCAGCTTAGCCTGTTCCTCGTCGTTGTCGGCCTGCAGCAGTATGAGCCTGTCGAGCGTGGCCATGCAGCTGTCTATCTCGCCCACGGCATACTGCAGCAGGAAGATGTCAGACATAAGCTTCTGCCTGTCAGCATCGGGCGCCTTTCGCAGCTCGCGCGTCAGCGAGTCCAGCTCGGCACGATATTGCTGCTGGGGGGTAGCCTTGGCACCTCCGGCAAGCATCACAGCGGCCAGCAGCGTCGTGCACAGCCGCAGCAAAGGGGCTATCATTCTCTTATTCATTCATCATAGGCTTGTGTCAGCTTCTGTGTAACAGCGCTTGAGAAACGCCCTTGCCGCACACGGCGCTGTATGTCGTGCCGGCCACGGCCACGGCTTCGCAACACGTCGCGACCGTGCGTTTCGGATGCAAAGGTAGCTATTAGTGTGAAACGCACCAAATTTTATTGGCAAATAATTTGGTGGTTTCGCAAGAAAGATGTACCTTTGCACCCGATTTCAGAAAATGCTTGTGAAAGTAGTCTGATTCATACATACCTCTAAATATTGGAGATCCGTTAGCTCAGCAGGTAGAGCATCACACTTTTAATGTGAGGGTCTTGGGTTCGAGCCCCAAACGGATCACAAGAGAAATCGGCAAGCGATTGAGCGTCAATTGCTTGCCGATTTTCGTTTATTCCAGATGCACCATATTTGCTCCTCTAAGGAGCCTCCGTAAACTTTACATTCGCCCTAAATGTGAGGAAAAGGCCCACTACAGGTTCCACAAGATTTGGTGTGGTGGATAACACCGGTAGGGGCCTGCCCCATGCCGGCCCGATGGCAGGCAAGGACCAATGTGCGGCGGAACAATCCACGCATGTCAGCTTCCTGCGACTGATTCCTTTTGAACTATTGTAGCGTATGGTGGTATGGCCGTCAGGAAGCGGTGGTGTCCGCCGACATAGTCCATCTGGCAGCAGTAGTGGGTCAGTCCGTTGCTCACGACAAGATAGTCGGCGTGCAGCACGATGTTGTATGCCACCACCTGGCGGAACACCTGCTCTGTCACAGGCACGGTGGGCGCCTTATACTCCACTATCATGCGCGGCCGCAGGTGTCGGTCGTAGAGCACGGTGTCGCAGCGCAGGCGTTTCTCGCCCACCGAGAGCTGCTGCTCGTTGGCCAGCAGCGTGCGCGGGTAGCCCAGCCCGGAGACCAGGTAGCGGCAGAAATGCTGTCGCACCCACTCCTCGGGCGTCAGCCTCACCCACCGCTGACGCAGCAGGCACAGCACCTGCCAGCGGCCGCCGCTCTCGCGCAGCGGCAGACGGGCCTCGGGCAGGTTAAGCGCAGGATATTCTGTCATTTTGTCGTATTTAGGGCGCAAAAGTACACAAAAAATATTAAATCTGCAAGCCATCGTTTGGTAAATCCGTCCATTGGCAGTATATTTGCACCATCGATACCGGTAATTAGCCAGTGAACGGCGACCATCAACATTATTCATCTTTATAACTCACACACAACTATGGAAGTAACTATCACAAGCGAGAACTTTGAGCAGCTTAAGAAAAGTGCCCAGCCCCTGGTGGTTGATTTCTGGGCCACATGGTGCGGCCCGTGCCGCATGGTGGGCCCGATTATCTCCGAGCTGGCCGAGGAGTACGACGGCCGCATCACGGTGGGCAAATGCGACGTGGAGGAGCAGGAGGACATTGCCATCGACTACAAGATTCGCAACATACCGACCATACTCTTCTTCCGCGACGGTCAGGTGGTGGACAGGCACGTTGGTGCAGCATCTAAAGACACGCTGAAGGCTAAGTTTGAGGCCCTGCTCAACGTCTAACACCCCGTGCAGACCCATGATTGATTTTGAAGAAGAGCTGCGCAAAGGCAAGGAGGAGGACGAGCGCGAGGCACAGTATATCAAGGAACAGCTGCCAGCTGAGCTGAAGGAAGAGTTCTCGCGCACGGACATTATGTTCCTGATGGATCTCATAGTGGACCACTACTACGAGTCGGGCCTGCTGGCCGACAATCCCGAGTTGCCCGACGATGCCGAGGTGGAGGTTGACCTGGAGCAGGTGGCCGAGGCGGTCTGGAAGAAGGCCGAGGAGCAAGGCTACCACCGCTGGACCCCGGAGAGTATCTTCTTCGTGGTTCAGGCCGACTTCGACTTTATGGAGCAGAACAGCTGAACGTCCCCCGGCGACAAGCCCGCTGCACGTTGCGCCTGCGGGACAGCGGACTGGCACAGGACGTGCCCCTACACTGGAAATGCGAGCGCACGGTATGTAGAATTCAGGTGGGTGAAGTGAGGCTGATAAACAGCAATAAGCAACAACAAGCGCATCGGTGTAACTCATTGAGTTGCACCGATTTTATATTTTGTTAAACTTTATATATTTGGACCTATAGCTCATTTTGCAGGATGTGACATCGGAGGAATCGGAGAAATCAGAGAAATCAGAGAAATCGGAGAAATCGGAGTAATCAGATGACTCTGATTACTCCGATTACCCTGGTTATGCTATTGTCGGTGTGGTGTCTTCTATCGCAGCTCGTCGGCGGTGACGCTGCCGGGCAGCCTGCGGCAGTTATACTGACTGGCCATGATCTCGCCGTAGGCGCCGGCTGAGCGTATGGCCAGCAGCTGGCCGCGCTGGCAGCGCGGCAGGTCTATCTGCTTGGCAAAGACGTCGCTCGACTCGCAGATGGGCCCCACCACGTCGTATGTCTCGCGTGGGGCTTCGGGGGCGCTGATGTTCTCTATCTTATGGTAGGCTTGATAGAGCGCAGGACGTATCAGGTCTGTCATGCCGGCATCGACAATGGCAAACTGCTTGTGTGCTCCCTGCTTGACGTAGAGCACACGCGTGATGAGCGATCCGCACTGTGCCACCACGGCGCGGCCCAGCTCGAAATGGAGCTGCTGGCCGGGGCGCAGACGCAGCAGTCGGGCGTAGGTGCGGAAATAGGCGTCGAAGTCGGGCAGCAGCACGCGGTCGGGGTGCTGGTAGTCCACGCCCAGGCCTCCGCCCACGTTGATGTGGCTCAACACGATGTGGCGCTGTTCGAGCAGATGCTGCAGCTCGTTGACGCGGTTGCAGAGCGCCTCGAAGTCGCCCATGTCGAGTATCTGAGAGCCGATGTGGAAGTGCAGACCTACGAGCTTCACATGGTGCATGGAGCGCATACGGTCTATCACGGGCAGCATGTCGCTCATGGCGATGCCAAACTTGTTCTCGGCCAGACCGGTAGTGATGTTGGCATGGGTGTGGGCCCCCACGTCGGGGTTGATACGCAGGCAGACGCTGGCCACGCGCTGCTCGTGGGCCGCTATCTGGTCTATCACCTCCAGCTCGGCCATGCTCTCCACGTTGAAACAGAAGATGCCGGTCTGCAGGGCGAGACGTATCTCCCAGTCGGCCTTGCCCACGCCGGCATAGACGATGCCCTGTGGCGGGAAGAGTGCCTGGCGCGCTGCCTCTATCTCGCCCCCGCTGACACAGTCGGCACCGAGGCCAGCCTCACGTATGATGGAGAGCAGGCGCGCGTTGGCGTTAGCTTTCACGGCATAGTGGACGTGGAAGTGGGGCCAGCGCTGCGTGGCACGACGGATCTCGGACAGCGTCTGGCGAAGCAGGTCGGTGTCGTAGTAGTAGAAAGGCGTCTCGAGCTTCGACAGACGGTCGATGGGGAAGGATGACATAGTTTATGTGTTTGTGGTGGTGGACAGATAGACAGTTAGACAGATAGACAGATAGACAGATAGATAGTTAGACGGATAGACAGATAGACAAATAGACAGATAGACAGATAGACAGATAGACAGTTAGACGGATAGACAGATAGACAATTAGACAGATAGACAGATAGACAGTTAGACAGATAGACAGATAGACAAATAGACAGATAGACAGATAGATAGTTAGACGGATAGACAGATAGACAGATAGACAGTTA
>JAILBT010000121.1 GCA_024680755.1 Prevotella sp. | reverse complement strand
GGAGACCTTCTGATCGTTGATAACTCTGCCGGTTTGTCCGGCGATCTCAAGGCCCGCCGCAAAGGGCAGAGCAGCGGCCACACGGGAAGCCAGTTCGCCCAGCTTGGGCTCCATATCATGGGTCAGGTATCCCAAGAACGGCCAAGGAAATTATGGATCACATAGGCTATTACAACAACTCAAAGAATATGACCACGTATGTCAGACCATTGTTGGAGATGGGATATTTAGAGATGACTGAGCCGGAGAAGCCCAACAGCAAGAATCAGAAGTATCGGAAACTCAGAAAGGAATAAATGGAAGCGTATGATATTCGGTAAGAAAATAAAAGAACTCAGAGAAGAGCACGGGATGGTGCAGCGAATTCGCGCTGAAAGCTGGCAAAGTTGCGTCGGCCGTGGCCTCGATGTATATGTGTGTTAACGAAGCGGCGACTGCCAGTCCGATTGTCTCTCGGGCTGGCAGTCGCTGCTTTGTTCCGTCAGGCGGCCGGTGTCGTGGTGGGGTCTTGTCCGCCTGCTTGCTGTGCCTCCTTATGCTTAGAAGTCGAGGTGGTCCAGAGCGTCGCTGAAGTCGGCCTTCGTCTCGCTGTTCTGCTGCGGCATGTCGTCGTGCTGCTGACGCTCGCGGTGGTCGGCTGCTGCGTCGCGGTTGTAGCGGTCGGCTGCTGCGTCGCGGTTGTAGCGGTCGGCGCGGTCGCGGCGCTCATAGCGGTCGTCGCGGCTGTAGCGGTCGGGACGCTCGCGGCGCTCATAGTGGTCGTCGCGGCGCTCATAGTGGTCGTCGCGTCGCTCGTAGCGTTCGCGTCGCTCGTAGCGTTCGCCGCGCTCGGGACGCTCGCCGCGCTCGCGGCGCGGGCGCTCCTGGTAGCCCTCGGGCTTGTCTATCAGCACGCGGTGCGACAGTTTGTACTTGCCCGTCTTGGGGTCTATCTCCATCAGCTTGACGCGTATCTTGTCGCCCTCCTGTATGCCGGCCTCCTCGACCGTCTCCAGTCGGCGCCAGTCTATCTCCGAGATATGTAGCAGGCCGTCCTTGCCCGGCAGTATCTCGACGAAGCAGCCGTAGGGCATGATGCTGCGCACGGTGCCCTCGTAGATCTCGCCCACCTCTGGCACGGCGGCGATGGCCTTGATCTTCTGTATGGCGGCCTCGATGGCCTCTTTGTTGGGGCCCGACACCTGCACATGTCCCACGCCGTCTTCCTCGTCGATGGTGATGGTGGTGCCGGTGTCTTCCTGCATCTGCTGGATAATCTTTCCGCCCGGGCCGATGACGGCACCGATGAACTCCTTGGCGATGTCGAAGGCCTCGATACGCGGCACGTGTGGCTTCAGCTCGGCGCGCGGCTCGGCAATGGTGTCGGTCAGCTTCGAGAGGATATACTCACGTCCGGCCTTGGCCTGCATGAGTGCCTTCTCGAGGATGTCGAACGACAGTCCGTCGCACTTGATGTCCATCTGCGTGGCTGTCAGTCCGTCGCGTGTGCCTGTGGTCTTGAAGTCCATGTCGCCCAGGTGGTCCTCGTCGCCGAGTATGTCAGAGAGCACGGCATACTTGTCTTCGCCCGGGTTCTTTATCAGTCCCATGGCGATGCCCGAGACGGGCTTCTTCATCGGTACTCCGGCGTCCATCAGTGCCAGTGTGCCGGCGCAGACGGTTGCCATCGATGACGAGCCGTTCGACTCGAGCACCTGCGACACGAGCCGCACGGTGTAGGGGAAGTCCTGGGGTATCTGTCCCTTCAGTGCGCGCCAGGCCAGATGGCCGTGGCCAATCTCGCGGCGGCCTGTGCCGCGCTGTGCCTTGGCCTCGCCGGTGCAGAAGGGCGGGAAGTTGTAGTGGAGCAGGAATTTCATGTATCCGCGCTCGAGCACGTCGTCGACGAGCTTCTCGTCGAGCTTGGTTCCCAGGGTGCATGTGCCGAGGGCCTGTGTCTCGCCGCGTGTGAAGAGCGAGCTGCCGTGAGGCATAGGCAGGGGCGACACCTCGCACCAGATGGGGCGTATCTCGTCTGTGCGGCGGCCGTCCAGACGTATGCCCTCGTCCAGTATGCAGCGGCGCATGGCGTCGCGCATCACGTCGTGGTAGTAGCGGTCCATCATCAGGGCATAGTCGTCGTCCGAGATGACGGGGCTGTCTGAGTTGTCTGAGTTCTCTGTGTTCTCTGCTCTCTCGGCGAAGAAGCGCTCCTTGAAGTCTTCTATCAGCTTGTCGAAGGCCTCCTGACGCTCCTGCTTGGGCAGCGCCTGCTTGGTGATGTCGTAGGCGGGCTGGTAGAGCTCGCGGTTCATGCGCTCGCGCAGCTGCTCGTCGTTCACCTCGTGGCAGTATTCGCGCTTCTGGTCTTTGCCCAGTTCGCGCGACAGCTCCACCTGCAGTTCGCACATGGGCTTGATGGCTGCCATGGCTGCTTTCAGGGCGCCTATCATGTCCTGTTCAGACACTTCCTTCATCTCTCCCTCCACCATCATGATGTTTTCGGCAGAGGCTCCCACCATGATGTCCATGTCGGCTTCTTTCATCTGCTGGTAGGTGGGGTTGATGACATACTGGCCATTGACCCTGGCCACTCGGCACTCCGAGATGGGGCACTCGAAGGGGATATCCGAACAGGCGAGCGCCGCCGACGCAGCAAAGCCTGCCAGGGCGTCGGGCTGGTCCTTGCCGTCGGCAGAGAGCAGCATAATCTGTACATACACCTCGGCATGGTAGTTGCCGGGGAAGAGGGGGCGCAGCACGCGGTCCACCAGTCGGCTGGTCAGAATCTCGTTGTCGCTGGGCTTGCCCTCGCGCTTGGTGAAGCCGCCGGGGAAACGGCCGGCGGCAGAATACTGCTCGCGATAATCTACTTGCAGCGGCATGAAATCGGTGCCGGGCACAGCGTCCTTGGCTGCGCACACGGTGGCCAGCAGCACGGTGTTGTTCATGCGCAGCACGGCGCTACCGTCGGCCTGCTTGGCCACTTTTCCTGTCTCAATTGTGATGGTGCGGCCATCAGGCAACTGAATACTCTTTGTAATAACGTTCATCTCTTGTGTGATAAAAATAACATCTGTTTTCTGTAAGACATCTTTCAGATTTGTCGAAAAACGGCGCAAAGGTACTAATTAATTATGTAACGAAAGAAGAAAACGCCGTTTTTTTTCGTTATTTCCGTTTTTATTGCTAATTTTGCACGCGTTTCTGTGCACACAATCGTGCATGACGACAGTCACGAATCACATCGAATGACAACGAATTAAAACGAATGACACGAATTATCCGAATTAAAGTGAATGGCACGAAGTAAAAACGAATTACACGAATTATACGAATGTCACAAATGAAAACCAGAATGTAAACTTTATTTAGTGTCAGTTCCTAATTGTCTAACTGTCTAACTGTCTAACTGTCTAATTGTCTAATTGTCTAACTGTCTAACTGTCTATCTGTCTATCTGTCTATCTGTCTATCTGTCTATCTGTCTAACTGTCTAATTGTCTAACTGTCTATCTGTCAAAAATGCGAAGAGCGGTAATAGTTGGTAGTTTCGACCCCTTCACCGTGGGCCATCACGACATGGTGGAGCGTACCTTGGGCATATTCGACCAGGTTGTCATTGGTGTGGTGGGCGACAACGTGAACAAGCCAGGCCTGAGTCCTGCGTCAGAGCGCGTGGCGGCCATACGGCGTGTCTATGCCGACGAGCAGCGCGTGACGGTGGCAACCTACCACGGGCTGGCCGTCGATTTCTGTCTGGAGCAGGGCGGCTGCTGCCTGGTGAAGGGTGTGCGCTCTGTGCGCGACTATGAATATGAGCTGGAGCAGGCAGACATCAACCGTTCTCTGACGCAAGGCAGGGTGGAGACACTGCTGCTGCCGGCCCGTCCCTGCCTGGCCCATGTGTCGAGCAGCATGGTCAGGGAGCTGCGACACTTCGGCCGCGACGTCACGCCGTGGACCGAAATAATCCCTGAAAGACGGAACGGCGGCACAACGGAAAGCGACACCCTGCCGCACTGCCATAAGTCATAACCATCATCCCTCAACTTTCAACTCAACTTTCAACTCTCAACTATAATGATTAGTTATTCTGCCGAGGGCGTCGGTATGCCCAAGATAAAGCGTCGCGAGGTGACGGCGTGGGTGAAGCGCGTGGCCCAGTCGTGGGGCAAGCGTGTGGGCGATATCGGCTACCTGTTCTGCAGCGACGAGCACATACTGCAGGTGAACCGCCAGTACCTGGGTCACGACTACTACACCGACATCATCACCTTCGACTACTGCGAGGGCGACGTCATCAGCGGCGACCTCGTCATCTCGCTCGACACCGTGCGCACCAACAGCCAGCTCTACGACCAGCATTATGACAGCCGTCGCTTCAGCTCGCCCTACGAGGCCGAGCTCTATCGTGTCATCATCCACGGCGTGCTGCACCTGTGCGGCCAGGACGACAAGGGCCCCGGGCAGCGCGAACAGATGGAGGCTGCCGAGAACCGCGCCCTCGACCTGCTGCGCGCCTGAACACCTGACATAAAAACACACACGGAAATGCCATCGACGGCAAACTGTTTCTCCATTTTCAACACCCTATAGACATGACAAAGGTTGATGCCATAGAAAGAGTGATGACTGACAACGGTGGAAGCGCATCTTTGCAGATTATTTATGACAATATTGAAAAGTATTATGGCAACATCAAGCACTCCAAAGACTGGAAAGAAGGTGTGCGTGGCGTGCTGTATCGTGAGTTGGCACATGGAACGCGCTTCAAGAAAGTCGGTCTTAGCATCTATGCCTTATCCGGCTATCAGGAAGAACACATCGAAGCTATGCCCAAGGCGCGTGTACATTCCATTATGGAAGGGTTGTGCTTAGAGTTAGGAAACACCAAGCACTATGACACTTTCACAGCCGACCCTTCGGCGATATATAAGGACAACACATGTTTGGGAAACATTGCTACCTTGTCTGACATTCCGAATTTCTCTTACGCGCAAATAGTACGTCAAGCAAGATTCATTGACGTCCTATGGTTCAACAAAAGCGATTTGGCTTTCCCTCAATTCGCCTTTGAGGTGGTTGACAGCATCGGAACATTAAATGGCGCACTTAACAGGTGCTTCCAGCTGTATCACTTCAGGACAAGGTTTAACATTATCGCACCTGAAAAATACCAATGCAAGTTCAGTCAGACTCTCAATCTTGAGATATACAAACCGCATAAAGAACGATTCAGGTTCTTCAGCTATGACGAAATCATAGAATCCTATAAGATTGCGTTAGACAATGAGCGAATGGAGTCGAAGCTGTTCGGCTGAGCCAGACGAGCTAAGCAACTACGTCGGTAAATTTTATTACACTCTCAGGCGCCAGGCCTACATTTGCTGCGGCATTGCCTGGAAGATACAACAACAATAATAACCATTAAAAGGAGCGCAAGACTGCTCCACACTCTACACCATGAAGAAAACGATACTACACCTGCTGCCTGTGCTGTCCCTGCTGGCAGCCGTTCCGGCGCAGGCCCAGTTCAAGCTGGGTGTGACGGCTGGGCTGAACATCAGCAAGCTGAGCGTGAACGACGATGAATGTAAGAAATATGTGGACAAGATACGGCCCGGGTTCGTCGTCGGCCCGACGGCCATCTACACCATTCCCAAGACCGGGCTGGGCATTGACGCCTCTGCGCTGTTCGACCTGCGCGGAGCAAAGTCGAAGACGATAAGCGACAGCAAGGCCGTGACGTGCACCTCGTTGCAAGTGCCGGTCAACCTGCGGTTCGGTTCACAGATAGGCGACATGGTCTATGGCTTCGTCTTCACCGGTCCGCAGTGGGGCTTCGGCCTGGGCAGCAAGGAGAGTGTGCTGGCCGAAGGCATCGGCAAGACAACAGGCCACGAGATGGAGCGCCGCTGGGTGAACCGGTCGACAGCGTTCAGCTGGAACTTCGGCCTGGGCGGTGTCGTGTTAGAGAAGCTGCAGGTCAGGGTCTCGTACAACCTGGCGCTGCGCAAGACGGCAGAGATACAGCAGGTGGACCTGGTGGACGGCAGCAAGACGCGAGTGTTGGCAGATGGCAAGGCTCATGCCTGCCAGATAGCGTTGTCTTATCTGTTCTGAAGGGGGGCGGCCCTCACGGCATCTGCTTTGCTTTGCGCCCGGCAGACAACAAACACCATAAGCGACAGAAAGTGTCAGCGGCCCTGCCAGACTGTTTGGTCTGTCGGGGCCGCTGTCGCTTTCTGTGTAGTCTCGCTGTGGCGTGGCTTACTTCACCACCACCTTGCGGCCTTTGACCACATATACACCGGCCTTGAGCGAAGCTATCTGGCTCAGGTCGAGGGCCGTGGCCACGCGCTGTCCGCCCACGGTGTAAACGTCCACGCGCTCGCCCTGTCCCACCACGGCGTCGATGGCCGTCGTCTCAGCCGAGTGGCGCGTGACAAGCTGCAGCTGCTGCTCGCTCGTCTCGATGTAGCAGCGTGTGGCCAGGAAACCGCCGGCCACGTCGCTCACGTTGACAAAGGCTGCCTCGCTGTTGTCGCGGGCCAGTATGCCATACTTGCCCTCGCTGGTGGTCTGCTGCCGGGCACCGCGCATGGTCAGCGTGCCGTTGCCGCCGCTGATGGGCAGCGTGATGGCGCTCTGGCCGTTTTCTATCACGGCCTTGGTGACCAGGCGCACCATCTTTGTCTCGCCGCTATAGTAGAGTATGTAGGGCACGTTGGCCTGCACGCCCTCGGCACGGCAGTCCTGGAAATGCAGCACCACCTGCTGGCCCACGGCCTCGGCTGCCACAAGGCGCTCCAGGCGACAGTCGGCACCGAAGGCCTCCGTCAGCTGGCTCTCGCTCAGGGCGAAGGGCAGCGACAGCGTGTTCCAGCCTTGGCAGGTGTAGCGCGAGGCCACAACGTCCATCTGGCTGCCATCGTAGCGTGCCACGTCCGTGCCGCTAAATGTGCTTAGGTAGAGCTTCTGCTGCGCCTGGCCGCTCAGTGTGGACACTGCCAGGGCGATAAGGAGGAAAAGTTTCTTCATAGTTGTAATTGTTTTTATTTATATGATGGTTATACGTTCGTCGCTTGCGCTGTCTTGTCGGAGCCGCGCGGCCACAGCCGCCGCGCGGCGAGCGATTTCTGCTGGCAAAGTTAGGTATTTTATTCTAATCGCCAAAAAATTCTGCTGAAAAAACTTTCTATCGCTCCGTCAGCTGGTCTATCAGGTAGCGGGCCACGATGTCTGTCGTGCGGTAGATGTTCTGCGTGAAGCCGTGGTCGAAGTGCTCTTGCAGGACGAAGGTGCTGCCGGGCCATATCTGGTGGAAGCGCTCGCCGAAGGTGTAGGGCACGATGCGGTCGGCATTGCCGTGTATGATCAGTGCCGGCCCCTGATACCTGGCAGCCGTCTCGTAGATGGGCAGCGAGAAGGCCGTGCGTATATAGTTGGCGCCCAGCTTCAGTCCGCCGGGCATCTCGACGTATGGCTCGGGGTCGAGCGGGTCGTAGGCCCTGCCCATAGTGTAGCCGCGGATGGCGTCCTCGCGCAGCACGGCGGCCGGTGCCATCAGTGCCACGGCCTTGAAAGCGCTCTGGCCCTGTGCTGCGCTCAGTTCTCCGGCGGTCATGGCCGCCACCACGCCGCCCTGCGAGTGGCCCACGATGGCCAGGCTGCTCACATAGCGCAGGTCGCGGACATACTCCACCACCTTCTTCGCATCTTCTATCTCGTTCGGCACGGTCATATCGACAAACGCGCCCTCGCTCTGGCCGTGGCCGTTGAAGTCGAAGCGTATCGACGCTATGCCGTGCGCCTGCAGCGTGTCGGCAATAAGCTCGAAGATGGCTCCCTCCTTGCGTCCGCCGAAGCCGTGGCAGAACACCACCATCGGACATTGCTGACCGGGCTGCAGCAGGGGCTTCTGTATGCAGGCAGCCAGCTTGCCGTGGTCGCCGTCGATGCTGACAGGCTCGGCACCCCGCGTCGGGGTCCAGGGGCCGGTGGTCAGCTCCTTCAGATACCTGTCCACCTTGTATGTCAGCACGGTGGAGAGCTGCACCTGCCCGTCTGGTCCCACCACCACCATCGACGGTATCCATTTCACGCCGTAGGCCCGCGCTATGTCGCTCTGCCTGAACGCCTTCAGCTCGCTAAGCTGCGGATAGGCCATGCCGTAGGTGCTGATGGCTTTCTGCCATGCTGCCACGTCGGTGTCCATCGATATGCCTATGAACTCTATGCCGTGCTGCTTGTATGCCTCGCGCATGCGCACCACCTCGGGTGCGTCTTTCCTGCAGTCGGGGCACCACGAAGCCCAGAAATCTATCACTACCGTCTTGCCCTTGGTCAGGGCCGAGAGGCGCACCTTGCGCCCGTCGGGGGTCTGAAGCCTGAAGTCGGGTGCCGCGGTGCCCGGCTTTATCAGTTCGGTGGCATACTTGTTGTCGGGGTCGTGCTGCGGGCCAAACTGTGCCAGCGCTGTTGCGGCCACTGCCGTCAGCAGGCAGGCTGCCAACAGCCTGAGCTTACTCGTCTGTCTTGTCATGTCTGTGTCTGTGATGAAAAAATGTTCTGTGCCGTCCTCCAGGGACGCAGCTGGTGGCGGGGCACCTGTGCCGTTCTGTCTGAGCTGCCTGGTTCAGACGCTGTGGCAGGGCAGCTGGAACACGTCGGCCACGGCCTTATAGACCACCTTGCCCCCGACGATGTTCAGTCCGCGGGCCAGAGCGGGGTCCTGTCGGCAGGCCTGCTGCCATCCGCTGTCGGCCAGGGCTATGGCATAGCGCAGTGTGGCGTTGGTCAGCGCCAGCGTCGATGTGTGAGGCACGGCCCCCGGTATGTTTGCCACGCAATAGTGTACTATGCCGTCAACGGTATAGACGGGGTCGCTGTGTGTGGTGGGCCGGGATGTCTCGAAGCATCCACCCTGGTCTATGGCCACATCGACCAGCACCGTTCCCGGTTCCATCAGCCGCAGCATGTCGCGCGTGATGAGGTGTGGCGCCTTGTCGCCTGGCACCAGCACCGAGCCGATGACGATATCCGTCGTGGGCAGCAGCTGCCGTATGTTGTGTTCCGACGAGTAGAGCGTGTGCACGTTGGCCGGTGTCTCGATGTCGAGCTGCCTGAGGCGCGGCAGCGAGATGTCGGCAATGGTCACCTCGGCCCCCAGTCCGGCAGCCATGCGTGCTGCCGCCTGTCCGACCACGCCGCCGCCCAGCACCAGCACCCTGGCCGGACAGACGCCCGGCACGCCGCTTATCAGTCGGCCCTTGCCCCCCTGCGTCTTCTGCAGATAGTAGGCACCGTTGAGTGTGGCCATGCGTCCGGCCACCTCACTCATGGGCTGCAGCAGGGGCAGGGTGCCGTCGTCCAGCTGCACCGTCTCGTAGGCCAGGCAGACGGCACCGCTGGCCAGCATGGCGTCGGTCAGCTCGCGTTCGCAGGCAAAGTGAAAATAGGTGAAGACCAGTTGCCCGGGCCTGACCAGCGCATATTCGGGGGCGATGGGCTCTTTCACCTTCACTATCATGTCGCAGAGCCGATAGACGTCTTCTGACGTCGGCAGTATGTGGGCACCGGCCGACGCGTAGTCGGCATCGGCAAAGCCGCTGCCCTCGCCTGCCGTGTGCTGCACGCTGACCTCATGGCCGCGGCGCACCAGCTCGGCCACTCCCGCAGGGGTCATGCCCACGCGGTTCTCGTTGTTCTTGATTTCTTTTGGAATGCCTACTCTCATAGTGCTCGGGTGTTTTTAGTTAAACAATAATCCGGCGCAAATATAGGCAAAAAAATTGAAACATCAGTCGGTGATACGGAAAAAAATCTTGATGTAAGGATGATTTATTTTAGTATCATGTCGTAGTGGCGGTACAAAACAGGCCCCGCCCGGGTACAAAACAGGCCTCGTCCGGGTACAAAACAGGCCCCGCCAGGGTTTTCGGCTACAGGCGAAAGACCTTTCGCCTGTAGCCGAAAGAGTTTTCGCTTGTAGCCGAAAGGCCTTTTGCCTGTAGCCAAAAACCTAAGCAGTTTCTTAAGGTAGTATCCTTTTGGCCTTAGGATGCCCATGCAGGAAGATACGGAAACAGAGATAGCGCCACGCTTGGGGTATCCAGGCGGATATGCAGGCCGGACTATTCGGTGGGTGCTGCCGCGGGAGCTTGATAGCAGTCGAGCGCGGTCTCTATCAGGCTTCTCTGCGCCATGAACGAGCGGTAGGCGGCCTTGGTCAGGCTCCAGTCGCGTGTCAGCAAGGCTATGCCGAGGCACTTTTTCAGCGTGGGCCAGAAGGCGTTGCGGTTGGTGAGCATATAGTCGGCCACTATCTCGGCGCGGCCTACACCGTAAGACCGTAGCAGCGCCATGCTGACCAGGCCGGTGCGGTCCTTGCCCGCCGTACAGTGGAACAGGGTGCAGATGCCGCGGTCCGCGTTGTGGCGCAGCAGACCGACGGCCCTGTCGAGCTGCGACCTTGGTTGCGGGTCTGTCACGATGTCAGCATAGAGCGACCTGAAGTCGGGTATCATCGCCCTGAGCTGCCCGGGGCTGTTGCGCAGGTTGCGGATAATGGTCATGGGGTCTGAACCCGTCTCGTGGGTGATGCCCACGGCCGAACCCATAAGCAAGGGTATGTGCACATACCCGATGCCTGGGGGCAGAGGGTCTGGAAACTCTTCCGCCTCGACGGAGGTCCTGAGGTCTATCACACAGCCTATGTCATATCTGGCACAGAGCGCGGCACACTGTTCGGCCGTGAGCACACTGAGCTTGCCGCTGCGGATATAGCGTCCGCGGGGCACCACGCCGCCACCTGTGCCACCGAGGTCTCTGAGGTTCAGCTTTTGCTTCCAGTTCATGTCGGTACGGACGCTACGCGTCGTCATTTACTGTCGGCCGAGCCCCTCTTCTCCAGTCGGTTTACCACGGTTGCCACGGCTTGTGCCAGCGTCAGGAAGGCTTGTGCCGACATGGTGTCGGTCTGTGCCGCCACGGGCAGTCCGCTGTCGCCGCTCTCGCACACGCTCTGCACCAATGGCAGCTGTGCCAGCAGAGGCACGCCCATCTCCTCGGCCAGACGCTTGCAGCCCTCGCGTCCGAAGATATAGTATCGGTTGTCGGGCAGTTCGGCCGGTGTGAACCACGCCATGTTCTCCACCAGTCCCAGTATGGGCACGCGCACCTTCTCGTTGCGATACATGTCGATGCCCTTGCGTGCGTCGGCCAGTGCCACCTGCTGCGGTGTGCTCACGACGACGGCCCCCGTCAGCCTCTGCTTCAGTGTCTGCAGCAGCGTGAGGTGGATGTCGCTCGTGCCGGGCGGCGTGTCGAGTATCATATAGTCGAGTTCGCCCCAGTCGGCATCGGCCATGAGCTGCTTGAGGGCGTTGCAGGCCATGCCTCCGCGCCACAGCGTGGCTGTGGCAGGTGCGACGAAGAAGCCTATCGACAGCACCTTGAGGCCGTAGCACTCTACGGGCTTTATCAGGTCGCGCCCGTCAACGCTGACGGCGTAGGGGCGTGCGTCTTCGCAGTGCAACATCTTCGGCACCGAGGGTCCGAAGATGTCGGTGTCGAGCAGTCCGACCCTGTAGCCCAGCCGCGCCAGCGCTATTGCCAGGTTGACGGCCACGGTGCTCTTGCCCACGCCGCCCTTGCCGCTGCTGACGGCCACTATGTGCTTCACGCCCGGCAGCAGATGGTCGTCGTCGGGTCGCGGCTTGCTGCTGAACTCGGCCGTCACCTCTATCACGGGCTCGGCATCGCCCGGCTCCATCAGTTGGTGCAGACGGTAGCGCAGCGCGGCCTCGGTGGCCTTGACGGTACTCTTGAGGAAGGGGTCGGTGTCGCGGGGGAAGAGCAGTGTCACCCTGACGCGCCAGGGGTCGCCCGTCTGCTGTGGTGCTGCCACCACCGGCGTGTCGGCCAGCATCCCGCTGTCCACCACACTCTTCTTGGTGCCGGCATACGTCACGGTCTGCAGCACCTCTTCTATCAGCTTAGGAAACAGTGTCATCTGGCGTCATGGATGTACTAATGTTCCGATCTGTTCGCCCTGCATCACGCGTTGCAGGTTGCCCACCTTGTCCATGTTGAACACATAGATGGGCAGATTGTTGTCCTGACACATGCAGATGGCCGTCAGGTCCATCACCTTCAGTCCGCGCTCGAGCACTTCCTTGTAGCTGATGTCGTGGAATTTCTCTGCCGTAGGGTCTTTCTCCGGGTCGGCTGTGTATATACCGTCCACGCGTGTACCCTTCAGCATGACGTCGGCCTCAATCTCTATGCCACGCAGGCTTGAGCCGGTGTCAGTAGTGAAATATGGGTTGCCCGTTCCGGCAGAGAAGATGCACACCTGTCCCTGTTCCAGTGCGTCGATGGCTTTCCACTTGGTGTAGAGCTCGCCTATTGGCTCCATGCGTATGGCCGTCATCACTCGTGTCTTCACGCCCTGTGCTTCGAGGGCCGACGAGAGTGCGAGCGAGTTGATGACGGTGGCACACATGCCCATCTGGTCGCCCTTGACGCGGTCGAAGCCGCGCTGTGAGCCACTCAGTCCGCGGAAGATGTTGCCGCCGCCTATCACGATGCCTATCTGCACGCCCAGGGCGTGTATCTGGCTGATCTGTTCTGCATACTCCTGCAGCCGCTGTGGGTCTATGCCGTAGCTCTGGCTGCCCATGAGGCTCTCGCCGCTAAGCTTCAGCAGGATTCTCTTGAATTGTGTCATCTTGATATGTATGGTTTTAAGTGAAACGATTGTCTGTTGGTGATGTCAGGATTTGAGGTTTTCGGAGTAATCGGAGTAATCTGAATAATCAGAGTTATCAGAATAATCAGAGGAATCAGAGTAATCTGAATAATCAGAGTAATCTGAATAATCTGAGTAATCAGAGTAATCGGAGTAATCAGAGTAATCGGAATTAATTTTCCTTCCCTTGCTGCGTGACGGCCACAAAGTGGTTGCTTGTCGGGTCGAGGCCGTGCTCGGCAAAGACATCCACTATGTGCCGGTGCAACTCGGAATAGACATCAGGCAGCCGGTGGGTCTCTGTGGTGTAGGCGTTGATCTCGTAGTGGGTGTAGAAGTCGTCGAGCGCCGTGTAGAGCACGAATGGCGGCGGTTCCTTCATCAGCAGCGTACAGCGGCCGGCGGCCTCTAAGAGATATGCCTCCACCGTGGCGCGCGGCACATGGTAGGTGAAGGTGAAGTCAGAGTGGACTATCGTGCCCTCTCCCTCGGCTGTAGGAGCTGTGTAGTTGACGGTCTCCATCTGCAGTATGTTGTTGTTAGGCACGGTCACGATGTTGTTCTTGATGTCGCGCAGACGTGTGACGAAGGTGTTCTTCTCGATCACGATGCCCTCCTTGTCGCCAATCTTCACGAAGTCGCCAATCTTGAACGGCCGCATGTATGTAATGATGATGCCCGAGATGAGGTTGCCTATCGACGCTGTCGAGCCGAGCGAGAACAGCGCTGCCACGAAGATGCTGACGCCCTTGAAGATGCCCGAGTCGCTTCCCGGCAGCAGGGGCCAGATGACCACCAGCGAGAACGCCACGATGAAGATGCGCACTATCTGGTATGTGGGTTGCGCCCAGTCGGGGTAGAAGCGGTCCACACGCAGCCGTCCGTTCTCGATGTCGTTGGCAAAATGGCGTATCAACCTGAGCAGCCATCTGACCACCCACACGATGACCGCTATCTTGATCAGCGACGGCAGGAAGCGTATCGACGACACCACTATGTCTCGCAGGGGCTGATAGACATAGTTGATAATCTGCCAAGTGATGCGTTCGGTCTCGGGGAAGATGCTGAACAGCAGGGGCAGCGACACCATGAGCTGCGTTAGCACGAGCAGTGCCTGTAGCAGCCGTGTGGCTATCAGCGCTATCCGCATGGTCTGCTGGGCGCTGACCAGCTGGTAGCTGCCCACGACCAGCGACTTCAGCCGTCCGTCGCGGAAAGCCTGTTGCAGACGGTTGCGCAGGTAGCGCGTCAGCATCGACGTCAGCTTGAACATCACTATCTGCAGCACTATGAGCAGCACGGCCAGCACCAGTCCCCTGAGCTTGGCCTTCAGGCCATATTCGGCCTGCAGCTTCTCCACCTCAAGGCGTATCACCTCGGCATACTGTCGTGCCAAGTCGTGGCGCGACGTGCCGTTCCACATGGCGTCCATGTCGCTCACACGCAGCAGCACGGTCTCGCCGCCCATCACGTCGGTGGTCAGCTCGCCGTCGAACACATACAGCGAGTCAATCTCTATGCTCAGGCTCTTGCCCAGCTTCAGCACGCGGCTGCTAACGCCCTGTGCCCGCACCGCCGGCGTCTCGCCGCCGAGCGAGGCGTAGAACCTCAGCAAGGTGTCGCCCTGCACCACCACGGGTGTGCCAACGGTCGTGAGCCGCATGGAGTCGATACGTTGCTGCTGAACAGCCTGCCGCAGCGAGTCTTCGCGGGCCGAGCGGTCGCTCTCGTCCAGTCGTTGCTGCATGGCCAGCTCGCGCATCTTCATCTCGCGCAGCTCCTGCATCAGCGAGTCTATAAGCACGGCGGTGTCCGCGGTGTCGCCGGCCTGAGCCACCGCTGCGCCAAGCAAGCACAAGAGCGCGGCCGTCAGACGTATGAGATTAGTGAGCGGGCGTATAGTCATTGCCTATCTTCAGTGCCTTGATGTTGGCTTCCACCACGGTGTCGCCCTTGCGGGCGAAGACACGCCGTATGGCTTCCTGCAGCTTGTCATACTCAATGCCGAGTGCCCGTTGTGCGGCGCCGAGCAGAATGACGTTGGCCGAGCGCGGCACGCCAGCGTCTTTGGCCATCTGCTCTATGTCGAGCATCACCACATTGGGCAGTCGCTTCAGGTCGGCCATGATGGTGTCGATGTCGGGGTAGTTGGGAATGTTGACAAAAGGTGTGCTCGACGTGATGACCCACCCCTGCGGCTTCAGGTAGGGCAGATAGCGCAGCGCCTCCATGGGTTCCATCGAGATGATGACATCGGCACCGCCCTTGGGTATCAGGTCGCTGGCTATGGGCTTGTCGGAGATGCGCAGGTTCGACTGAACGTCGCCGCCGCGCTGACTCATGCCGTGCACCTCGGCCTGCTTGATGTATAGGTTCTCGTTCATGGCGGCCTCGCCTATGATGGTGGCGATGGAGAGTATGCCTTGGCCTCCCACACCGCAAAGGATTATGTCTGATCTCATTGATTTTGCTGATTTTTCTGATTAATCTGATTACTCTGAATAATCTGATTACTCTGAATAATCTGATTACTCTGAATACTCTGATTACTCTGAATAATCTGATTACTCTGAATACTCTGATTACTCTGAATAATCCGATTACTCTGAATACTCTGATTGTCGATAATGCTTTCTGCTGAAGATATTCGCTATTTTCCCTTTTTAGCCTTTAGGTGTCGCTGCAGTGTCTGCATGCACTCGCGACGCGGGATGATGACCGACGTGCCGTGATAGTTTATCTCGTTGCGTATGATCTGCGTTATCTGCTCCATGTTCTTCGGCAGCGGCACCACCACATGCAGGTGGTCCTCGGCCAGTCCCAGTCCGCGGCAGATGGCCTCAAACTTGTTTGTTCCGGCCGAGTCCTGCCCGCCTGTCATGGCCGTTGTCAGGTTGTCGCTGATGATGACGGTTATGTCGGCGTTCTCGTTGATGGCGTCGAGCAGTCCGGTCATGCCGCTGTGTGTGAATGTTGAGTCGCCGATGACGGCCACGGCAGGCCATTGTCCGGCATCGGCAGCTCCCTTGGCCATCGTTATCGACGCTCCCATATCGACACACGAGTGTATGGCGTGGAAGGGCGGCAGGAAGCCCAGCGTGTAGCAGCCGATGTCGCCGAAGACGCGCGCGTTGTCGTAGTCGGCCAGCACCTGGTTCAGAGCGGCATACACGTCGCGGTGGCCGCAGCCCTGGCACAGCGCCGGCGGGCGCGGCACCACATCGTCGCAGGGGGCGAAGCCTGCGGAACAGTCTGAGTTTTCTGAGTTTTCGGAGTAATCTGAGTTTTCAGAGTGATCTGAATTTTCAGATTGTGCGGAGAGGCTTTGCATGGTTTTCAGCGCCTTGTTCACCAGGTCGGGTGTCAGCTCGCCCGTGCGGGGCAGCGTGCCGTCCAGCTTGCCGTGTATTGTGGTGTGCAGACCCACACCCCTTACGCTGTCCTCGATGAAGGGCTGTCCCTCTTCCACTATCAGCACGCGCTCACACTCGTCGATGAGCCGTCGCACCAGTCGTTTCGGCAGAGGATACTGCGAGAGCTTCAGCACGGGGTATGGGCTGCCGTCGGCGAAGCACTCCATCACATAGTTGAAACCGATGCCGCTGGCCAGAATGCCGAGGCGCTTGTCCTGTCCCTCCATATATATATTATATGTCGAGTTTTCGGCATCGGTCTCCAGTGTGGCCTGCTGTGCAGTCACTATGTCGTTGCGCTTGCGGGCGTTGGCGGGCAGCAGCACCCAGCTGCTGGCCTTGGCGTCGTAGTTCAACGCGTTCTGCTGCCGCGGCTCGTCGGCCACGACGACCACGGCGCGGCTGTGCGCCATGCGTGTCGTGACGCGCATCAGCACGGGCAGGTGCTGCCTCTCGCTATAGTCGTAGGCTGCGGCCATCATGTCGTAGGCCTCCTGCTGTGTCGATGGCTCGAAGGTGGGTATCATGGCAAACTTGCCATAGAAGCGCGAGTCTTGCTCGTCCTGCGAGGAGTGCATCGACGGGTCGTCGGCCACGAGCACCACCACGCCTCCGTTGACACCCGTCATGCCGCTGTTGACAAAGGGGTCGGCACAGACGTTCAGCCCCACATGCTTCATGCACACCAGGGCGCGCTTGCCCATGAACGACATGCCGAGGGCGGTCTCCATGGCCGTCTTCTCGTTGGTGCACCAGCGGCTGTGTATGCCCCGCTCGCGCGCCAGGGCGCTGCCCTGTATGAACTCGGTTATCTCCGTCGAGGGGGTGCCGGGATAGGCATACACGCCAGACAGTCCGGCGTGTAGGGCGCCCAGGGCAATGGCCTCGTCGCCCAGCAGTAGTCTTCTCATGCTCATATATAATATTAATGTGTTGTTTGTCTTGATGCTCTCGGGTGTGTCGTCCTGCTTTCTGCGCAGCTGCGGTCATCGTGTGCCTTGCAGACGGACGGCCACGCGTGGCGTCGTGCTGTCGTAGCTACATTTCTGCTGCAAAGTTACAATTTTTTTTATAAACATGGCATAAACAGAAAAATAATCGCTACTTTTGCGCCACGAATGTACAAAGCATTGCACGAATCATTGCACAAAAACGACTTATAGCAGATGACGCTGAAAGAATTCTTCCGTCGCGACCGTTTCGCGGCGCTCATAGGTGCCGAGCTGACGGAGCTGGGCCCCGGGTGGGCCCGGGCTCGCATGCTGGTTGAAGACCGCCACCTGAACGGTGGCGACGTGTGCCAGGGTGGAGCCATCTTCACGCTGGCCGACCTGGCCTACGCGGCGGCCGTGAACAGTCATGGCACGCTGACGCTGGCCATCTCTACCAACATCACCTACGTCAAGTCGGCCCGTCCGGGCTGGTTATATGCAGAGGCACGCGAGGTGGTTGACCACCGTCGCGTGCCTTTTGCAGAGGTTCGCGTCACCGACGAGGCGGGCGACCTGGTGGCTGTGTTCACCTCAACCGCCTATCGCAAGCAGGGTCACGACCTGCCCACGGACGAGTGAGGCAGCCGTCTCAGCGTGTGCGATAGACCAGCATACCCTTTCCGTTGAACAGGAAAGAGTATAGATAGGCAATGTTGACCCCCTGTTCCACCAGCTGGGCAATGGCGTTGGCTGCCGAGCCGGGCTTGTCGTCCAGCTCGATGCAGCTCACGTCGGTCAGGTTGACGGCAATGCCGTTTTCTTTCAGTATGAGGTAGGCATGTTCCGTCTGGTCGCAGATGATACGGTATATGCCATACTCGGCTGTGTCGGCCACGGTAGAGGCAATGATCTGTATGTTGGCCTCCTTCAGCAGGTTGAGCACCTGAATGAGCGTGCCCTGCTTGTTCTCAAGAAAAATGGATAGCTGTTTCATTGGAAGGTTGTGAGGTTATTAGGTTGGGAGGTTGGAAGGTTAATAGATTAGGAAGGGGGTGTTAAGTTGGGAAGTTAATAGCTTAGGAGGTTGAAAGTAAACTTTTTCAGAACAGTTTTCTCAGGTCTTTCACCCTCACGGCCTTTCCCTCGTCGCTGGCTTTGAGCGCACCTTTCGGCACGAGCTTCACCTTTGGCGTGATAAGTATTTCGTCTTTCAGCTGTCGTGTTATCTCGCGTGTCAGTGTCTGCAGTGCCTGGTAGTCGTCGGTGTTGGTGTCGTCGCGCAGCTCCACCTCCACGGTCATATAGTCGCCCGCCGGACGCTCTTCGCCTTCGGGCACGGTGTAGAGCGTGATGAGGAAGTCCGTAGAGAGCTGGCTGAACTGCATCAGTATCTTCTCTATCTGTATGGGGAAGATGTTGACGCCCTTCAGTATGATCATGTCGTCCGAGCGTCCCTGCAGTCGTGCTATGCGCCGGTGTGTGCGTCCGCATGGGCACTCGCCCGGCAGCAGCCGCGTCAGGTCGCGTGTGCGGTAGCGCAGCAGCGGCATGGCCTCGCGGTTGATGGTGGTCAGCACCAGCTCGCCTATCTCGCCCTCCTGGGCCGGCTCCAGCGTCTGCGGATTTATTATCTCGACGATGAAATAGTCTTCCCAGATGTGCAGTCCGTCCTGCTGCTGACACTCGAAGGCCACGCCCGGTCCCATCATCTCTGATATGCCATACGAGTTATAGGCTTTCACGCCGAGGCTCTCCTCGATGCGTCTGCGCTGCTCCTCGCTGTGCGGCTCGGCCCCTATGCAGAGCACGCGCAACCGTGTGTCGCGTCGGGGGTCAACGCCCTGCTCCTTCATCACCTCGTAGATGCGCGAGGCATACGATGGTATGGCGTGCAGCACGGTGGTTCCGAAGTCGCGAATGAACTTTATCTGTCGCAGCGTGTTGCCGGCAGCTGCCGGCACCGTCAGCATCCCCACGCGCTCGGCACCATACTGGAAGCCCAGTCCGGCGGTGAACATGCCGTAGCCGGCCGAGTTCTGGAACACGTCGTCGGGCCGTGCACCCACCATCCACAGGCAGCGTGCCACGGCCTTGGCCCATTCGTCCAGGTCACGCTGCGAGTGGGTGACGACGGTCGGGTTGCCGGTGGTGCCGCTCGACGAGTGCAGACGGACGCAGTCGCGCAGCGGTATGGCCGTCAGGCCCCAGGGGTAGTTGTCGCGCAGGTCTTCCTTCGTGGTGAAGGGCAGCCGCCGCACGTCGTCAAGCGACCGTATGTCGTCGGGACTGAGGCCCATCTGCTCAAACTTCTTCTTGTAGAAAGGCGACTGCACGCACAGGGCCACAGTCTGCCTGAGGCGCTGCAGCTGCAGCTGCTCCAGCTCGGCGCGGGGCATCGTCTCGTGCCGCTGGTCGAAATAGGGATTTTGCGGATTGATGTTATTAGCCATTCGTTGTGTGTTATTATATATTTCGCTTGTCTGTCACATGTGCGCTCTTGCCCTGCGAGCGCTGTATGGCGCCAGGCTGTTTCAGCTCCACCTTGGCTGCTATGCTGAGCACGCTCTGCAGCTTGCGTGCCATCTTCTTCTCCAGCGCGGCGATGCTCTCGATGGTGTCGAAGGCCCCCTTGTCGAAGTGCTCCTGGCGTATCTCTACCTGCACGGTCAGGGTGTCAAGGTTGTTCACGCGGTCCACGACGAGCATGTATCTCGGTGCAAACTCCTCCATCGAGAGCACGACGCTCTCCACCTGCGAGGGGAAGACGTTGATGCCGCGAATGATGAGCATGTCGTCCGAGCGTCCCTGTATGGGTGTCATGCGCACGGCTGTGCGTCCACATTCGCACACGTCGTCGGGCATGAGCGAGCACAGGTCGCGCGTGCGGTAGCGCAGCACAGGCATACCCTCCTTGGTCAGGGTGGTGAAAACCAGCTCGCCGTGTTGTCCGCGGGGCAGCACCTCCAGTGTCGTGGGATTGATTATCTCGGGGTAGAAATGGTCCTCGCAGATGTGCGACCCGTGCTGGCAGCTGCACTCATAGCTGACGCTTGGACCCATCACCTCCGACAGCCCGTAGAGGTTGTAGCCTTTCAGTCCCAGGCGCTCCTCTATCTCCTTGCGCATCTTCTCTGTCCAGGGCTCGGCTCCGAAGGCACCGATGCGCAGCTTGAGGTCGTCCTTCTTTATACCTATCTTGTCTAAGGTCTCGGCCAGATAGAGCGCATACGACGGTGTGCAGGCCAGTCCCGTGATGCCTAGGTCGCGCATCAGCTTGGCGTGCTTCTCGGTGTTGCCCGTCGAGGCCGGCACCACCGTGGCACCCATGTTCTCCACGCCGTAGTGGGCCCCCAGGCCGCCAGTGAAGAGGCCGTAGCCGTAGGCCACGGAGAAGATGTCGCCACGCGTCACACCGTAGGCCGTCAGGCAGCGGCTCATGCACTCCGACCATACGGCCAGGTCCTTGCGCGTGTAGCCCACAATGGTGGGGTTGCCCGTGGTGCCGCTCGAGGCATGTATGCGCACTATCTCGCTCTGAGGGGCTGCCTGCAGGCCGAAGGGATAGTTGTCGCGCAGGTCTTTCTTCGTGGTGAAAGGCAGCTTCGTGATGTCCTCGATGGTCTGGATGTCGTCGGGTATGAGGCCCAGCTCCTGCATCTTGTTGCGGTAGAAAGGCACGTTGTGATAGACATAGGCCACAACCTTATGAAGGCGCTTGCCCTGCAGAGCGCTCATCTCGTCGCGGCTCATACACTCTTTGCTTCGGTTCCAAATCATTGCTATTTATTGTGGTTTAGTTGTTTAGTTTTTGAGTTTTTGAGTTGGTTAGTTGTTTAGTTTTTGAGTTTTTGAGTTTTTGAGTTGGTTAGTTGTTTAGTTGTTTAGTTTTTGAGTTTTTAAGTTTTTGAGTTGGTTAGTTTTTTAGTTGTTTAGTGGTTTAGTTGTTTAGTTTTTGAGTTGTTTAGTTGTTTGGTGGTTTAGGGGTTTGGTGGTTTAGGGGTTTGGTGGGTGGGTGTTTAGTTGTTTTTGAGGGGGGCGTTTTGGGGGTGGTCGTTTGGGGGAAGATTTAGGATTGGTACGCGATATAATTCTTAATTTTTAATTTTTAATTTTTCTGATGGGCGCAAACGACGGGGCAAATATAGACATAAATTCTGAAACAGAAGCCTGTCGGGACAACTTTCCTCTAAAAAAAGCTTAATTATTTATCCTGACAGGCCCGTAATTAGGAAAATATATCTACATTTGCACCCGCATAAGACAAAACAAGCAGCGTATGAACAGACTACTGATGACAGTCGTGATGGCCTTGTCCATGCCGATATGGGCGCTGGCGCAGGGCAACACATGGGAGACGAACGAGAACCTGCAGCAGACCAACGTGCCGGCCCCCAATCCCGATGCCAAATACCTGGCAGGTGCCGTGCCCGAGGTCGACGGCAAGGTGGTGTTCTCCGTCAGACTGAAGGCACCGGGCCTTTCGGCCGGCGAGATCTACACCAGGTTGCTGGCCGAGCTGAAGCGCCAAGTGTCCGAGCCAGGACAGTTTGAGCAGAGCCGCGTGGCATACACCGATGCCGACAGGCACGAGCTGGCCGGCAGCTACATGGAGTGGCTGGTGTTCAAGAGCACGGCCCTGGTGCTCGACCGCACACGACTGATGTACAGGCTCGTCATCACCTGTCGCGACGGCGAGGCCGACATGACCATGCAGAACATACACTACCTCTACGACGAGGAGCGTCAGCCCGAGGCCATCAATGCCGAGGACTGGATAACTGACAAGCAGGGCCTGAACCGCAAGCAGACCAAGCTGGCGCGGCTGTCCGGCAAGTTCCGCCGCAAGACCATAGACCGCAAGGACTATCTCTTCAAGCGCTATCAGGACGTGCTCGACGCCAAATAGACAAACCACACAAGCATAACGGCATTGGAAACACGCAGACGCGACGAGGCGCGCCAAGAGCCGCGCACGCGGCGCTTGATACGCCAGTGGCTCAACGGCATCTTCATCGTGGGGGCCGTGGTGGGCCTGCTGGTCTATTTCCTGCGCGACCAGGAGATGGGCACCTACATACTGCTGGCCGCTATGGTGCCTAAGATGGCCGAGGCCTCAATGCGTATCTTCACCACATGGTGTGTGGCGCTGCTCGTGGCCGTAAGCATGCAGGCGCAGGACTACAGCGACAACATGGGCACACTGAACGCCGCCGACGGCACCATCAGCCAGACTAACCGCAACTTCAACCCACACAACAACGACACCACGCGCAACAAACAGATACCGCGCGGACTATATGTGTGGACCATCGACCGGCGCTTCGGCGACATCAGCCGCACCACACCCGACACGCTGCCTCATCTCTTCCCGCGCACCGTGTTTTCCAGCGGCCGACGCGGCGAATACAACATCACGGGCAATAATTTTGCACCCCGACAGAACCGCTTCTTCATCGACCGCCCGGAGGCATCAGCCTTCTTGCTGACCCAGGGCTACGACCAGCTCTACATCGAACCCGACCAGTGGCACTTCACCAACACGCTGTCGCCCGTGACCAATCTGTCGTATAACAACTGTGGCGACAAGACCAACGGCGAAGACCATCTGCAGGCTCGCTTTGCCGTCAATGCTGGCAAGCGCACGGGCTTCGGCTTCGACATCAACTATGCCTACGCGCGCGGATTCTACCAAAACCAGGCCGAGTCGCACTTTGGTGCCACGCTCTATGGCTCGCACATTGCCGACCGCTACCAGATGCACGCCGTGGCCTCGCTGTGGCGTATAAAGGAGGCACAGAACGGCGGCGTGGTCAGCGACGACTATCTGCTCCACCCCGAGCAATATACCGAGAACTACTCGTCGAACGACATTGCCACCATACTGTCGCAACACTGGAACCGCACCCACCGCCACCACCTGCTGCTCAACCAGCGCTACAGCGTGGGCTTCTACCGCAAGGTGCCGCTGACACCCGAGGAGCTGGCCGCCAGACAGTTTGCCCGCGAGGCGCGCAAAGACCGCGAAGCACAACAGCGCAGCCAGGACGACACCGACACCGATGCCGACAGCGATGCCGACAGCGGCCGGCGGTCAGGCCGCAAAGCCACCGACGAGTCGCCATCGGGACGCCCCGACGGGGCCGCCATAGCCCACAAGTCCGTCGGACAGCTACCAACCGCCGCAGAGCACGACTCGCTCATGGCAGCCCGGCTGCTGAACGACACCACACGCACACTGGTAGAGAACAAGGCGCAGCAAGACAGCCTGCTGGCCGAGAAAGCACGGCAGGACAGCATCGACGCCACGATGAAAGACGAGTATGTGCCCGTGACAAGCTTCATACACACGCTCGAGCTGAACCACAGCTACCGCAACAGCCTGGCATACACATCACCAAAAGACTACTACGCCGACACCTACTACGGCGCCGCGACAACTGGCTTCGACGACGAGATACAGCTGCTGCAGGTGAAGAACACCCTGGCCGTGGCCCTGCTCGAGGGCTTCAACCGCTGGGCAAAGGTGGGACTGAAGCTCTTTGCCACACACGAGTTTCGACAATATCGGATGAACGACGTCGTGGCCGACACCGTGCCCGTGCAGGGCCGCTACAGCCACCATAACATCAGCATAGGCGCACAGCTGCAGAAAGCTCAGGGCCGCACGCTGCACTATGGCGTGACGGCCGAGTCGTGGGTGATGGGCGAGGACTTCGGCGCGCTTAAACTCGATGCCCATGCCGACCTCAACTTCCCGCTGCTGGGCGACACCATACGCCTGGAGGCTAAGGGACATATACACCGCCTGATACCGGCATACCTGCAGCGCCACTACCACTCGAAACACTTCTGGTGGGACGACGACCTCGACAAGGAGGTGCGCACGGGCGTGGAGGGACTCTTCACTATCGAGCGCTCGCACACAAGGCTGCGCGTGGCCGTCGAGCAGCTGCGCAACTACACTTTCCTCGGTATGCAGTATGCCGACATGGGCGAGACGCGGCAGGCGCTGCGTGCCTCCATGCAGCAGTCGGCCAACCTGAATGTGCTGACGGCACAGCTCTCACAAGACCTGGCCCTGGGGCCGCTTCACTTCGACAACATCGTCACCATGCAGAACAGCAGCGACAAGGAGGTGCTGCCCCTGCCGCTGCTGAACGTGTTTAGCAACCTGTATCTCAAGTTTCGCATCGCACGCGTGCTGGCCTGCGAGCTGGGGGCCTGCGCCACATGGTTCACACGCTATGACGCACCCGACTATCTGCCCGACATGGGGCTCTATGGCGTGCAGCAGAACGCCGACAGCCGCGTCACACTGGGCAACTTCCCCTTCGTCGATGCATACGCCAACTTCCATCTGAAGCAGGCACGCTTCTTCGTCGCAATGGGCAACGTGCTTGACGGCAAGCTGAACCGCATGGCGTTTCTCGCACCACACTATCCCACCAACGGCATGCGCCTGAGAGTGGGTGTGTCGTGGAATTTCTACAATTAAGGAGCTGCTAAGAGATCCCAGAAAACATAGAAAAGCATAGGAAAACATAGGAAGTCATAGGAGGACATAGGAAGACCTAGGAAAGCCTAGGATGTCCTAGGATGTCCTAGAAAAACCCAGAAGGACCCAGGAAAAGCCTATGAGAGCCTAAGAGACACAGGCAGATATAGACATACTCTGAACTTATCTTTTTCCCTTAAAGTAAATATCAACCTTAAGGGAAAAGAAAGTTTAGTTTGTGTTGCGTATATATAGCAAAGAGACGTACTAAACTCAAAATATTTATATAATTCTTGGCAACAGCATTGTCGATTCAGAAAAATATCGTAACTTTGCGCCAAGAATTAGAAAAGGAGATATAGAAATGGCAACAGCAATCAAAGCAATCCCCACGCTGAAAGGCAAGGAAGCACGCGAGTTTCTTCGGCGTGCAGAAGAAGCCGAGCGTGACTTTAAGGGAAACAAGAACAAGGATCAGCATCCTCTTTGTCTGATGGCTCATGAGATACTGAGCAAGGCAGGGATGCTGTAATATACGGATTTGCATATGTCTTTCTTGATAGAGCAATGCACATTCTTTGAACTGACAGAGGACGTACTCGCCACCTGTCAGCCTTTTTCATGTGGCAATGCAGATCTGGACGATTTCTTTTTGAATGATGCAACTCGCTATGCTTACTACTTGATGGGAAAGACATATTGCTTTCGTTTGAATAGTGACCCATCAAAGATTGTTTGTGCTCTGACTGTTTCCAATGATAGCATCCGTATCTATGATCTCCCTCGTAGTCGCCGTGACTACATGAAGAGTCTCACCCATCATGAGAAACCTCTACGCAGATACCCAGGTGTGTTGATTGGTCGCCTTGGTGTCAGCAGCGAGTTTGCTGGAAAGGGTGTTGGTAGCGAAGCACTTGACTTTGTTAAGGGTTGGTTTTACTCCAGTACCAATAAGACAGGTTGCCGTTTTGTAATTGTTGATGCTGTCAATGACCCACAAGTTCTTTCGTTCTACGAGAAGAATGACTTTCGTCCTCTTTTCCCCACAGAAGAACAGGAATTTGCCTATACTATGGGGAAGAAAGATACTCCAGTCAAGTTAGACACTCGCTTGATGTACTTTGATTTGTTGAAGTTACGCCAAGAATGATCGTTAGGAAGTATAAGTAAAAAATTTACTGACTTGTAGATTCCACTTAACTGTTTTACTTTTGCATCACCGTTAATATTGACGGCAATTGTAAGACCCCTGCCAAAGGACAGGAAATGATGCTTATGGCGCAAGACGGAAAAGGACGCAAGTTCAATCGAATTCCTAAGTATGTCAGAAAACAGAATGGGAAAATTGTTCATGTAAAGTCTCACACTCGTAGCAATAGAAAAGATTGCAAAGGTGTAAAGTGATCATGATTATGTCACGGTAATTATTGATTGCCGTGGCATCTTATCTTGTAGATCCTAATATATTGGGAATACGTCTTTGAGTATAAATGAGAGCAAAAGAGCATTTTTATACCTATTTATCTATTATTCTTGCAAAAAAATGAGTAACTTTGCACCCGCTAACTCACGCCGTGCCACCTTGCAAGAGGTCGGAGCGGCTATAGGGAGGGAGCACTACATTTTGGAATGCGTCGCTGACGCTTTGTTTTTGGCGATTCGAAACTACCACACTCGAAAAGCAAGTCAAGAACTTAGCAGAGGTTGGTGCTGCGGGTAGGTATATACCGTTCCCGTTGGTGTGCCGATGGCTAACCACGCCATCAAGCACACCTTTAGGGGCGTACTATATATACCAACGGCGTGGGTATCACTCTGTTCGTTTACTTGCTTGGCTGTGGTAGGCCTCGAATCGCAAACGAGCAGAAGCCAGATACCCCGCTTTTCTTTTGTAGTCAACAGAACATCAAATATAACCAGTCCGATTCGGGGTGTTTGGCGGGCATTTTGTCATTTTAGAAATGAAAAGAATTGGATTGAAAAAATGTGGACTTTGGGTTTCTCTCATTGGAAATGTACTCCTTTTAACTGTAATAATCTTTATCGGTTGTGTAAAAACGAACTATATCAATAGTAAACTTGAGAGACTTGGAATTATGAAATTAGACCCTGTCAAACGTGGAGACTATTGGAGTATTCGAGGATGGACCAATACACTTGAAAAACTCCATCTTGATATGGATGTTGTTTTCTTTGGTAATTCGATAACTTGTGGGAGTAGCTTTGAAAAGTATTTCCCAAATGTAAAGATCTGCAATCTAGGTTATCCCGGAGATAATACAGATGGAATGTTGCTCCGCACCAATCAAATAAAGGCTGTCAATCCAGAAAAGGTCTTCATAATGGCAGGAATCAATGGGCTACATATACAAACTGAAAAGGTCTTCACTGAGAAATATGCCACAATGGTTGACTCTATCAAGCTGGAAGTACCCACAGCAAAGATATATCTTCAAAGTATACTGCCTGTTAATCCATCTATGAAGGCGGGAAAAGGCTTCAGCAAAGAAAAAATAGCAAGGTGTAATGAACTTGTTCAGAAAATCGCAGCACAGAAAGGGTGTGTATACATTGACTTATATAAGCTGTACGAAGTTGATGGGATCATGCCGAAGGAACTGACTCGTGACGGAGTTCATCTTCGTCCAGAGGCGTATGACAGGTGGGCCAAAGAGATAAAAAAATACATTGAAGAATGACAGAATAGGTCAGGTGCTAAGGCCGATAGAATCAGCCTTAGCACTATCTTACAAATGAAAACCGCGATGATTTGACCTTTTTTGATCTTCAATGAATTGTTCTTGCCTATTGTGTTCCAGTTGCTGTTGAATCCATTGAACTATAGGTGACTGTTCAACTGTGAGCTGTAGTTTATCCTTAGCAATCTTAATTACTTTGGCAGTTACACTCTC
>JAILBT010000075.1 GCA_024680755.1 Prevotella sp. | reverse complement strand
GGCGAGCTACCAACTGCTCCACTCCGCGATGTTTCTCATTTGCGGGTGCAAAGGTACACACTTTTCGACAAACCACCAAATATTTTTCCACTTTTTTATCACTCATGCGCAAAATAACGTCAAAAGAGCCACAAAAATTTTGTTATTAGCTATAATTAGCCTATCTTTGCACAGCAATTATGCAATGTGCAAACACACTAAGGAGAAAAGATTTATGTCAGTTTCAAAGACAAGACAAAAGCTCGTTGACGTAGCACGTCAACTATTTGCCAAGAACGGCTTGGAAGCCACAACCATGAACGACATTGCATTGCAGTCTGGCAAAGGGCGACGAACACTTTACACCTATTTTAAATCGAAGGAAGACATCTACTATGCCGTCATAGAAGCCGAACTGGAGCGACTCAGCGACAGACTGGACGAGGTGGCGGCACGAGACATACCGCCACAGGAGAAAGTGATAGAGCTGATATACACCCACCTGCACTCAATACGCGAGACCGTGGTGCGCAACGGCAATCTGAGGGCCGAATTTTTCCGAAATATATGGATGGTGGAAAAGGTGCGCAAGAATTTCGACGATGCCGAGGTGGAGCTGTTCCGCAAGGTCTATGCCGACGGCAAGGCAAGCGGCGAGTTTGACATTGAGAACGTTGACCTGGTGGCAGACATCACACACTATTGCATAAAAGGTCTGGAGGTGCCATACATCTACGGCCGCATAGCACGCGGACTGAGCGTAGAGGCCAGCAAACCCTTAGTTGCACGCTTCGTATATGGAGCGCTGGGCAAGAACAAGCCAAGCCTGGCAGAAACCATAAAGGCCACTGAGGACCAGGCAGAACACACACACGACCATACTTACTAAATATAATGTACACATACATAATTAAACATTAACAACAGAAATAAACTAAGAAATGGGATTACTGGAAGGTAAGACTGCACTCATCACCGGTGCAGCACGCGGCATTGGCAAGGCCATTGCCATCAAATTTGCCGAAGAGGGCGCCAACGTGGCTTTCACCGACCTGGTTATTGACGAGAACGGACAGGCCACCGAGGCCGAGATAGCCGCCAAGGGAGTCAAGGCCAAGGGTTATGCCAGCAATGCTGCCAACTTTGAACAAACGGAACAGGTGGTCAAGCAAGTGGTGGAAGACTTCGGACGAGTGGACATACTGGTAAACAACGCCGGAATAACTAAGGACGGACTCATGCTACGCATGACAGAACAGCAATGGGATGCCGTGATAGCTGTAAACCTGAAGTCGGCCTTCAATTTCATTCATGCACTGACACCGGTAATGATGCACCAGCGCTCTGGCTCTATCATCAACATGGCCTCAGTTGTGGGTGTGCACGGAAATGCCGGACAGTGCAACTACGCCGCGTCAAAAGCCGGACTGATAGCACTGGCCAAGAGCATCGGACAGGAAGTGGGGTCGCGCGGCATACGAGCCAACGCCATTGCACCGGGCTTCATCGACACGGCCATGACACAGGCACTGCCAGACAACGTGCGACAAGACTGGATAAAGAAGATTCCCCTGCGCCGGGGAGGAACCGTCGAGGATATAGCAAACGTGGCCACATTCCTGGCCAGCGACATGTCGAGCTATGTGACCGGTCAGGTCATACAGGTGGACGGCGGAATGAACATGTGATTTGCCACCAAGCCAAACAAACCTACGACATTGACCACACAAAGGGATAGATAGACACACACCCGGAGCACATGGAGGTCATCTACGAAGACAACCATATCATCATCGTCAACAAGCAGAGCGGAGAGATAGTCCAAGGCGACAAGACAGGCGACACTCCGCTCTGCGAACTTGTCAAGGCGCACATCAAGCAGCGCTACAACAAACCGGGCAACGTCTTTCTCGGCGTACCACACAGGCTTGACCGTCCGGTGAGCGGGCTTGTCGTGTTTGCTCGCACATCAAAATGCCTGACACGACTGAACGACATGTTCCGCACTGGCCAGGTACACAAGACATACTGGGCCATCGTCGGGAAACGGCCCGCTACAGACGAGGGAGAGTTGCGCCACTGGATTGTGCGCAACGAGAAGCAGAACAAGTCATACGCACACGACAAACAGAAGCCAGGAGCAAAGGAAGCGATACTGCGATACAAGCTGATAGGCTGCTCTGAACGCTATTGCCTGCTCGAGATACAGCTCCTGACCGGACGGCACCACCAGATACGCTGCCAGCTGGCAGCTATGGGCTGCCCTATCAGGGGCGACCTGAAATACGGCGCACCGCGATCGAATCCAGACGGAAGCATATCGCTGTTGGCACGAAGGATAGAGTTTCAGCACCCCGTGTCAAAGCAGGCTGTCAAGCTCGATGCCCCGCTGCCCGAAGGCGACAGCCTATGGAGAGTGTTGTGTGAAAAAAGTAACAATTAGAAGCATAAACATGCAACCACTTAACCGAGATTAAGAAAACGGAAGATTTTTATCAAAAAATCTTCCGTTTTCTTTATAATATAACGACAAAAGTGTACTTTTGCAAGCGGAAACAGAATTACAGTTGCTAATGGACAGTATCCGACAGGCATAATTATTCACACACAATAGTTTTTAACGTAAAAAGATTATGAATGCAGCTAGCGTAGTTGAAATGCTCAAGCAGCGTTTCCCCGGTGAGCCTGAATACATTCAGGCCGTCAGTCAGGTTCTTCCCACGATAGAGGAAGAGTATAACAAGCACCCCGAATTTGAGAAGGCCAACCTGATAGAGCGCCTCTGCATACCCGACCGCCTTGTGGAGTTCCGTGTAACGTGGACCGACGACAAGGGCAACATCCAGACCAACATGGGCTATCGCATTCAGCACAACAACGCAATAGGCCCCTACAAGGGCGGCATACGTTTCCACAAGTCGGTCAACCTGGGCATACTGAAGTTCTTGGCTTTTGAGCAGACATTCAAGAACTCGCTGACCACGCTGCCTATGGGTGGTGCCAAGGGCGGCAGCGATTTCTCGCCGCGCGGCAAGAGCGATGCCGAGGTGATGCGTTTCTGCCAGGCCTTTATGAACGAGCTCTACCGGCATATCGGTCCCGACGAGGACGTTCCCGCAGGCGACATAGGCGTTGGCGGACGTGAGGTGGGCTACATGTTTGGCCAGTACAAGAAGCTGACACACCAGTTCCAGGGCGTGCTGACAGGCAAGGGCATACAGTTTGGCGGCTCGCTGATACGTCCAGAGGCCACCGGCTATGGCACCGTCTATTTCCTCAACTCGATGCTGCAGACGCGCAACATTGAGCTGGCCGGCAAGAAGGTGCTCATCTCGGGTGCAGGAAACGTGGCACAGTATGCTGCCGAGAAGTGTCTGCAGCTGGGGGCCATACCCATGACCATGAGCGACAGCGACGGCTATATCTACGACCCCGACGGCATAAGCCGCGAGAAGCTCGACTACATCATGGAACTGAAGAACGTGGAGCGCGGACGCATCAAGGAATATGTGGAAGAGTATCCCACCGCAAAATATGTAGCCGGCGCACGCCCCTGGCACGAGAAGGGAGACATCGCACTGCCTTGCGCCACACAGAATGAGGTCAACGCCGAGGAAGCACAGGCCCTGGTTGACAACGGAGTGATTGCCGTGGCCGAAGGCGCCAACATGCCCACACTGCCCGAGGCTATCAAAATCTTCCAGGACGCAAAGATACTCTACTCGCCCGGAAAGGCTTCAAACGCTGGCGGCGTGAGCGTGAGCGGACTGGAGATGAGCCAGAACTCTGAGCGACTCTCATGGACAGCCAAGGAGGTGGACGACTACCTGAAGCGTATCATGAACGACATACACGAGAACTGCGTCAAGTATGGCACAGAGGCCGACGGATATATCAACTATGTGAAAGGTGCAAACGTGGCCGGATTCATGAAGGTTGCCAAGGCCATGATGGCCCAAGGCATCGTCTGAGCATAAGCGTTGACACAGGCAAACAGACAAGAGCGAGCTGCCCTACAGGTGCATCCGAAAGGAACACACCTGTGGGCAGCTCGACTCGTATGACCGCTGACGGCCGGCAACCACTTTACCCACAATGACTTTGCCGCCGAAGTATAGACACACAACGCGACATGACGCGGCAGGAATGGCCACGGACACAACACACGGTGGGCAATGCCACACATTTGTTGGCAACGGCTGTAATGCATAAGTACAGCAATAAAAAAAGAGGCAAATTTTTTTTATCTGATTTTTTTATGTATTTTTGCACGCGATTATGCCATGCCCGCAAAAATAAGAACTGCAAGAGAACGGAAATCGTCAAATGATAAACGACACCATCATATCAGGCCTGCTCAACCTGTTCGCTCTGCTCAGCGTGCGCAGCAGCAGCAACTATGAGCAATGCGTCAAACTGCTCGACAACTATCTCGGTGGCTATTTCGGTCTGCGCAACAAACAGCAATACTTAGACCTATATTCCGACCTGTTCGAGCTGTACTCCGAAGGCAGTTCCGTGACAGACAAGGACGCGATCGTCCTGCAGATAACCAACAACATGAGAGGTGCCATATCTGCACCGGAACTGAAGCTGCTCTATCTGCGCCTGCTGGAGTTTTGCCAGCAGACCGGCGGCCATGTGGACAGCGCCGACCAACTCTTTCATACCATTGCCGGCCACTTCGGGGTCGATAGCGCAATGGCGCAGGTCTTCAACGACTTTGTCGAGGGCAACACGTCTGACCAGGTCAAGCTGCAGCACTTCAACGGATATGACGGATATATTCGCACGCTATGGATAGAGGCCGACCACAGGATGCTGTTCACATACGTGGGACACGACGCGGTGCTGCTCAACGACGTGCCCGTGGTGGCCGGCGTTTTCCAGACATGGCACGAGAGCTGTGTGCTCAAAAACCACAAGGGGGCCCCACTCTATTACTCCACCCTGCGCCAGGCTTACAAGAAAGCCGGCAACAACAACGTAACCTTCTCAGGCAGAAACATCAATTTCCGCTTTCCAAACAGCGACAACGGCATGCACAACCTGAGCTTCACCCTGCACAGCGGAGAACTGGTGGCCATCATGGGTGGTTCTGGCACAGGCAAGACCACCCTGCTCTCGTTGCTCAACGGCACACTGAAGCCACAACAGGGCACGCTAACCATCAACGGACGCGACAGCTCAGACCCTGCAGTCAAATCGCTCATTGGCTTCGTGCCACAAGACGACCTGCTGATAGAAGAGCTCACGGTCTATCAGAACCTCTATTACACCGCACGCCTCTGCTTCGGCAAGATGAGCCACGCAGACATAGACAGGCGAGTGACGGAAGTGCTGAAAAGCCTGGGACTGGAAAACGCCAAAGACCTGAAGGTGGGCTCGCCACTGAACAAAACCATCAGCGGCGGACAGCGGAAGCGACTAAACATTGCACTGGAACTGATACGCGAACCGGCTGTGCTCATGCTCGACGAACCCACCAGCGGACTCTCGTCGGCCGACACCGAACATGTGGTGGGACTGCTGAAGGAGCAGACATACAAGGGACGGCTCATCATCGTAAACATACACCAGCCGTCAAGCGAGGTGTACAAGCTGTTCGACAGACTGTGGCTGCTGGACCGAGGCGGCTACCCCGTCTTCGACGGCAATCCCATCGATGCCATCACCTACTTTAAGACCGCCGCCAACTATGCCGATGCCGAAACCAGCACATGTCCCACATGCGGCAACGTGAATCCAGAGGTGGTGCTGAACATCATCAACGAGAAAACCATTGACAACACCGGCTCCATCAGCGACGAGCGAAAGACAACGCCACAAGAGTGGCACAAGATGTATCTCGAACAGCAGCAAGCCAAAGCTGCCATGACCAAACAACCAAACACCCCAACAACCAAACAACCAAACGACCAGACAACCAAACAACCCAACGACCAAACGACCAAACAACCAAACAACCAGGCAAAGCCGGGACCGCTGAAGCAGTTCGTCATACAGTTGCAGCGCAACGTAGCAACAAAAATCACCAATCGGCAGTACATGCTCATCACCCTGCTTGAAGCACCACTGCTGGCCGTCGTCTGCTCGTGGCTGACACGCTATGCACCCGACAGCGGTTATACCCTGGCAGACAACAAGAATTTCGTGTCGTTCCTCTTCATGGCCGTCATCGTCTCAACATTCATCGGCATGAGCGGCTCGGCCGAAGAGATAATACGCGACCGAAGCCTGCTGAAACGCGAGAAATTCCTACAGCTGTCATACAGCAGCTATATCTCGTCGAAGATAACGCTCCTGGCCGGTGTCACGCTACTGCAGACAGGACTCTTCGTGCTCGTGGGACAGACCATCATGGGCTTCAACGACCTGTTTGCCGTCTGGTGGATCACACTGTTTGCCACTGCCTTCGTCGCCAGCCTCACGGGGCTGCTACTGTCGCAGTGCCTCAACAGCGTGGTGGCCATATACATCAGCATACCACTGCTGCTTATACCACAGATACTGCTGTGCGGAGTGGTGGTCGATTTCAACGACCTGAACAGACGAAGCACCACAGGCAACGTTCCGCTGATAGGCAACATCATCCCATCACGCTGGGCCTACGAAGCCCTGGCCGTGACCACATTCACATCCAACGCACACGAGGCACAGCTCTTCGACTGCCACCGCAGACAATATCAGCACCAGTATAACCGCATGGTCTATCTGTCAGAACTGGAGACACAACTGGAGACCATGCACCACGAACAAGAGACTGGACAGGAAGTCAAACTAATACACCAGCTCGTTATAGCTACCGAGCTGCCCCACCTGGCAAAACAAGCCGGCCTGCAACCATATCAGGGCGACAGCAGCTATGCATCGCTGAAAGACTATTTTCTGCAGGCCGACTCCGTCTTCCTGAAACGGGGCAACGCTGCCACACTTGAGGCAGACTGGATCGTATGCAACACGATTAAACAGATGGGACGTCAGGCCTACAGACAGTTCAAAGCCAGCCACACCAACAGGCAACTGGAAAACGTGCTGATCAATGCCACAGCACCAGAAACATTCAAGATTACAGACGGACATATCGTCCCACTCGTGGGACAGGTCTATCTCGCGCCGACCACAAGCGACGGACAAGCACCCTTCTACTCTGCATACAAACAGCTCGGACAGGCCGAGATACCCACCCTGTGGTGGAACCTGGCTATGCTCATGCTGATGGCCGCGCTCACATCCATACTTATCTATACTGACAGACCAGGCCGATATCTGAGACAGTGACAAACAGTACGGACAACACAAAGCACAAACAACAATTCACAAAACATAAAACCTTTAACTTCCAATTACAACAATGAAAAAAACCACATTGACAATGGCTGCAGTAGTGGCAATGGCCATGACCGCATGCACAGGTAAGCAAAAACCGGCAGAGACTGCTACAGACACACAGCAAACCTTTGAAGAGCAACAGATCAAGGCTGGCATGAACGTACAACTTGACAGCCTGACAAACATCTGGCTCGGACTGCAACAGCGCGGACTCTTTGGCATCGACGAAAGCGGCAAACCCACACTGTCGGCCGAACAGAAAAAAGTGCTGCCAGACTATCTCTTCACACCAGAGTCGCTGGCTGGCAAGACAGAGACACTCTCTGCCATGTATCGCGCCTTCACCGTGTTTAGCATCGACAAGGAAGTGGCTGCACTCTACGACATGAAAGACGTATGGACACCTGCCATCGAGAAACTTACGTCCGAGATAAACGACCCCGCACTGAAGCTTTCTTTGAAAGGCGACATAAAATACACCAAAGACAACTTTGAAGAGATGAACAAAAAACTCTACAAACTGGAGGAAGAAAACGGACGGGCCAATCATTTCTGGGAGTCGGCTGCAACGAGCATCGTGGAACAGACCTACCTGCTGTCTGTCAACCAAGACATACTGCTGTCGAAGATGACCGACAAAGATGCCGAGGACATAACATATCGCATCGTGCTGCTGCTCGATGCCTTCGAAGAGCTGTCCGAATACAACCCGCAGCTCCTGCAGATGCTCAACGTGCTGCAGCCATTAGGCAAGCTCAATGCCATCAGCGTGGATCAGCTGCGCCAGCAACTCAATGATACAAAGGAAGAAGTGGCCGCCTCGCGTGCCAAGCTGTTCGACTTCGAGTAAGCCAATACCACATAAGACCAAAGCGACACCACAGGCAGCACACCTGCGGTGTCGCTTTCATTTAGGCCATACACTGACAGCCACACAGAAGCAAGAAAAGAACGCAAAAACTGACAACATGACACCTCCGTAAAAGTTTGGCACACCATTTGCAGAATAAATTGCGTGACACCTGGCTGCAACCAACAGCCGGACGACACACTACGACAGACAAATAAATAAGAAAACAAAAAAAAATACAACTATGGGAAAAATTATCGGTATTGATTTAGGAACGACCAACTCATGCGTGGCCGTTTTCGAGGGCAGCGAGCCCACTGTGATAGCCAACAGCGAGGGCAAACGCACGACACCATCTGTGGTAGGCTTTGTTGACGGAGGCGAGCGAAAGATTGGCGACCCTGCCAAACGACAGGCCATCACAAACCCCAGGAAGACTATCTACTCCATCAAACGCTTCATGGGCGAGAACTGGCAACAGACGGAGAAAGAGATAAGCCGCGTGCCTTACAGCGTCGTCAACGAAGGAGGCTATCCGCGTGTGGACATCGACGGACGCCACTACACACCACAGGAAATCTCGGCCATGATTCTGCAGAAGATGAAGAAGACTGCCGAAGACTATCTCGGACAGGACGTTACCGAGGCCGTCATCACAGTGCCTGCCTATTTCAGCGACTCACAACGTCAGGCAACAAAGGAGGCTGGCGAGATAGCCGGACTGAAGGTGCGACGCATCGTGAACGAACCAACTGCCGCAGCGCTGGCATACGGTATTGACAAGGCCAACAAGGACATGAAGATAGCCGTGTTCGACCTCGGAGGTGGAACATTCGATATATCCATACTTGACTGCGGCGACGGAACATTCGAAGTGCTTTCGACCAATGGCGACACACACCTGGGTGGCGACGACTTCGACCAGGTCATCATCGACTGGCTGGTGCAGGAATATCGCGCCGACTACGGAGGCGACCTCTCGGCAGACCCGATGGCCATGCAGCGACTGAAAGAGGCTGCCGAAAAAGCTAAAATCGAACTGTCAAGCTCAACATCAACAGAAATCAACCTGCCGTACATCACGGCCGACCAAACAGGCCCCAAGCATCTGGTCAAGACGCTCACAAGGGCTAAGTTTGAGCAGCTGGCACACAGTCTGATACAGGCTTGCCTCAAGCCGTGCCAAAACGCAGTGAGTGATGCCGGCCTTCAACCCTCAGACATCGACGAGGTCATTCTCGTTGGCGGCAGTAGCCGAATACCTGCCGTGCAGCAGCTGGTGAAAAACTATTTCGGCAAGGAACCGTCAAAGGGTGTCAACCCCGACGAGGTGGTGGCCGTGGGCGCAGCCATTCAAGGTGCCATTCTGAACCAGGAGGCAGGACAGAACATCATACTGCTTGATGTGACACCTCTGACACTCGGCATCGAGACCCTGGGCGGAGTGATGACCAAGCTCATCGATGCCAACACCACAGTGCCTGTCACAAAGAGCCAAGTGTTCTCAACAGCCGCCGACAACCAGACCGAAGTGACCATACATGTGCTGCAGGGCGAGCGCCCCTTGGCCGCACAGAACAAGTCCATAGGCCAGTTCAACCTGACTGGCATAGCCCCAGCACGTCGCGGCATACCCCAGATTGAGGTGACGTTCGACATCAACGCCGACGGCATACTGAACGTCTCGGCAAAAGACAAGGCCACCGGCAAAGAGCAGAAGATACGCATCGAGGCCAGCTCGGGACTGTCGCAAGACGAAATCAACCGCATGAAAGCTGAGGCTGAAAAGAATGCCGAGAACGACAAGCGTGAGCGCGAACGCATCGACAAACTGAACCAAGCCGACTCGATGATCTTCTCCACCGAGACCTTCCTGCAAGAGAATGGCGACAAGCTGGGGGCCGACAAGGCCAATGTGGAGCAGGCTGTGCAGCAGCTGAAGGACGCCCACAAGAGCGGCGACATCGCAGCCATCGACACGGCCATCAACAACCTCAACCAGGTCATGCAGGCAGCCTCAGCCAAGATGTACAGTCAGGCAGGCGGACAGCAGCCCGGCGGACAGCAAGGTCCATTCGGCGGCCAACAGACTACGCAGAGTAGCGACAACAACACCACTCAGGACGGCGACTTCGAGGAGGTGAAGTAACAGATTAGTATATTAATAAGGTAAGGTGCAGGCATAAAAGATGTCTGCACCTTTTTGTTTAGTAATGAAAGAAAATCTTAACCAACTTGCAGCCAGGATGGACCTTTTCGACGTACTCTTCGGTGCAGGACCAGCCATAACGAAAAGTATGGCTTTAGGCTTTATGCCAAAGGATGACGATTTTCTGGAACTGACGCCACAACAAAACAAAAAGTTTTATGAGCAGGAAGGCTATACAGAAGAGTTACGTAAGGTATGAGGAAGAAACATGGCTGTCAAATGAAACTACTTGTAGAGGACCGAGTAGTTACGATGAACCACACTAATCTTAAAAAACAATAAAAATATTCTATTTACCTACCAGATTCTTGAATTTCTGCTATTAATTTTATATCTTTGCGTCAGACATCAATATATTTATCCAATGACTGAAGATATTAACAGAATCAAAGTTGTCCTCGTTGAGAAAAAGCGAACAGGCAAGTGGCTGGCCGAAGAATTAGGCAAAGACCCTGCAACAGTCTCAAAGTGGTGTACCAACACATCACAGCCAGACCTCCCCACCCTCACTAAAATTGCCCACATCCTTGATGTGGATATTAAAGATTTGTTGAACTCGACAAAATAGACTCTATTATGAATGAGAAGATATCACAATTTGTGGATAGAAAAGACCAATTTGCTGAAATCGTCACCATGATTCAGCATACTCGTAACGAAGTGGTACGACTGGCCAATGCTTCTCTGATAGATTTATATTGGAAAGTTGGCAGGTATATCTCCGACAAGATTTCTGTTTCAGAATGGGGCGATGGTGTGGTTAAGCAATTAGCAGACTATAATGAGAAGAACAGCCCTGAAGTCAAAGGATTTTCTGACAAGAATCTTTGGCGCATGAAGCAGTTTTATGAGACATATAAGGATGCTGACGAAAAACTCTCAGCACTGCTGAGACAAATTAGTTGGACCAACAATCTTACGATTATGAGCCGTTCAAAGTCGGCAGATGAACGTTTATTCTATTTGCAGTTGTGTATTCATAACAGACTTTCTACGCGTCAATTGGATCGTCAGATAGATAGTGCCCTTTATGAACGGAATGTTGTAGGAACTCCAAAACTCTCACCAGTGATGAGAGAAATAGCACCTCAGGCAGAACAGATTTTCAGAGACCAATATGTATTAGAGTTCATTGGCGGCAAGGACTATGAACATGAACATGAAAATACGATGAAGAAAGCCCTCATTGCCCGAATGAAAGACTTTGTCTTGGAGTTTGGGAAAGACTTCCTTTTCATTGATGAAGAATATCGCCTACAAGTAGGCAATAGCGATTTCCGGATAGACTTGCTATTCTATCATCGTGAATTGCAATGTCTTGTTGCATTCGAGTTGAAGATGGAAAAATTCAAGCCAGAACATCTGGGTCAGTTAAACTTCTACTTAGAGGCACTTGATCGGGATGTAAAGAAGCCCAAGGAAAATCCCAGCATAGGCATCCTGCTCTGCAAAGACAAGGATGATGCTGTCGTAGAATATGCTTTAAGTCGCAGCCTATCTCCAACAATGGTAGCCGAGTATCAGCTATGCTTGCCAGATAAAGCCCTACTACAGAAGAAACTTCATGAGATTCAAGAATCTCTAAGCGAATCAGAAGATAGTAATATATGAACAATACAGAAAGCCAACGAGAGTATTAACAAATTAGGGCTTGTGCCAATGAGTTTATAAATAATATGGATAAACAGAAAATACAACCAAGAAATTCCTTCATGAGTGACAAGCTATTTCCAATATTGCATTCACTCGTTAAGAGTTACGTAGTAGAAATCAGACAGCAACCCGTCATCGTTGATGCAGATGTCGCGGCCTTGTACGGGGTAGAAACGAAGAGGGTAAATGAAGCTGTAAAGAACAATCCCGACAAGTTCCCTGAGGATTATATGTTTGTTTTGACATCAGACGAGTTAAAGGATTTGCGGTCGAAAATTTCGACCACAAATCTATCAGCCAAGAGCCGTTCACTACCTAAGGCTTGTACGGAGAAAGGCTTGTATATGCTTGCGACTATCCTAAAAAGAACGGGCCAAACGGATCAGAGTCCCCTGACCCAATAGGTGCTCCATTTAAGTTACTGGAGCACTCTTTTCAATGCTCCATTGTTAAAGATTGCAATAAAACACATAGAAACTTTTGTTTTTGCATTATATTCACTAAATTTGCATACA
>JAILBT010000049.1 GCA_024680755.1 Prevotella sp. | reverse complement strand
ACAATCTTTGGAAAATGATTAAAATATAGATCGTACTTGCCAAATAAAATGCAAGTGAACCATTCACTTATGATTTCTGCTGCAAAGGTACGCAGTTTTCCTGATTGTTCCAAATATTTTCAACAAAATCTGCTGATATTTTACGTTTTTTAAGTATTTCGGTTGTTTAGTTGTTTAGTTGTTGAGTTGTTGAGTTGTTGAGTTTTTGAGTTGTTTAGTTGTTTAGTTGTTGAGTTTTGAGTTTTGAGTTTTTGAGTTGTTGAGTTTTTGAGTTGTGCTACTTTGCTGCAAGCAACTCGTCGAGATATGGATAGAACTCTGGCACCTCGCCAACAAACATCTTGAGCACGCGCCCGTCTGCGCCGATGACCACCTTATGCGGGTAGCCTTCAAGACGGTATGCACGTTGCAGACTGTCGTCGTCGGTGGGATTATAGACGTGCGTCCAGGGAATCTGGTTCTCTTTCACGCAGGCTTTCCAGTCGTCTTGCTCCTCCATGCAGTCGATGCCAACTATCTCCAGACGGCCGCTGTACTTGGCGTAGTATTCCTTCATCTTAGGCAGTCCGCGCAGGCACCACGGGCACCACGAGCCCCAGAAGTCGAGCACCACGGTCTTACCCCTCAGGCTGCTCAGGGTGAAGCTCTTGCCGTCGATGTCCTGCAGGGTGAAGTCGGGTGCCATCTGGCCCTCTTCGGCCACGGCCGGTGTTTCGGCGGCTGTGCTGTCGGCAGCCGATGTCTCGGCGGCCGCAGCCTGGTTGTTGTTCTGCTGGCGAGCGTTGTTGCAGCCAGCTAAGGCCATGCTAAGTGCAAGCGTGGCCGTCAGGGAAAAGAGTGTCTTGTTCATAAAAGATTATTGTCATATAGGGTTTCACACATATTGCAACCATTTGCCCGTCAGCCTAAGCGTCGCAGGGCACCTATCAGCTCGGTGTTCTCGCTGCGTGTGCCCACGGTGATGCGCAGACATTCGCCACAGAGGGTCACCCGCGAGCGGTTGCGCACCACGATGCCCTGGTCTGTCAGATAGTCGTACACATGCTGGGCACCGCGCACGCGCGTCAGGAAGAAATTGGCATCGCTGGGGAACACCTTCTCCGTGATGGGCAGTTCGCCGAAGGCCTGCATGAGCTGTTGGCGCTCTGCGAGCAACTGTCGAACCCACTTGTCCGTCTGAAAGGGGTCTTGCAACTGCTCAAGGGCGGCCTGCTGCGTGGGCAGCGAGACGTTGTAGGGATATTTCACCTTGTTGAACACATCTATTATTTCGCGCGAGGCGAAAGCCATGCCCAGCCTTATGGCAGCGCAGCCCCAGGCCTTGCTCATGGTCTGCAGCACCACAAGGTTAGGTTGGGTGGCAAGGAGCCGCGTTAGCGATGCTTCGGCGCTAAAGTCGATGTAAGCCTCATCTACCACCACGATGCCCTGAAACGACGCTATCACCCGCATCACTTCGTCGTGCAGCAGGCTGTTGCCCGTGGGATTGTTGGGCGAACAGAGCCACACGGCTTTAGTGGCGGCATCGGTAGCGGCAAGCAGCCGGTCGGCATTGAGCTGGAAACGCTCGTCAAGCAGCACGGGCCGATACTCCACGTCGTTGATGTCGGCGCAGACACGATACATGCCGTAGGTGGGCTCGATGGCCACTACATTGTCCACCCCCGGTCGGCAGAAGCAACGATAGACCAGGTCTATGGCCTCGTCGCTGCCGTTGCCCAGAAAGATGTTCGCGGCCGGCACGCCCTTGAGCTTAGACAAGGAGCTCTTCAGCTGCAGCTGTAGCGGGTCGGGGTAGCGGTTGAAGGGAACGTTAAACGGATTCTCGTTGGCATCGAGATAGATGCGCGCCTGCTTGCCATGAAACTCGTTGCGCGCACAACTGTAGGGGGCCAGCGACGCTATGTTGGGTCTTAACAGTTTTGACAGCTCCATTTTTTTTTGTCTCAATTCTCAATTCTCAATTCTCAGCTCTCAGCTCTTCCATTCTGACCCTCATTGCCTGCGCATGTGCTTCGAGTCCCTCGGCCTCAGCCATGGCGACCACGGCGGGCCCAATCTTTTCGATGCCCTCGGGGTGCAGTTCCTGGAAGGTGACGCGGTGGCAGAAGCTGTCGAGTGCCACGCCGCCGTAGCTGACGGCGTGTCCGTGGGTGGGCAGCGTGTGGTTGGTCCCGCTGGCATAGTCGCCTGCACTCTCCGTGGCCCAGGGTCCGAGGAACACCGAGCCCGCGTTGCGCACCTGCCACACCAGCTGGTGATAGTCGTCGGTCTGCAGTATCAGGTGTTCGGGTGCGTATGTGTTGGCCAGGTCTATGGCCTGCTGGCTGTTGCTGACCACCACCAGGCGGCTGTTGCCGAGCGACTGCCGGGCTATTTCCTTGCGTGGCAGCTGTTCTATCTGCCTGTCTATCTCGCGGCGCACCAGTGTCAGCATGTCTTCCGACGTGGTGATGAGCATGACCTGCGAGTCGATGCCATGCTCGGCCTGCGACAGCAGGTCGGCCGCCACGAAGGCAGCGTTGGCATGCGCGTCGGCAATGACGCACACCTCGCTCGGGCCGGCGGGCATGTCGATGGCCACGTCGGCAAGCGACACCTGCTGCTTGGCTGCCATGACATACTGGTTGCCGGGGCCGAAAATCTTATAGACCTTGGGCACTGTCTCCGTGCCGTAGGCCATTGCTCCTATGGCTTGCACGCCGCCCACCTTATAGACATGCTTTACTCCGGCCTGGCGTGCAGCCACGAGCACGGCAGCATTGACACGACCGTCGCGCATGGGTGGCGTGCACAGCACCACCTCGGGACAGCCGGCGATGACGGCAGGCGTGGCCAGCATGAGCACCGTGGAGAACAGCGGTGCCGTGCCGCCCGGGACGTACAGGCCAACCTTGTCGATGGGCATGAGGCGCTGCCAGCAGCGCACACCGGGCTGCACCAGTACGTCGTCGGCTGTGTGCAACTGGGCCGAATGGAATGTATAGATGTTCTGCCAGGCCAGACGTATGGCATCCTTCAGCTCGGACGACACCTGGCTCTCGGCCTCGTCAAACTCCTCTTTGCTTACGGCCAGCTGCTCAAGCTCGGCATGGTCAAATTGCGCCTCATACTGCCTCACGGCCTCGTCGCCACGCTGACGGACATCAGACAGTATGCCTGCCACGGTGCTGTTCAGCTGGGTGTAGTCAAGATGTGGGCGACGGCATATCTCTGCCCACTGCTTAGTCTCTGGATATTGGTATATGTTCATAATCGGCTGCAAAATTACGTCTTTTTTAGCTAAACGCAAAACATATTCATCGAAAAACGCAATTATGTCAACCCGCCATGAATGACTGGTTTTGTTTTTGTCTCTGCCATGCTCTTTCGTGCACAGACGAGGTGTTTTGATATAAGCCACATCAAGGCAGAAGCGCAATTCCTACATGAAGGTAGGAATTGCGCTTCTGCGTTGATGTCGTTGGGCAACAAGGCTTTGCTTGTGTCTCTGTCTTGCCGTTGTCGCGACGGCTCACTTTATCAGATCTACCGAGCGGCGGATGAAGTCGTCGAGGCTCTTGCCACGCAGCAGTCCGTTCTGCAGCAGTGCCAGGTCGATGAGCTGGCTCACCACGGGCTGCTTTGCGGCAAAGGCAGCGAGAATGTCTGTGCGCTTCTGCTTCTGCTCGTCGATGGCTTTCTCGGTGTTGGTGCGTTCGTCTTTCTCCTCCTGGGTAAGTTCGTCGGCCTTCTTCTTCTCCTGTTGCTGACGTATGGCAGCCAGCCGGGCCTCTTGTCCCTTCAGCTCGGCTTCGATGGGCTGCAGCTGGGCCGAGAGCTGAGTGTGGAGCTCGGAGAGTATCTCCTTGACCAGACGGTGGTCGCTGTTCAGCACCAGCTGCATGGACATAGGCATCTCGCCATAGAACGACATGCCCGGCTGCAGGCGCGCCATCTCGTGCATACGGCGCATCCACTCGTTCTGCGTGATGACCACGGGCTGCTCCTGCTCGCCCAGGGCGGCCACCTGCACCATCAGCTCCGTCTTGTCTATCTTGGGCAGGCTGGAGCGGAACACGTCTGACAGTTTGTCAGCCTCGTCCTGGGGCAGAGCCTCGTGCTTGTCGTCGCCCTTCACTATCAGGCGGTCTATCACGTCGCTGTCAACGCGTGTGAAGCGCGACTTCTCAAGCTTCTGTTCCAGCTGCTGCATGACAGGCACGTCGAGCTGGCCATCCATAAGCAACACCGAGTAGCCCTTTTTCTTGGCGGCCTCGATGTAGGAGTACTGTTCATCGACATTGGTGGCATAGAGGAAGATGGTGTTGCCGTCTTTGTCGGTCTGCTCGGCCTTGATGAGCTGCTGATACTCGTCGATGGTGAAGAACTTGCCATCGACATCCTTCAGAAGGGCAAACTCCTTGGCACGGTCGTAGAAGTCGGTTTCTGACAGTATGCCGTAGAAGATGAACAGCCGGAGCGAGTCCCACTTCTCCTCATACTGCTTGCGGTCTTCCTTGAAGATAGCTTTCAGACGGTCGGCCACTTTCTTGGTGATATACGACGAAATCTTCTTCACTTCGCGGTCGCTCTGCAGATAGCTGCGGCTGACGTTCAGGGGTATGTCGGGCGAGTCGATGACACCGTGGAGCAGGGTGAGAAACTCGGGAACGATGCCTTCCACCTGGTCTGTGACGAACACCTGGTTGCAGTAGAGCTGTATCTTGTTGCGTTGCAGGTCAAGGTTCGACTTGATGCGCGGGAAGTAGAGTATGCCCGTCAGGTTGAAAGGATAATCGACGTTCAGGTGTATCCAGAACATCGGGTCGTCCTGCATAGGATAGAGTGTGCGATAGAACTGCTTGTAGTCGTCGTCCTTGAGCGTAGATGGCTGCTTGGCCCACAGAGGCTCCACACTGTTGACGATGTTGTCGTCGGCGGTGTCCTGCATCTTGCCGTCTTTCCACTCTTGCTTCTTGCCGAAAGCCACAGGCACAGGCAGGAACTTGCAGTACTTGTCGAGCAGTTGCTGAAGCTTCTCGCGGTCGAGATACTCCTTGCAGTCGTCGTCGATGTAGAGTATGATGTCTGAGCCGCGGTCGGCGCGGTCGGCAGCGTCGATGGTGAACTCCGGCGAGCCGTCGCAACTCCATTTCACGGCCGTGGCACCCTCCTTATACGAGCGGGTCACTATCTCCACCTTCTTCGACACCATGAAGCTGGAGTAGAAGCCCAGTCCGAAGTGGCCGATGATATTGTTGGCGTTGTCCTTGTATTTCTCTAAGAAATCGTTGACGCCCGAGAAGGCTATCTGGTTGATATACTTGTCTATCTCCTCCTCGGTCATGCCTATGCCGCGGTCGCTGATGGTGATGGTGCCCTTGTCCTTGTCTAAGGCCACGCGCACCGTCAGGTCGCCCAGCTCGCCCTTGAAGTCGCCTTTCTCGTGCAGGGTCTTCAGCTTCTGTGTGGCATCGATGGCGTTGCTGACCATCTCGCGCAGGAAAATCTCGTGGTCGCTGTAGAGAAACTTTTTGATTACGGGGAAGATATTCTCTGTCGTAACCCCGATGTTGCCTTTTTGCATATCTGTTGTGGTATCTTTATATGATTGACTGTGATACCGCAAGTGCTGCAAATGTTGTGCCAAAACTGCGTCGTCACTTGCTTTTCGCGTCGAACAGTCCGTATGTGGTGCGCAGCACGAGAAACTCTGTGCGTCGGTTCAGCTGGTGGCACACGTCTTTCTGCTCGTCGTCTTTCAGGCCGTTGATGAAGTCCTCGGTCAGCACGTCGCCCTCTTTTAGCCATGCATAGCGCTCGGCCAGCCGTCGGCGCACGGTCTTTGGTCGCTGTTCGCCGTAGCCCACGGGTGTCAGGCGGTCGGGCTTGATGCCGTGGGCGATGAGATGGTCCACCACGCTCTCGGCGCGGGCCTGCGACAGTCGGCGGTTGTACTCGTCGGCACCGCGGTTGTCGGTGTGGGCCGACAGCTCGATGGTCACGTTGGGATTGTCGTTGAGTAGCTGCACCAGAGTGTCGAGAGCTGCCGACGACTCGGGGCGCAGCGTGGCACGGTCGAAGTCGAAGTGGATGTTGTCTATCAGCACCGGTGCCTTGATGTTGGCCAGCGAGAACTGCAGCACCTGTTCGTCGCTGATGGTGTCTTGCACTACCTGGACCTCCTCCTTGTGGTTAAGGTAGCCCTTGCATGTGCCCAGCAACACATATCTGACGCCGGGCTGTAGCTCTTGCTGAAACGAGCCGTCGCCCTTGACGCTCAGACGCAGGTTGGTGCCGTCGTCGCCCACCATATAGACCAGGGCCTGGGGCAGCTCGTAGCCGTCGGTCTCATACACCCAGCCCTTCACCGTGTGCTGTATCTCCGACTTCTCAAACGAGTAGAGGTGGTCCCAGCCCCGTGCGTCGCCGCGGTTGCTGCAGAAGAAGCCGCGGTTGTACAGTCCCTCGAAGGTCATGCCGAAATCGTCGGCCTGCGAGTTGAGCGGATAGCCAGGGTGGGTGAGCCGCCAGCCACTGGCCTGCGACGTGTCGGGCTCGGCTATGTAGATGTCGAGTCCGCCAAGGCCCACATGACCGTTGCTTGAGAAATAGAGGTCGCCGTTGGGACGGAAGGTGGGAAACTGCTCGTCGCCCTCGGTATTGATAGGCCAACCAAGGTTCTCCACGGCTCCCACCTCGCCCGACTGATAGAGTGGGGCCCGCCAGATGTCGAGACCGCCCACGCCGCCCGGCATGTTGCTGGTGAAATAGAGCCACTGTCCGTCGGGCGAGACGGCGGGGTGGGCATATAGCGACAGCGTGTCTTTCGACAGGGACAGTATCTTGTAGGCACCCCATGCCGCGTCGCTGCGCTGCGCCGTGGCTATCTGTGCATAGCGCGGCGAGACGGGGTCGGTAGGGCACACGGTCAGATACATCGTCCGACCGTCGGGCGAGAAGGCCGGAGTGCCCTCTTCCAGCTCGGTGTTCAGACCGCCCTCAACCTGCTCGGGCCGCAGCCATCGTCCTTGCTCGTCTTTTTGTACGACGAAGATGTCGGCAGGCTTCACGCCCGACACGCCGCTATACTCGTCGCCCTCTGCCTGGTTGCGCGTGGAGGCAAAATAGAGCTGGTCGCTCTAGTCGCCGGCCAGCGCCGGTGAGTATTCCGAGCGCCGGCTGTTGAACAGGTCCTGGCGTTTCACCGTGTATTTGGAGCCGAGCGCCTTCTGCCCGGCTGCAGTGATGGCCGTCTCCAAACCGTTGCGAACCAGTGAGCGCAGCTGTTCGCTCGACAGCGAGTCGCCACGCGGCTTGCTGTCCACCGCACCGGCCTCCAGGCTGTCCATTACCTGACGAAGGTTCTTCTCTGCTGCCTTGTAAGCGCCGTTCTTCAGCTGCTGCAGGGCCAGATAGTAGAGGTCCTGCGGCCGCTCCTGGTGGTAGCGCACGGCGTTGTTGTATGCAGCAATGCTACGCTGCGAGTAGTTGATACGCCTATAGCAGTCGGCCAGGCGCAACGCGCGCTGACCGCGCAGGGCCCTCTCCTTAGAAGGGGTCTGCGCGTAGGCCTTCTTATATTGCGCCGCAGCGTCGAAATATTCGCCCATGACGTAGTACTTGTCGCCCTTTCGCATGGCGGCATCAGGGCCACAGGCTACCAGCGCTGTCAGGCAGCCCAGCAATAACGTTAATGTGTCGATACGACATCGCATACGTCTGTAATAACGCGCCACAACTCTGTTTATTGTTCTATGTGGCTTAAACACATGTAAGTCTTTTTAGGGTCGGCGGCTGAATCGTGGTGACGAGATGGGCTACTTCCTCTTTGGTGGCCCGGATATCTGCGAAGAAGATAAAAGAGGCGATGAGGTCTTGGAATCTTCATTGCAAGTTGCAATGGCATGTGAACCAGATAGCCTGGGAGATAAACCCGCGGGTCAGAGGATGGTATAACTACTATACGAATTATGTCTATGAGACGCATCGTTCTTGACACCAATTGCTTGCTTCAGGCTCTGCCCAGTCGCAGTCCGTATCAACCTATTTTACGGAATCTCGACATTGGCAAAACCTAATGGCAATCAATGAGCATAGATTTTATATCTGAAAAAGAAACGGCACCCAAATATATGGATGCCGCTTTTTATTTTTCTGCAGAACGGTCGTTTACCTGATTATCTTTTTTCCATTCTTGCTTTGCAAGCGTCCTTCGGCCGAGCGCTTGATGATAATACCTTTAGTCTGTGCATTGGCCCTGCGACCGTCGAGCGTGTAGCAATCTTCAGAACCATTAACCTTTAACTCAGAACCATTAACCGAGTCGATGCCCGTTGTCTCATAGATGGTGCCGCTGCCGGAGGTGCTGGTGGTGGTCAGCGTGTAGCCGTTGCGATTTATGGTGCCGTTGTTGACCAGGGTGCCGATGCTGGTGTCGGCAGTCAGGTTCCAGACGGCTCCCTCGTTGACGGTGACGTTGGCGGTATAGCCTGAGTCATACTTCACCTGTCCGCTGTAGGTGCCGTTGGCGAGGATCAGGTTGCCCACGGCTCCGCTGGTTGACCACTGCGAGTCGGCCATCACATACATCAGAATGCCGCTGGGGACACTGACGGTACAACCATCGAGCGTGCAGGTAGCATTGACGCAAGTAGCCACCTCAAGGAGTGGAGCCGATGAGTCGGTCATCGTCAGCGATGTGCCGGTGATGGTCATCACGGGGTTCACGCCGCTGGCATCGCCCGAGCCCGACTGCATCATCAGCAGGCCGCGCTCGGAGGAGCCGCTGGTCATGGTGCAGTTGGTCATCGAGATGCTGTTATCGCCCTCGATGACGGCTATCTCGCCTTTGGCAGAAGTGCCCACAAGGTCGGTAGCCGACATCGTGCCCGTAGAGTAGATGACTGCCGACTTCGAGCCGTTGGCCGTAGCCTTGCCGCCATTGACGGTCACGGTGCCGCCGCCACGGTCGGTGGCGATAGTGGAAGATGTTGCCTCGTTGGTGGTGATGTCAACGTTCGAGGCGGTGATGATGCCGCCGTAGGTAGCGTGTAGGCCACGGGACACGCTCTTGTCGTTGACAATGGTGATGCCGTCAATCTCTACCGTTGCACCGTTGGTGGCAATCACGGCATTGGCTCCCTGGGCGCTGCCGTTGATGGTGATGTTCTTGGCGATGATCTTAGCACCGCTGGCAGCAGTCGTGCTCTGATAGCTGGTACTGCTGGCGGCTCCGGCATAGATGCTCGAGTTGTTGCCGTAGAAGCTGGAGTTGTCGCCACCACTGCCGTCGCCCGTCTTGGTGATGGTGCAGCCGTTCATGGTCAGTGTACCACCCGTACACTGGATGACGTTGTAATACTGTGTGGACGACGTGTAAGAGTCGGTGATGGTAGCCGTTCCGCTCGAATGTGTATAGGTGGCACCCTGCGGATAGGTGGGCGTCGAGTCGGCAGGTGGCTGTGCCTGCATGTTCAGACTGATGGCCACAATGGCCAGCGTAGTGAGTAGCATTTTCTTCATAAGCGTAATATGTTTTAGTATATTTGTTGAATTCGGCTGCAAAGTTACTGGAAATATTGCAAAGCTTTCATAGCGAAAATGCGGAAATGTTTGGCAATATTGCCGTCTTGGTTGCAAAGTTGCTAAATTTTGATTACTTTTGCAGCAAATTGTAAGCAATGCAGAAGAAAGAGCGACAGTATCACCCCATTACCGCCATGCCCGAGACGATAGACGAGCGGGGGCTGATGGTGTTTCCCGATAACCGACGGATGCCCGTCTATGGCGAGCCGTTCACCACCAGCTACATGACCATCAGCCTGAACCTTCGGGGCAGTGTCAGGGCCGAGTGCGACATGCGTCCCGTTGAGTTCCGTCCTCACGACATCGCCGTGCTCACGCCCCGCCATGTGCTTTGTCCGCAGGCCTCATCCGACGACTACCATGCCATGCTCATCGTGATGTCCGTGGCCTTTCAGGAGGAGATGAAGCATCGCTATCCCGACATCTACCGCGACAACTTCCATTACGTCTATCGTCAGGATGTGCCGCTCAGCGACGGGCAGTTCGCCGTCGTCCACCGCCTGTTTCTTCTGCTGCATGATGTGAGTATCACCGACAGCCCTGACCGTTGGCAGATGCTGGGTCACTTGCTCAGTGTGCTCTTTCTGCTGCTGCAAGACTACCGTCGGCAGAACGGCATAGACCTTCATCAGCCTTCGTCGCAGGAAGAACTGTTCACCCGATTCCACCAGGCCATCGACCGCTATTATCATGAGAGTCGTGAGGTGAGGTTCTATGCCGACCTGATGCACCTCACGCCCAAGCACTTTGCTGCCGTCATCAAACAGCATACCGGTGTCACCGCCAGCGAGTGGATCAGCCGATATGTCGTGATACAGGCCAAGATGCTGCTGCGCCACCAGCAGCAGATGACCATTCAGGAGATTGCCCATCAATTGGGCTTCCCCGACCAGGCCGCCTTCAGCCGCTACTTCAAGTCGAATGTTGGGCTGTCGCCATCAGAATATAGGGAGAAGATACAATAATCTACTATCACGTCAAATAGATTCTCTCCAAATCGTCAGGCACGAATACATGTTCCGCATACTCCTTGTGTGCCTCGGCAGAGTATGGTATTTATGTAAAAGCGTTTACATTTTAGTTTATGTTCTTACCTGGTTTTATTAATATAAGTGGGTTCGTGATGAATAGCTTATAAAGTCTCTTTATTCATAATACTTGTTAGTTTTACGGTTCGCGAGAATAGTAAACCTTTTTTTTATATTATTTATCACAATTTATTTATCACAATTAGCCATAATTAGTTGTAATTTGTGTAAAGTTTGTTCTCAATTAGTGTTACTTTTGTTATTTTTGTTACGCGTTGCTTTGTACCAGCGTCAATATAAATCTTTTTGTTGCTTTCATTGTTTATTTGTTATTTTATTTGTTACTCTTTATGTTTTTTCGACCGATGACGATACTTGAGACTAAACGGACAATGCCTCACCCCCGGCCCCTCTACATAGGGCGAGGGGAGTGAACAGCAAAACGCCGAGGCTCTCTTATCGTTGAGAATCTCGGCGGATAATTCTGGTGGATTGAATCCCGTGGGCTAAGGCTTGAACTCGTTGAACATTGCTATCTCGCTGTCGAAGCGGGCGACGATTTCGTCGATTTGCGGGTTTGTGCGCTGTATGATGAGGGCCACGTAGTCCTTTCGCTTGTCGTCGCCCTTTACTTCTACGGCCTTGATGAGGTAACGCTGCCGTTGCTCGTAACCGTTGAACCAGCGAAGGAACAGCCGTGCGCGCTGGGCCTGCTGGTCGTTGGCCGTGCTGCACATATAGAGCATGATGTCGGGTTCTGTCGGAAGAACTCCTCGATGATGCAGATGACCGTCTGAGGTATCTTCTTGTCGCTAGGCGACTTCTGCTGCACGGGGTTGGGGAGGTTGAACCAGTAGGCGGTATAGTATGGGTTGGAGTCCAATTCAAAATCCACGTGGTATGAATCAGTCGTGCATATTTTGCGCGTGGCAGGCATCGACCACTGTAATGGTGTCGCCTTCAATGGTGTAGGCATAGTACCATCGGTCGGTATTCGCCATGTGGTAGCCCGCCCATCGGCTGATGGTAGGGCGGCGGCGAGGTAGCGTTCTCTCTATGGCGTAGATGGCGAAGAAAGCGTCGCGCACATTACGCTCCATATCTTCGTAGGAATAAGTGTGCTGGTACTTCCTGGCCACGTTCCGATAGAAACTTCTTATCTTGGCAGCCGTGCGCTTGGTGTAGAAATACTTATACTGCATATTCCTTGTTGTAGATGGCCTTGATGTCCTTCATCGTCAGTTCGTAGGCCTCTTCTGGCGTATATAGTTCCTTATCCATATCGGGAAAGTCCTCCTCAAGTGGCATGTCAGGCAGCATCCTTGTCTGTATGGGCTTGACCTTTGGTCGAGCCTGCTCACGCTCGGCAGAGCTGATGCAAGCATCACTCTGCACTCGCTTAAACGCAGGCTTGACACTCTCTATGAGTATCGACACCAACTCCAGCTTCTGGCTGTCGTCCATGTCCTTCACCATTTCGCGATAGTAGCTCATGGGATGAGCAGTGCGTTGTTTTGCGGTTGTTGTTGCCATATCTTTTGCGTTTAGAATTTCTGGCTGCAAAGATAAACAATTTCCGCGAGATAATCGCAGAATCCCCTCAAAATTTTATATCCGTCTGTCTCAGTATATCAAAGATCGATTTAGCGAGTGGAAATGCAAATGTGTTTGAGATGTCAAGGGGACAGGTGACTGACATGCGCATCGTGTCAATCACCTGTCCCCTTGGCATTTTTGACATTGGAATAAGGACGACGCTACCACCCCTACCCCTCCTCCCCGGAGGAGGGGAGTTACAATTACCTTGCAGGCAGATGGCTCATTTGACCTTGCAGGCAGATGGCTCATTTGACCTTGCAGGCAGATGGCTCATTTGACCTTGCAGGCAGATGGCTCATTTAACCTTGCAGGCAGATGGCTCATATGAATAAGGACGACGCTACCAGCTCAGCCAAAGGCCAGCCCGAGTTTTGATCGGCCACGGCGCGGGCAATCTCGTGTCCCAAGACGATGGTTTACCGTGCCTTTCTCAGTGGTCTATCCCATTTCGGCAGAGTGCTTTTCTTTTACTGTGATGCCGGCTCACCCCCCAACCTCAGCTCACGATAACGACTGGGCGTCACGGTGTAGTGATTCTTAAAGTCTGTGCTGTAGGTGCTGGCATAAGTGAAACCAGACTTTGAAGCCACTTCCTTGATGGTGAGCTCCGGATGGTTGATGAGCAACGCACAAGAGTATTCCAGACGACAATTACGTATGAAGTCTGACATATTGCTGAAATCAGAACCCTGCGAGAAGGCAGACCCCACACGACGTGTTGACAGGTGGAACATATCAACGATTTTCTGACGGTCAAAGTTGGGGTCGAGATACAGGAACTCGCGTTTGATCACATCACACAGGAACTTATTTAGTTCTCTATCTGTCATTTGGTCTACCAACTGCGACTCGTGCTTCGTGGGCTCACCTTGTACAGGCTCGTTGACAGGCACACTGGTTACGGTTTTCTCTTGCGACAGTGCGAGCGCCTCATACTTTTCCTTGAATTGTATAGCATCACTGATTTGCTGCACCAGCACCCTGTTTTTCCTTGCGAGAATCCTGCGCTGTCGCATGGCGACGCTGGCGAATGCAAGAATCAAAAGCAAGAGGACAGTGACAGCTGTCGTACGCATATTAGAGCGTAGCAGAGCATTCTCCTTCTTTTGAATCATCAGTTTCTGCTCTTGATCGTGATAGCGTGCGGCAGAGTTATGTGCCATGGTAATATGTTTTTCTTTGCTCAACGTTTTTATCAAGGAAGCATAGCGGTTTATCAAGTCGAAAGCATCTGCCGAGCGGCCTTTTTGCTGAGCTATAAGAGCCCGGTCATACAGCATGGTGGCATAGGCATCGTTGAGTGTGTCATTACCCATGCGCTGTTCTAGCTTGTCGTAAGTAGCTGTCACCTCGTCATACATGTTCAGAGCCATTTGGGCCGGGACAATCATGGTGCGGGCGCTGAACGTCTGTCCGTAGTCGCTTTGGTTGAATCGAGCCAGGCACTCGCGGGCTTTCGCTTTGTCGCCGGTCTTCGCATAGGCCGCCGCCAGAAAGCCATTGGCCTGAGCGCGGCTAAAGTCGATATAGCGGTCGCGGTCGCAGGGATTGTCACTCCATGACAAACGGTAGCTGTCCTCAGCATAGGCTTTGACATTCCGTTCGTAGTGTTTCAGGCGGTTTAGCACCCGTTGTGCCAGTGGAATAACCTCGTCAGGCCGTTCCTGGTTGTTCAAAATTGTGATTTTGCGCTTGACAGCAATGATAAAAGCGTCCATGCGGTCCACACTGCCCGGCTCATCGAGTTGGCTGATGGCATTGTCAAGTTTATCCATACCCTCCTCTTCCCGACCTATTTGGCACATGATCATACCTATTTCAGCCTCCGTGCGCAGCAGCTCCGTCTCGTCGCCCTGTTCGCGACAAATCTTAGCCTTTTCCAAAGACCAGCGTAGATATTCATTGTTATCGGACTTTGTCCGGCTGATATTAATGAGTAAATCGATGATCATCTCATAATGATCGGGATTGGCCAGTGTAGAGTCGTGTTTTAACAAGTCATTACAGATAATGAGTGCTGAGTCCAGGTTCTTTTTTGCGAGCGACTTGCTGAATATAGTAGCTCGGCACATTTGCCCATGATAGTCACTGACATTACCCAGCAGCACAGCCGAGTCAAGCAACAGCAGCGCCCTGTCAGGATCGGTAGCGTAAGTAACGAGGATGGTATCTTCCTGATAAGGCGTATTGCCCAGGTTCGCCAAGTGGCTCACAGCTTTTTTGTCGCCGTGACAACCAGCAGCAACCAGCACAAAGACCATTACAAATAAGTATAAAGAATACTTCATAATATAACGTATAATTACTATGTTTACGGTTTCTCAACAATTCTGCCGCAAAAATACACATTTTTCGTGACCCCCCCAAAAAAACTGGCAACTATTATTAGTTAACTAACCATAAAACCATAAAAACGACTCAAGAAAAGAAGGCATAATATTACCAATTTACTATTATAAGGTTAGTAAAATTTGTGCTTTTGGAATTGTGACATAGCTTTTGGGATTGTGAGATGGCTTGTAGTTTTGTGCAAAAAGTTTTGGGTTTGTGGAAATCTCTTTTAGAATTGTTATTATTGCTTTTGGAAACGTTTTTGGGCTTTGTCAGCCATAAAAAAAGGGTTACCTTTGTAATCAAAATATTATAATATATATGGACTATTTAGGACTATTCGTACTATTACTTGTCATCGTTTCGGTAGCAGTAACGATTGCTTTTGTTATTGCCAGGGCCTATTACAAGCGTAAATATGCTCCATTAATTCAAAACTCGGAGTCAAATCTCCAAAAGGCGGGAGAACAAACATCAGATATGATACCGGCTGCTGACATCAGTACCCCACCCACCGAACAGTCTGCCCACCCCACCGAACAGTCTGCCCACGCCACCGAACAGTCTGCCCCCTCTCCTGATGTTGCGAAACCAGCACCTGTCATGAATGAGTACAACAGGATTAGTGTGCTCACCGACCAGGAGTTGTATAAAGAGCTAACCACAGCCATCCGTGACAAGCAAATGTTTCTGAAGCCGAAGTTCGGTCGCGATGATGTCGTGAAGTATTTTGGGCTTACCAACCACCGTGTGGGAGCCGCCTTTTCTGCGGAAGGCACATCCTTGCCCGAATTTGTACGCCAGTGCCGTTTAGAGTATGCTATTCGCCTGATGTGTGACCATCCAGAGATGCCCTTTACCGAAGTAGCCTTTTCTTCTGGTTTCAATTATGCCAGCACCTTCAATGCCGACTTTAAGAAACAGTATGGATTGTCACCGTCACAATATCGTATGGGAAATCTAATTAAAAACAAATAAGCCATGACAACGATTCAGCTGATTTCTCTCATGTTGACTGCTACAGTGCTCCTGCTGTCTGTGATCATAGCGGTGATGATGTGGCAGGCTCGTAAGCACAACAACCTGCTAGAACGCCGCTGGGATGTATATGAACGTGAAAACCGCAAGGCTGATGAGCTGATGCAAAAAAAGTCACGAGATGACGAACCCCTAAAAAGACAGAAAGCCCTATGACAGAACTGATGTTATTACTATTATTGGCTTCTATCGTCGTGGTACTATGCAACATTGTCTGGCACCTTTATTTGTACCGTCAGCACCAGGAGCATGAAATAGATATTTCGGAGCGTGCCATAGCTGATGCCATCGGTCGTCATATCAAGTTGATGTTCTGAGGACTATTTTCAATGAGGATGAAGATCAATAACCAGACAAAACTGAGCATCGTGGTAATCGTCATTGCTGCTTTGCTGCTCGAAGCGAACACCGCGCTTGAGTTCTTCTCTACGCGCCGTAGTTTCAACGAGCAGCTGACAGAGATGGCCCAGCGCGACCTGACCCAAAGCAACCGCACATACCATTTGAAGCAGGAAGTGGAGTCTGTTGTGAGAGCCTATCTGCCCACAGTGACTCAGTTGGCCAAGGCTATCGACACAGATTCTCTGAGTAACACGCTGCGGCAGATGGTGCTCAGTCAGGAGCAGATAGTCGGTGTGTCGCTGGGCTTTGTCCCCGACTATGTTCATGGTGAGCTCTGTGGTTTCTATGTCTATGAGGAGGGCGACGGCAAGCATATCCGTCTGATTGAGCCGGAATACGACATTGACTACACTCAGCGTCCCTGGTACGCGCATGCCCTCAACAGCAATGGTTATTGGAGCGAGCCCTACGAAGGCCATTATAGCTATGTTCTGATGTGCAGTTATTCCCTCCCCGTCGTCAATGCCTCCGGCCAGACCATAGCAGTGCTGTCTGCCGACGTCCCTTTACGCGAGTTGTCGCAGATGGCCACCCAGTTCTATGAAAACCAGCAGCATGCAGTACTGCGCAACATCCTGCTTCATCTGCTTGGGCTGTTCCTGCTGGCTTTCATTGTCTTCCGGTCCGTAGCCCATCTGCGTCGTTTGCAGGCCATCAGCGCCGAGAAGGAGCTCATTGTCAGCGAGTTGCGCGTGGCCCACGATATTCAGCAGTCTATGATTCCCAAGACATTCCCCGGTTTCCCTGAGCGCGACGACGTCACGCTATATGCCCAGCTGACACCAGCCCGCGAGGTTGGTGGCGACTTCTACGACTTTCTGATTCGCAACGAGCGCCTCATCTTCTGTGTGGGCGACGTCACGGGTAAAGGCATTCCCGCCGCACTGCTGATGACAGTCATGCGAGCACTGTTCCGCACCGAGGCAGGCCGTGATACTCTTGATTCCGCCCCCAGCCCGCAGGGTCTTGCTGCCACCATCATCCAACGGTTGCACGTCGCCATGTGCGAAGACCAGGAAGACGGCTATTTCGCAACGATGTTTGTCGGCGTGCTCGATTTAAGAAGCGGTCAGCTCGACTACTGCAATGCCGGCCATGAGCGCCCGATAGTCATCGGCGACAGCGATGCCCAATCCGCCGCCTCCTGGCTGCCGACGAAGAGCAACCTGGCAGTAGGTGCCTTGTCAGAGTGGAAATACGAGGGACAGACGACAAGACTCCATGTCGGCGATATGCTGTTCCTCTATACCGATGGACTGAATGAGGCCCGCGACGCACACGACCAACCTCTCTCTCGTGACCGTGTGATGTCGCTGGCTCATCAGCATCATACAGAGTCTCCCCAACCCTTCGTGAAACTGATGGAGAAGGCAGCCCACGACCATGCATCCGAGTCAGAGCAGAGCGACGACATCACGCTGATGGCTGTGCGCTGGCTGGGTGCCAACCGTTTGGTGTTGCAGACCGACGGCACGGACCTGTCGCTGCTTGAGGGCTTCATTGAACAGGTGACGCGACGCTCCCACCTGTCGGAACACGAGGCATCACGCCTCCGACTGGCCGTCGAAGAGGCCGTGACCAACGTCATCAGCTATGCCCATGCCACGCGTATCGTGCTCGGCTCCGAGGTCCGCGACGGTGTGCTCTCGCTCATCCTTACCGACGACGGAGAGTCGTTTGACCCTACTACAGCACCGATGGCCGACACCAGTGTGCCTGCCGACCAGCGCCCCGATGGCGGTTTGGGCATACTCTTCATCCGTCGCATGAGCGATGCCCTCAGCTATGAGCGCAGCAACGGCACGAACATTCTGACCATCAAGAAGAAAATAGATGTCAGTCTGGAAGCGAGCGGTGAGAAAAAAGATACGATAACACATCAATAACAAATAAGGTATGAAAACAACGATCAGCGAACAAAACGGTCAGATGATAGTAACCTTCATCGGAGCGTTAGATACCGTGGCCAGTAATCAGGTGGAGCGCGACCTGGCGCCCCTCTTCCTGCGTGACGACTGCGACGTAATGCTCAATTGCGCCGAGCTCAAGTTCATATCGTCGAGCGGACTGCGCCTGCTACTCAACATTTACAAGCATGTCCGCTGCACCGGTCACAGCCTTTCGTTAACCGGCCTTCAGACCGGAACCGAGCTGTATGATGCACTCGACCTGGCAGGACTCTTCCAGCTATTCAATCTGAAGAAGTAATAAGAGGTGAGAGGATAGTCTCCTCAGTGAAGTTCAACAAGAATAAACGAAATCAGGCATTATGGAGAACGAATTAGACACCCTGAGAGCGCAGATCGAGCAGTTGCGCGATGCCAATGCCCAGCTTACCGATGAGAACCATCGTCTGGTGAGCCGCAATCTGGCGCTGAGCGAACAGCTCGATGCCTGGCATGACACGCGGATGCGCGTTCAGCTACTGAAGGAACTGATGATAAGCGACCGGCGCCGCATGGCCCGTGCCGACCTGAAGGACGACATAGAGCTGCTGGCCCTCATCGAAGCCCGTGTAGAAAAGGAGAAGCCCCATCTGCAGACCGGTTTCAATACCGAGGCCCTGGCTCAGATGCTGGGAGTGACGCCGTTGCGCCTGGTGCGTCTGTTTCGCCATAACACGCCTCACCACACCCCTGAAGACTACATCGACTTCCGTCGTGTCATCAGCGCCATGGAGCAGATGCGCCAGCACCCTCACTACAGTATTGCCGCCATTGCCCAGGATGCTGGTTTCGCCAGCGTACGCACCTTCCAGCGGCGCATGCAGCAGGCCACGGGCCTGACCCCTGTAGAATATCGCCTCATGTTCGAATCTAAGGCACCGTAGTGCGACAAGCACAAGGCCCAAAACGTCATTTTTGTCGCATTTCCGGCCAGGTGCGCAACAAGTGAGGACAAAAAGCAACCGACAGTCGCACCATCCTCGTCACTAAACTGCTAAATTTGCAGTATGCTCAATATAAATAAGGTATAAATAAAATAGAAATAAATTAAGTTCAACAATTAAAAAAACAGCAACATGAAAAGAATGATGTATTTTCTGCTGATGGCACTCTTGACAGGAGGCGTCAGTCTGTCAGTCACCTCATGTAAGGATGATGACAAAGACAGTGGCGGAACAGCACCCGGCCCTACTGAGACCGAAGAAGCTGGTAACGCCTACAACTGGCTCATTAACCTCACCGAAATGGAAGAGTTCACTGACGACTGGGCCTCAAAGACCTACGAGCCCAGCATTGGTGTCGAGTCAGAGACACAGCCCACGGTACGTATCGTCGAAGTGAGTGACCTTGAATTAGCCAAGGACTACTTCAGTAGCCTTGCACTATTCAGCCGC
>JAILBT010000041.1 GCA_024680755.1 Prevotella sp. | reverse complement strand
GGCTTTAGGCTGACCTATGATGGTGTTAAGCCGCACGAACATCTGGCTGATGCTGACAGTCATGTACCATGAGCCTTTCATTCCCGGCCACCAGCTCCACGAGCCGTCGGGGTTCTGCAGTTTCTTTATCTTGGCGAAGGCATCGTCCATGCGCTTGTCCATCATGTCGGTGTCGAAGAAGTCGGCCAGCCGCTGTCGCTGTTCCGTCTCCTTGTCGGCGTCGAGCACCCAAGGTGTCTCGCCGAGTATCAGGTCCTTCAGTTCCTCGTTTTTCCGCAGCTGTGAGTTCAGCGTGCGCTGCGCGTCCGACTCTTCCTCCTTCGTCCACTGTTCGAACACGTCCTTTGCCTGCGGGTTCTGTCCTATGATGTTCATGCCAATGGCGTTGGCGTAGAGTGATGCCGCCTGGCACAGTGCACAGTCGTCGTCGGGGTGTCCTATGGATGGCAGCGCCTGGACCATGAGCCATGCCGGGTTGTTGGTGTACTCTATAGTGAGCTTTGCCTGTGTTGCGTCCTGAGGTATGAGCTGCTGCAGGTCGATGGTCTTCGTACCAGGTTTGTTCTGCGTGAAGGGCACCGTCACGGTGACGTGCTCGCGTGCCGGCAGCACCGGCAGGTAGTGCTGTTCTCCGTCGGAGAAATGATGTCCGGCGTGTGTTGTGGCCTTTGCCTCGATGGTGACGCGAGCTATGACCAGTGCCGGCCATTTCTCTTGTGGCTCGACAGGGAAGGTGACGGCGACGGTTGAGTCTGCGGTGAGGCTGACGGGCTGTGCCGCTTGTGCCACCACCTTCTCTGTCTCTGCGTCGAGCAGCACGAGTCGTGCCGTGCCGCTGATGGCGTTGTCGCCCAGATTGATGACGCGTGCCGCTATGGTAGCCCTGTCACCCTGTCTTACGAGGCGCGGCATGTTGGGCTGTATCATCACGTCCTTGCTGGCCACGGCCTCGTCGAAGAGCGTGCCGTGCATCATGCTGCGCGTATGGGCCACGCCCATGAACCGCCACGTGGTGAGGCTCTCCGGCAGAGTGAACTTGATGGCCACGCAGCCCGTGCTGTCGGTGGTGAGCTGCGGATAGAAGAAGGCCGTCTCGCTGAGGTTCTCGCGCACCTGTGCCTGCTGTCCCTTCCCGTTGTCGGCAGTTTCCTCCGCCTCATTGTCGGCCGCTGTTGCATCAAAGCTGGGCATCCGTTCCACAGCGTCGAACACCATTGCCTCTGCCATCACCGGTGCCTCTGCCAAGGCGAAGTTACCCTCCTTGAATTTTTCTGCAGACCGCGAACGGTATCTGCGGCGGAACACCCACCGGTCAGGATAGAGGCTGTGGTCGAAGTCGCTGAGGTCCAGGTCGCGGAAGCTGAGCCATCCCTGGTGGGCATATCCGTTGAAAGTGATGTTGTCGGGTCTCTCGTAGAGCCACGACGTGCTGGGCAGCCACAACCACTCCGATGGCGACAGCGTCCAGTCGTGAGGTTTTATCTGGTCGAGGCTCTTGTCGTAGAGTGTGGCCATGAGCTGTGCGTCGGCAGGCACCCATTCCTCCGTCTTCCCCGAGAGGGTGGGAGCCATCACGGTGAGCGTCCACTCCTCCTGTTGTCCTGGCTGCAGGCGGTTTCTGAAGGTCTTCCACGTCAGCTTGAGGTTCTTGTCGGGCACGGGGCGCCTGACGGCTGCGTTATGGGTGTGCACCACGCCGTTCTTCACCCATGCGAAGGAGAGGAACAGCCCGTTGCCATAGCTTTCGTCGTAGTTCAGCTTTCTGTTCAGCAGCTCGCCGTCGAGTTCCACGGTGCCGCTCTCCACCACCTGGTCCTTGGAGTAGATGGCATAGACGACATGCACGTCTTTGTCCGACGAGCCTATCTGCAGCGTCACCGGTGTTCCGTCGTAGGGGAACTGCGTGTCGCTGATGTAGAACCAGTCGTCGGTCTCTTCTGCGGGCCGTTTGTCGTCGAGTGCGAATACCACAAACTTCCTGTCTATGGTGTCGCCCTCGCATATAGCCTGCAGCGAGTGTCGTCCGCTCTTCATTTTCGGCATGGGCAGCAGCTTGTTGGTCGAAGCCTGCTGCCACTCTCCGCTGTTGTCGAAACGGTAGCGCACCGTGGCGTCGAGCTCCACCCCAGCTGCGTTCTGCTGGTGGAACGACAGCTTCGTCTCCTTGTCGTTGAGCACCTTCTCCGGCATGTCGCAGCTGAAGGCCCGCGGTCTGTTGCCCATGGGCAGCGACACGGTGCCCTGGTGTGTCTCTCCGGCCTGGTCGGTGACGTCGGCCAGCACCACGAAGTTGTAGAACATGGGGTATCTGGTCTTCGGCACCACGATGGGCACGTCGACGGTGAACGCTCCCCGTGCGTCGGTCGTTGTCTCTCCTGCGTTCAGTTCCAGGTCGTCGCTGCCCTCGCCTATCCATGCCTGGTTCCAGTAGCGCGAGTAGCTCATCCACCAGAAAGCCCGCTTGCGCACCACCTTGTATTTCACCTTTGCGCCCGGCACCGGTGCCCCGGCGTATGAGCGTGCGGTGCCTTTCACCTCCACGGTGTCTCCGTCTTCATAGCTCATCTTCACCTGTGGTATGTCCACCTCGAAGGCCGGGCGTTTGTACTCCTCGACGGTGATGCTGGTGGAATGGCTGCCTGCCAGCACCGTGAACGTCCCTGTGAGGCCCTTGGTGGGTATGACGAGGTCGGCATGACACGTGCCATACTCATCGGTGGTCACTTCTTTCTGCGCCACCTCCTGTCCGTTGGCGTCGCGCAGCACGAAGCTGGTCTTCAGTCCCGGCTCCACCTGGTTCTGGTAGCCGTGCTCCGTTGAGTAGAAGATGGCGGCGGCGTGTACCGTCTGCCCCGGGCGGTACAGCTGGCGGTCGGTGTAGACACTTGCCGAGTGGCTTGTCTTGTCGCTGATGTTGGGGCAGTAGTATCGTCCGTTCTCGTAGACCCTGGGGCAGTAAGGGTCGTCGGCGGTCTTCGCGTAGACGCTGTACGAGTTTTCCTTCTCCCGCTGTGTGTATATGCACTCGCCATTGGCGTCGGTGGTCAGCGTGTATTCCTTTTTGTCAGAGTAATAGCCAGTGTGCGACGTTATCTCGAGTCGTGCCTTGGCTATGGGCTGCCCGGTGGTGGCGTTGACGACGACGAAGCGCACCTTGTGTTCGGGCATCGGCTGTGAGATGACCCTCACGTCGCTGACGTAGAGCATGCGTCGCGACACCTGCGTCGAGGGGTTGCTGCTCAGCTCCACCAGGTAGACGCCCACGGGCAGTCCCGGCAGCAGCATGGAGTCCTCATACACCTCGTATTCGGCTTTCCCTATGTATGTGCGTGTCTGCGTCAGTTCCGGCATCAGCGTCATCAGCTTCTTCAGCTTGACCAGGTCGGCGTTGTCATCGGGGTTGAAGGTCTCAGAGGCGTCGGCATCCACGCGGTAAATGTTCATGGTCAGCGCGTTTATGCCTCTCAGTCCGAACAGCTTCATGGTCTGCTGCTGCCGGGGCGTGATGACCTTTGCGGGCAGCTCTGCCACGAACTGCTGTGCTGTTAGCTCCCGCTGTGCGTTGCGCAGCCTGTTCATGCGCTGCCACGTGCCCCATCGTGTGATGGCGTCGTTCAGGTATATCATCTTTTGTGCAGCCGTGGCGTCGGTCTGCCGCTGCATGTATTCGTAGCGCTCTATGGCGGCCTCGCCGGCCTCCGGCAGGTCGGCATACTGCTCTATGAGCGAGTCCACCCTGTGCAGATACTCCGACTTGTTCAGTCGTTCCATCTCTGCCGGCCGTTGCTGTCGCAGCAGCTGCAGCGTGCTCAGCAGCGCTGCCCTCCGGTTGCCGCTCTTCGTGTAGTAGTCGCTCAGTATGTCGAAACGCTGTGCCTCGTAGCCGATGACGCTGAGCAGGTCGTCGTCGAAGAACTTGCTGTCGTTGCCCTTGTTTATGATGGTCTCGTATGCCGATGTCTTTGTGGCGGCGAGCATGTCGGGGTGGGCCAGTGCACGGGTGTAGTAGTCGGTGCCCGTCTGTATATGGTTGTCCTCGTCGAGCTGGTTGTTGTTAGTGTACACATAGCCCAGCACCGCGTCGTAGACGGCCTTCAGCACGCTGTCGTTGGCCTGTCGCTCGCGCTCTGCCAGGCGCTCCACGGCAGCAGGCAGCGAGTCGGGGCTGACGCTGCACAGCGAGCGGGCCTCCTGCAGCTCCGCCTTCAGCAGCTGGGCGTAGTCGCCCTCGGCCTCCGCCTTTTGGGCTATCTGCCGCAGCAACTCTTGTTCTGTCTTGGGCAGGTCGTTGTCCACGGCCTCGCCCACCTGTTTCCACAGTGAGGCAAATGTCTGTCCGTTCATCGTCATGGGAATAGTTATGCAAAAGGTCATTAATAAAAATAGTTTCCTCATAGAGCCAAAAGATTTTTTTTGTTATTTGCGGCAAAGATACGAAAAAGCTACCAAACGGCCAAACAGTTTACTGTTTTTAATATTCTATATTCAACTTTCGCAAGCTTGTATTCTATTCCCATACCACCAGCCTGCGGGGAAGGGTGATGACCTTCAGCCGCTGGAACCAGAGTCGCGTCGACCCTGCCACGTGCCGGTGAGAATGTGAGCTGATGATGTAGTAGCTGGCCGTGTATTCGTCCATCATCGAGAGGAAGGCGTTCTTGATGCGCGAACACTTCTCGTTGATGGCATTGTCGAGCGGGTCCACCAGGTGGTCCACGGTCTCGACGATTCTCTCTTTGTCCAGGCTCCGGGCGGTCTGCATGTAGAGGGCGGTCAGTTCGGCGCGGTGGTCGGCAAGACGCTTGAACGCTATGCCCTCGGGGTGTGCGAGGAAGAGCAGGTAGACGGCCTTGTGTACGGGTTGCAGCTCCACCTCCTGGTTTCCTACGAAGAAGCGGTAATCGCGGGTGATGCGCAGCGGCAACAGTCCCCCCTTGGCAGCTTCGAGGCGCAGCGTCTCGATGGAGCCTACGCCAAGGGCCTGCAGCAGCAGGTCGGTCCGGCCGGCATCCTGCAGGCTCCGGGCCAGACGGCCCAGCTCGTCGGCCATCTCTTCATGGGTGAGGGTCAGGTAGGGCATGGGTCAGTCCTCCTCGCTTATGATGTCGCCTATCTTCTTGTTCAGCCAGTTCTTCCAGCGGCCCAGCGTGGTGGTGGGCTGGGGTCTGGCGCCGGTGTCAGGCTCAGGTCTGACATCGCCCGCCTTCTCTTCAACGGGGATGGCGACGGCAGGCTCGGGCTCGGGAGCCTGCTCCACAGTGAACGTCGGGCCGTTCGCGCTGCCGGCCGTCACAGGGGGCTCGGCTGTGGTCTTCGCCAACGGCTTGTACAGCTGGCATAGCAGCCGCTCGTAGTGGTCGTCCTCAAGTGTGTCGTCGTCGCGTTCGGCACTCAGGCTGTTGTCCATGTCGGCGGCAAGAATGATCACCTTGGCATCCTCGCCCAACGAGTTGTCGGTCGACGTGCCCCAGATGACGTCAATGTCGGGGTCAAGTTGGTCGAAGAACTCCGATATCTCCTGCATCTCAAGCACCAGTATGGGGTTCTGGTCGCTGGCGTAGATATTGAAGAGTATGCGTTTGGCCCTGTTGATGTCGTTGCCGTGGAGCAGCGGCGAGTCGAGCGCATCGAGTATGGCGCGCTCCACACGCTGGCTGCCGCTGGCACGTCCTATGGCCATGATGGCACCGCCGCCGTTGCGCATGGTTGTCTCCACGTCGCGGAAGTCGAGGTTGATGTTACCCTCCGAGCTGATGGTGATGAGCTCAGAGATGCCCTTCACCGCATTCTTCAGCACATTGTCGGCCTCTACCAACGCGTCCTTCAGCGACATCGTGGTGTCCGAGTAGACGTCACAGAGACGCTCGTTGTTCACTATGAGTATGGCGTCCACGTTTTTGCGCAGCTCGTCGATGCCCTTCAGCGCCTTGACTATCTTGCGGCGGTGCTCAAAGTAGAACGGGATGGTCACCACGCCGATGGTCAGCAGGCCGCGCTCCTTTGCCACACGTGCCACCACAGGCGCGGCCCCGGTGCCGGTGCCGCCTCCCATCGTGGCCGTCACAAACACCATCTTCGTCTGGTCGTCCATCAGGCGCTCTATGCTGTCTATGCTGCTCTCGGCCTCAGCGCGCCCTATCTCGGGCTGCGCACCGGCTCCCAGGCCAGAACCAAGCTGTAACTTCACTGGCACCGGCGAGTTGGCAAGCGATGCGCTATCAGTGTTCAGGACTGCAAACGACACACCCTGTATGCCCTCGTCGTACATACGGCTGACAGCATTGCATCCGCCGCCGCCTACACCTATCACCTTGATGATATTCTGCATCAAGTCCTCCACCGGCTCAAAGTCTCCCAATATGTCTTCCATCGTGGTTCCCCTATTTTTATTAATGTGGTCTAAGATGCTTCTATATAACTGATGTTATTATAGCGTTTGCGTAGAGACGTCACATTGTGGCGTCTCTACTGTCGGCTGCAAAGGTACAACACTTTTTTGAAATAACAAAATTTCCGCAAGGCTTGCGGACTATCTACACATATTACATTCTTATGTAATACAAGTCCCGCATGCTTCAAAACCGCCGAGTGTAGTGGCAGGCCCCGTGCCAGCCCGAACGCCGGTCACGCGTTGTTTGAACCCAAATAGGTCATTTGGTAGAGGACCTCCCCAGCCTTGGGGTGAACTAACCTTCCGCCTGACAAAGATGCAGGTTGGCACGGGTTTGGTCGGAG
>JAILBT010000013.1 GCA_024680755.1 Prevotella sp. | reverse complement strand
CAAGAACGGCGAGCTGCTCGACCGCGAGGAACTGCGGCGATGGGTGAGCTACCGTCGCGGCCGCCACGTTGTCATAGACCCCTTGCGCGACTCCTACGTGGCTACCGACGGCGAGATTGTGCCCGGCGCGCGCTTCGATGTGGAGTGCTTGCCGAAGGCAGTCAACTTTGTGATACCAGCAGAACACTGAACACTAAACTTTGAACACTGACTATGGAAAGTTTACCTGCAATATTCATGGACCTGGCTCTGATTTTGGTCACCGCCGGTGTCATCACTGTCATCTTCAAATGGCTTAAACAGCCCCTCGTGCTGGGCTACATCCTGGCCGGTTTCTTCATAGGGCCCTACTTCCCATGGTTCCCTGTGGTGGGCGACGCCACGAGCGTGCGTGTGTGGAGCGACATCGGCATAGTGTTCCTGATGTTTGCCCTGGGCCTTGAATTCAGCATCAAGAAGCTTAAGAAGGTGGGCGGCACGGGAGCCATCACGGCTCTCACCGAGCTGTTCATCATGTTTCTCATAGGCAACGTAGTGGGCCACATACTGGGTTTCAAGAGTATGGACTGCGTCTTCCTGGGCTGCATGCTCAGCATCTCGTCCACGGCCATCATCATCAAGAGCTTCGACGATCTGAAGCTGAAGCAGCAGAAGTACACCTCGACGGTGACGGCGGTGCTGGTGGTGGAGGACATCATAGCTGTACTGCTGCTGGTGGTGCTGAGCACCATCAGTGTCAGCAAGACCTTCGACGGGGGACAGCTGGTGTGGAGTATGGTGAAGCTGGTCTTCTTCCTCATCGTTTGGTTCGTCTTCGGCATATACCTGATACCTACATTCCTGCGCTGGATGCGTAAGTACATGACCGAGGAGACGCTGCTGCTGGTGGCTGTGGGCCTGTGCTTCGGCATGGTGGTGCTCGCCGCGCAGGCGGGTTTCAGCACGGCCCTCGGCGCCTTCGTCATGGGTGCCATCCTGGCCGAGACCATAGAGGCCGACGTGATACACCGCTTGGTGACGCCGTTGAAGAACCTCTTCAGCGCCGTCTTCTTCGTCTCCGTTGGCATGCTCGTGCAGCCTGCAGTCCTTGGGCAGAACTGGCTGACGGTTGTGGTCATCGCTGCCTGCATTATCATCTTCAAGAGCCTGGCTGCGACGACGGGCGTGCTGCTCAGCGGCAAACCCCTGAAGACTGCCGTACAGAGCGGCTTCTGCTTCTGCCAGATAGGTGAGTTCTCATTCATCATAGCCGGCCTTGGTCTGAGCTACGGCGTCATCGACGAGAACCTCTACCCGATAATCGTGTCGGTGTCGATACTCACAACCTTCGTCACGCCCTACATGATAAAGGGTGCGTTGCCGTTCTACAACTGGGTGGAGCCCAAGCTGCCTGCCAAAATGAAGCAGCGCCTGGAGGAGTACAGCCAGCACAGCGCCGGCGACGACAGCAGCCGCGTGGGCATAGGTCTCTTCGTCCGCAAGCAGCTCTCGGGCATCGTGCTCCATGGCGTCATCCTGGCAGCCATAGCGCTGCTGTCGCTGGGCCTGCTGCGGCCTTTCCTCGACAAGATGTTCGCTGGCATGCAGATACCCCAGATATGGAGCCGCCTGATAGGTCTTGTTGGTACCATAGTCGTCATGTCGCCCTTCCTGTGGGCGGTGGCTGTGAAGAATGTGAGCCGCAAGAAGATAAAGGAGATGTTCGACACCTACCGTTTCAGCCAGGCTGTGGTCATACCGCTTCTGGTGCTGCGCTACTTCATAGCGCTGTTTGCCGTGGGTGCCGTCATAGCCGGCTATGTTGACCTGGCCGTGGGTTTCCTCATGGTGCTGGCCATCATCATCGTCGCCGTAGTGCTCTTCACGCGCCGGGCCGATGGCTTCTATAGCCGCATAGAGGAGAGTTTCAACAAGAACTTCAACCTCAGGCAGGCTCAAGCGTCGTTCCACATACCGGCAGGCATGGAGAATGAGTTCGCCATGGAGCGCCTGCGCCTGACGCCCAGCTCGCCGCTGGCAGGCAAGACGCTGCAGCAAAACGACATACGCAAGCGCTATGGCGCAAATATCGTCACCATCGAGCGTGGCGACACGGTGATAGACCTGCCGGGCAAGGACGAGATACTGATGCCGTTCGACATGCTCACAGTTATAGGCACCGAGGAACAGGTCAGCGCCATACGCGGCGACATAGACAAGGAGGCCGACATGCTGGTGCATGACCATTCGGACCACGAGATGCACATGTACCGCTACCGTGTCGAGGCCGGCGGCCCCTTGTGCGGCATGCAGATAGGCACGTCGATACTCGCTACGAAGCACCACGTCATGGTGATAGCCATCGAACGTGGTGGCGACAGGATTGTCAACCCCAACCGTCACATAGTCTTCCAGCATGGAGACCTGCTCTGGTTCGTCTCGCCCGAAGAACTCACTGTCAGCGGCTTTGAAAAGAAAATGATAGAGATATGAAAAAGATAGCAATAGCAGTCATGTGCTGTCTGACTCTGGCGACAGCACAGGCCCAGGACGACCGCGGCTTCGAGATAGCCAAGAACCTGGAGATTTTCGCCAATGTGTACAAACAGCTTAACCTGAACTATGTGGACGATGTGGACCCTGGCAAGGCCATCAAGACAGCCATCGACGCGATGCTTTCATCCATGGACCCGTACACCAACTACTTCCCTGAGAGCCAGATGGAGGATGTGAAGCTGCAGCTGCTGGGGCAGTATGGCGGCGTGGGAGCTCTCATCATGC
>JAILBT010000011.1 GCA_024680755.1 Prevotella sp. | reverse complement strand
GTACTTGTGTCGCGAGATGTCAAGCCTTATATCAGGTGGTTATTGTGACGGGGTTCCACCTCTTCCCATTCCGAACAGAGAAGTTAAGCCCGTTTACGCCGATGGTACTGCAATGCAATGCGGGAGAGTAGGAAGCCGCCTCCTTTCAGAGGGAGAGAGACCAGCAAAAAGGTTTCTCTCCTTTTTTGTTGTCTGAGTAATCGGAGTAATCAGAGTAATCGGAGTAATCTGATTAATCGGAGTAATCAGAGTAATTGGAGTAATGTCCGGTCTACCACAAGTTGGACGGCGGCATCAAGGCCCATCTGAACCTGGCCGTGCTGGCCTACTGGATTGTCTCCGTGACCAAGTATCGCCTGAAGCTGAAGGAGTACCCCAACATACGCTGAGACGAGATCATGCGTATTGCACAGACACAGATTGTCGTTACCACTGAGATGAACGCCAAGGACGGAAGCAAGGTGTCTGTGCGCCAAAGTACGGAGGCGGAGGATGAACTGGCAAAGATATACAGCCTATTGGAGATTAACCCCACCCCGATAGGAAAGGTAAAATTACAGGTACACCTAAAAGCACCGCCAAAAAAACGCCGCCTCCTGAGAAGCATGGAGATACATAGACTTTAGATGCAATGCTGGTTAAAAGTTCAAAAAGGCGGGCAATTCTTCGGATGCAACGGCATGACTCTTACATGCTCCAGGTCGTAGTTCTGCGCATGGCGTAGCGTCTCTTCGGTCCGAGTGCGAGTTCTGCCTCCGCAACTACAGAAGTCCGACTTATGGTCGGACTTCTGTAGTATGCGGGTGCTGTCTTGTGTAGGCCTGCGCTGATGCTATTTGGCGTAGAGCGCAACGATGGCCTCGTATTTCTCTTGCTTGCCGCTGGTCTGACGTGGCTCGCCCACCTGTCTGCCATACTCGTAGGCCTGTTCGAGCGTCAGTTTACCGTCTTCGTAGTCTTTTCCAATGCCAGAGTCGAAGCTTGCGTAGCGCGTGTGTTTCATTTCTGGCAGTTCCGATTTTTCTAGTATGTTGGCTGCGTTGATCAGGGCTCGCGCCATGGCGTCCATGCCGCTGATGTGTGCGATGAACAGGTCTTCCAGGTCGGTAGAATTGCGGCGTATCTTAGCGTCGAAGTTGGTGCCTCCTGTGCCCAGTCCGCCAGCGCGCACTATCTCGAGCATGGCCTGTGTCAGCTCGTAGTTGTCTATTGGAAACTGGTCGGTGTCCCAGCCGTTCTGTGCGTCGCCACGATTGGCGTCGATGCTGCCCAGCATGCCTGCATCGACGGCGCAGGCCAGCTCGTGTTCAAAGGTGTGTCCGGCCAGTGTGGCGTGGTTCACCTCGATGTTCACCTTGAAATCCTTGTCCAGCCCGTTGGCTCGCAGGAAGCCTATGACGGTCTCGGTGTCAACGTCATACTGGTGCTTGGTGGGCTCCATGGGTTTGGGCTCGATGAGGAATGTTCCCTTGAAGCCTTGCTTTCTGGCATAGTCGCGGGCCATGGTCAGCATGCGTGCCATGTGTTGCTTCTCGCGCTTCTGGTCGGTGTTGAGCAGCGATGTGTAGCCTTCGCGCCCGCCCCAGAACACATAGTTTTGTCCGCCCAGCTTGATGGTGGCATCGATGGCGTTTTTTATCTGTACGATGGCGCGTGCCACGACGTCGAAGTCGGGATTGGTCGAGGCACCGTTCATGTATCTTTTGTGTCCGAACACGTTGGCCGTGCCCCACAGCAGCCTGATGTTGGGATACTGCTGCATCTTCTGTAGGGCATAGTCGGTTATCTCGTTCATCCTGCGCTCGTATTCCTCGACGGTGTCTCCCTCTTCTATCAGGTCAACGTCGTGGAAGCAGAAGAAATTGATGCCCAGCTTGTCCATAAACTCGAATCCGGCGTCCATTTTGTCTTTAGCGCGTTGCAGAACGTCGTCTTCCTTGTCCCACTCGTATGAGCGTGTCTGGCCGCCAAATTGGTCGCTGCTGGCTGCCCCGAGCGTGTGCCACCAGGCCATGGCAAAGCGTAGCCAGTCTTTCATCTTCTTGCCCATCACGACGCGTTCCGGCTCATAGTAGTGGAAAGCCATCACGTTTTTGCTCTCTGGCCCTTCAAAGGGAATTTTTCCCGTAAAGTCAAAATACTCTTTCATTGTGTCATTTAGGTGTTAGGTGTTAGTTTTCTGTTTTCAGACCTTAGCATTATCTTCCATTTGTCGTATGCTTCCTGGTATTGGTTGTTGTGTGTTTGGTCTGGCTCTACCACCATGAGGCGGTGCAGTGATGCGAAGGCTTCCTTGTTAGAGGCATAAATGCCAGCTCCTATGCCGGCTCCCCTGGCTGCTCCCACCGAGCCGTCGGTGTCATACAGCTCTATGGTAGCACCGCTGACGGTTGCCAGCGTGTGGCGCAGCAGTGGCGAAAGGAACATGTTGGCGTGTCCGGCATGTATGGTGCGTATGTCCATTCCCATCTGTCGCATGATGTCCATTCCCATGCAGAAGGCGAACACTATGCCTTCCTGTGCGGCACGCAGCAGATGGGCCGCCGTGTGCTTGTTGAAGTCGAGGCCGTGAATGGAGCATCCGGGCTCTCTGTTCTCCAACAGTCGTTCGGCCCCGTTGCCGAAGGGCAGTATGCAGACGCCGTCGCTGCCTATAGGCACTTGTGCGGCTTGGTTGTTCATCTCGGCGTAGGACAGTGCAGGCGTGATGTTGTGTCGCATCCATGCGTTAAGTATGCCGGTGCCGTTGATGCAGAGCAGAGTTCCGAGACGTGGCTGGGCTGCCTGGTGGTTGACGTGTGCGAACATGTTCACTCGGCTTCTCGGGTCGTAGTTCAGCTGGCCGAGCACTCCATACACCACGCCGCTCGTGCCGGCGGTGGCAGCTATCTGTCCCGGCTCAAGCACGTTCAGGCTCAGTGCGTTGTTAGGCTGGTCGCCGGCTCGGTAGGTGATGGGTGTGCCGGCCTTGAGGCCCAGTTCGTTGGCAGCCTGTGTCGACACCTCGCCTTGGAGCCCGAAGGTAGGCACTATGTCGGCTATCAGCGATGTGTCGAAGCCGTAGTAGTCCATGAGGAATGTTGCTATGCTGTTCTCGCTGAAGTCCCAGAGCATGCCTTCGCTCAGTCCGCTCACCGTGGTGGCGGGTGTGCCCGACAGTCTCATGGCGATATAGTCGCCGGGCAGCATTACCTTATATATCCTTTCGTATATATCAGGCTCGTTGTCCTTGACCCACGCCAGTTTGGCAGCCGTGAAGTTGCCCGGTGAGTTGAGCAGTCGCGTCAGGCACAGCTCTCTGCCCAGACAGCGCATGGCTCTTTCGCCGTAGGTCACTGCCCTTGAGTCGCACCAGATGATGGCGGGTCGCAGTGGTTTGAGCTCTCTGTCCACGCACACCAGTCCGTGCATCTGGTATGAAATGCCGATGGCGGCAATGTCGTCGGCCGCGGCACCTGTCTGGGTCATAACCTGTCGCAGCCCCAGCCGCATGTTGTCCCACCATATCTGCGGGTCCTGTTCAGCCCAGCCTTTACGGACGGACACGATGGGAGCCTCGCTCTTGGGGTAGAATGTCGTGGCGGCGCAGCGACCGCTGCTGGCATCCACCAGCGACACCTTTACCGACGAGCTGCCTACGTCCAGGCCGGCAAGATACTTCTTTCTCATAGCATTGACGTTGAAAATGTTTTTTACAGTACTGGTGCCAGCAGATTGGCGAACCATCCGCGGAAGCGCTGCCAGGGTGTGCGCCACTGTCGCCAGCTCTGCTGAGTGAGGCGGAAGCTCTGCAGCGTGTCGCGACAGAAGATCTGTTCCAGCTGGTGTGTGGTGGCCGTGTCGCAGATGACGGCATTGTCCTCATAGTCGAAACGCAGCGAGCGTGCGTCGAGATTGGCGCTTCCTACAGTGCAGAGGCGCCCGTCAACCATGATGACTTTTGTGTGGTGGAAGCCGGGACGGTATATCCACACTTCAGCTCCATGACGCATCAGCCAGTGCGCATTGTAGAGGGCGGCATCCGGCGTAATCGGGATGTCGCTTTTCTCTGAGGCCATGAACCTGAGTTTTACGCCGCGTCGCAGAGCGCGCTTCAGTGCTCGCTTCACGCTGGGCGTGAGTGTGAAATATGGATTGATAATGTAGATGGAGTCGCGGGCGGCATCGATAGCGGCGGTGTAGAAGCTTCGCACGACGCTGCCGGTGCGTCGCGGGTGGCGATTGATGATGCCGATGGTGCGGGGATAGTCGTCGGCTGCTGACTGATGGTATGTTGCGGCCGGGTCTGCGCCGGTGTCGTTGCGTGGGCGCGCCGTTTCGGGGTCAATCTCTTCGCCGCACACCTGCTGCCATGTCAGGCAGAAAATCTGCTGTAGCTCTTCGACCACGCTTCCCGTCAGCCGGCAGTGCATGTCGTGCCATTCGCCCACCTGCTCGGTGCCGTTGATATAGTAGTCGGCCACGTTCATCCCCCCTGTGTAGGCTATTTGTCCGTCTATGACCACGATCTTGCGGTGGTCGCGTTCAAACATGTAGTTGAGCCAGGGGAAGCGCAGTGGCCGGAACTCATAGATGTCGATGCCCTGGCTGCGCAGGCTCTCGAGGTGCTGTTTTTGCAGAGGCTGGTTGTTGCTGTCGTTGCCAAAGCCGTCGAAAACGGCTCGCACCTTGACGCCCTGGTCCACCTTCTCCGCCAGCAGGCTGAACAGACATCGTGCTATGCTGTCGTTGCGGAAGTTGAAATATTCCAGGTGAATGCTGCTACGGGCCTTGCGTATGTCGTCGAACATGCGCTCAAACTTGTCGTGCCCCGTGGTCAGCAGTTCTATGTGGTTGTCCTCGGTGAAGCGGATATTGTCTGTACGTTCCAGGTGTCGCCTCACGTCAAGGTCGGCTTGGGCGTGCAGGTGCGACGTGTGGAAGAGCGTGAGCAGTAATAATGCTGTGAAAACAATTCTGTGGTGGTTCAACGTTCAATAGCAGCTGATTAGACCTTGATGGCTTATACGTTCAATTTTTTCTGTATTGCATTCTGTATTCCATTGGCGACATGCCATATTTGTCCTTAAAGATGGCAATGAAGCGTTCGCCTGTGATGAATCCGACGGTGGCAGCCAGCTCTTCCATGTTGATGTCGGTGCGTTGCAGCAGTATGCAGGCATGGTTCAGTCTGAGGTCGCGCACCAGCTCTGTGGGTGTCTTGCCCGAGGTGATGGCCTTTACCTTCTGGAACAGTGGCACTCGTCCCATGCCCATCGCGTTAGCGATGTCGTCGAGCGATATCTGTCCTCGGCTCATGTTGTGCAGCACAAACTGCTCAATGTTTCGCATGAGCTGCCTGTCGGCTGCCGTGGCCATTGAGTATTCCTTCATGTTGTCTTCCACCTCGTCGTCGAACATGCTTGAGCCGGCCAGTTGGTCGTCGGTGTTGACCAGTGCCCCGAGACTCTCTGAGGCTGTCGTCATGCTGCTGTTGCGCGACTCCAGTCGTCGGGTTTCTGCCCCCTCGATCAGGTTGCTGTTCATAGCAATCGGTCCCAGACCGAGCAGGCTGTTGATGTTTTCTATCAGATCGGCCATCTTGAACGGCTTTGCCAGATAGGCGTCGGCGGCAATGGAGATACTCTGTTCCTGCATTTGCCGCATGGTCAGCTGGCTGTCGGTCACGAGCAGGAACTTTGTGTTGACTGGCGGCTGTGCTTTGCTCAGCTTGTTGCAGAATTCGCTTCCCGTCAGGTGTGGCATGTCTTGCTTGCACACGACGATGTGCGGTCTGAGCAGGTCGATGTCTGCCATCGCTTTTCGGCTGTCGTCATAGGCGTGCAGGTCGTATATGCCTCTCAGACGGCTTGCAATGAATGTCAGGTATTCGACATTGTCGTCCACGACCATCACGATGCTGTTTCTCGTCTCGTCGTTGCCTATTGACATCTGTGCGTCGCCGGTCAGTCCTTCCTCCTCGTCGTCCATTGATGTCTGTGCTGCCACGTCGGGCAGGTGCAGCTCGCCGCTGTCAGAGAGTCTGAACTGTTGTTTCACCCTCTGTGCGGCTTTCTCTTCGGGGTTCTCCAGCGCCATCTGCATGTCGCTTACCCTTGTGATGACTGTGAGCATCTGCGAGTGGAGCGTGTTCAGCTGTTCGCGTTCCTCCAGTGGCATGTCTCTGTCGGTCAGATTGCTCAGTATTGAAGCCATTCTGGCCATAGGCTGTGTCAGGTCGCCCGAGGCAGCTTTTACCTCGGCGCTCAGCTGCTTGAGTTCTGTGAGTATCATCTCACGCCGTTCCACCATGCTTTGTATGTGGCTTGAGCTGAAGCGCCACACATATACGACGACGATGGCCACGATGATGTAGAACACGAACATCCACCACGACAGCAGCCAGTGGCGTTCCACCTCTATCTCCAGCGTGCGTTCCTGTTCGCTGTTGGTTCCGTCGGGTGCCACAGCCTTGACGTGCAGTATGTATGTTCCGCTCGGCAGGTCGGTGAATGTCACTCCGTGTCGCAGCTGGTCGGCGTTGTGCCAGCCGTGGTCGTAGCCTTCCAGCTGATACATGAACAGCAGTTTCTCGGCGCTGTTGTAGCTGCCTGTTGCGAACTTTATGCTCAGTGTGTTCTGTCCGTGCAGCAGGCTTATCCGGTTGGTTTCGTTCAGGGCCTGTGGCAGAATGACGTTGCCGTCGTACTCGTGTCCCGTCAGTATCTCCTCCTCGTTGATGAACAGCTGTGTCAGTATCACTCGCGACACGCGGTTGCCGGTCTCTTCGCCGGCAGAGCGCACTCGCGACACTCCGTAGAGGCTTCCGAAGAGCAGGTGCCCGTCTGGTCGGCGCAATATGGCACCATGATTAAACTCATTGCCAGCCAGTCCGTCGGTGGTGGTGTAGTTGAACAGGCTGTAGTCCAGTGTGCGCTGTTCGCCCGACACCTGCACCACGATGCGTGTGGCGCCGTTGCTTGTTGTGAGCCAGATGTTGTGGTTTTCGTCCTCTGCAATGCCGCAAATGTTGTTGTTGCACAGTCCCTGTCGCTCGGTTATGGCATAGAGCTGGTCTGTCTCCTGTATGTATGCGTTCACTCCCTCGCGCGTTCCCACCCAGATGATGCCCCGGCTGTCTTCCATCACCTGTGTCACATATCGGTTTGTGAAGGGCTGCAGGCTTGTGCTGTTGCCCGTCAGGTGTGTCACCTCGCCTGTCGCAATGCCAATGATGTCGAGTCCCTCGGCCGTGCCCACTATCATGCGGTTGCCCTTTTCGCCATACCAGAGCGATGTGCATGTGTTCGACTTCAGCTTGTCGTTGCCCACCGTGTAGGTTGAGAAGGTGTGTATCCTGTTGTTGTAGGCCATGAGTCCGCCGTTGGTGGCTATCCAGACGTTCCCCAGCTTATCTACGCACAGGTCGTTGATATTGTCGTTTATCAGCGTGAATCCCTCGGTGGCAGTGGTGCTGTTGTAGAAGGTGGGCTGTCCGTGGCGTATGCGTGTCAGTCCGTTCTGCTTGGTTCCTACCCACAGGCTGCTGTCGCCTCCGTATATCAGCGCCGTGATCTTTCGGCTTGACAGGGGTATGTCCTCCATGCCTATCAGCCCTTGGTCGGCTGTGCCATAGACGATGTTTCCGTCGGCATCGCTGGCCATCGCGGTGATGTCGCCTTCGACGACAGACTCAAACTTGTAGATGTCCTGTCCCCAGTAGGCCACGCCTGCTTTCTCCGTTCCTACCCACAGCAGGTCGGTGTCATCTACATAGACGCTCTGTATGCTCAGTGGCCCGTAGATGGTCAGCTTGCTGTCCATGCCGGTGGGCTGCACCGTCTCGATGGCCAGCGTCCTGACGTTGAGGCGCACCAGGCCGCTCTGCAGCGTGCCTATCCACAGGTTGCCTTTGCGGTCGGCCGTTATTTCGGTTACGGCGTTGTCCACACTTTGGCTGGTCAGTCCCAGCTGGTCGCCAATGTTCAGGTCCCATGTCTTTGTCTGCTTGTTCAGGCGGAACAGTGTGCCCTGTCCGTACAGCCAGAGGTTGTCCATCTGGTCGGCAAAGACCTTCAGCGTGCTGCTGTTTCGCAGTTTTATCAGCGCCACGTCGTCGTTTGTCCACAGGGTGTGCTGCTGTCGCATCACGTCGCAGCACACCAGTCGTCCGTCTTCATACACGAGCACGGCCCCCTCAGCACACTCGCCAATGCTGGCTATCGGCCCCATGGGTATGCTCTGGGCATCATTATTGTAGCCAAACTCGTAAACCAGCTGTTGCTGCATGTTGTAGCAGACCACTCCCTTGTCTTTGATGTATCCCCACAGGTTCTTGTGTCGGTCTATGTATATCTTTGTCGGCACGTCGTCGATGCCCAGGCGACGGAACATCTGCGACATGTCGCGCTCGAAGCTTTCCGACTGAGGGTCGAACACGCAGTAGCCCGCGTTCGTCTTTATCCAAAGGTTGCCGTCGATGGCCTCCTGTATGTTCTCAATATAGCTGTCGGGCAGCGATGTGCCGTTCTGCGAGTCGCTCTGAAAGATGCGGAACACATAGCCGTCATAGCGGAACAGTCCGGCCGGTGTGCCAAACCACATATACCCGCGCGAGTCTTTCAGCAGGCAGTTGACCTGACTGGAGGTCAGTCCTTCGCGTGCCGTCACGGTCTTGAACAGCATCTGTGCCCTTAGTGCCGACGGCCACAGGGCCGCCAGCACGAGCATTGCTGCCACCAGAATATGTCGTATAGCCAGTTTCATGTCTTCAGTGTTGTGTGTCCCAAGTGTATGCTTGCTGTTTCCGGCTTTGTTCACACCATGCACGAGTAGTGGTCCACCACGCCCAGCAGTCGTCTGCTTTCGTCGGCCACCAGCACGCTGTGTATCTTGTATTGCTGCATTATGCGTTGTATCTCGCTTATCTTGGTCTGCGGTTGCACCATCTTGGGTGTGTGTGTCATTATGTCATCCACGGTGTGGTCGAAAAACGAGGCTTGCCATCGCTCTATGGCCCTTCTGAGGTCGCCGTCGGTGATGATGCCGGCAATGCGTTCGTCGTCGATGGCCACGCCCAGTCCCAGCTTGCCTCGGCTGACCAGCATGATGGCTTCGCCCAGCTTCATTCCGGGTGTGAGCACGGGCAGGTCTTCACGGTGCATGACATCGTCGGCTGTGGTCAGCAGTCGCTTGCCCAGCTCGCCGCCCGGGTGAAACTGTGCGAAGTCTTGTGGCTGGAAGTGGCGCTCCTCCATCAGTGCCACGGCCAGAGCGTCGCCCATGGCCAGGGTGGCCGTGGTGCTGCTGGTCGGTGCCAGGTTCAGCGGACAGGCCTCGCGCTCCACACCGACGTAGATGTGGCATGTGGCGTTCTTGGCAAGCAGCGACTGCGGGTTGCCGCTCATGGCCACTACGGGTATCTTGTGGTGTGCCAGGAATGGCACCAGCCTAAGCAGCTCGTCGGTCTGTCCGGAGTTGCTGATGGCCAGCACGACATCGTGTGGCGTGAAGACGCCCAAGTTGCCATGATATGCGTCTAAGGGGTTGACAAAGAACGATGGTGTTCCGGTGCTGCTCAGTGTGCCGGCTATCTTGCGCCCCACGTCGCCGCTTTTTCCCACACCCGTCACGATGACCTTGCCCGTGCAGCCCAGCATGAGGGCCACGGCGCGGTCGAAATTGTCGTCTATCTTGGGTATCAGCGCCAACAAGGCCTGAGCCTCGTCGCGCAGACATTGTATGCCGTATTCTCTTGTTGACACTTTATTCGGTTTACTGCTTTTTCGTTTTTTTTTCAACTTATCAACTTCTCCACCAGTGGACGCAGCTCGCCGAGCGGCAGCATGTTGGCTGCGTCTGACAGTCCGCGGTCCGGGTCGGGATGTGTCTCAAAGAAATAGCCTGTGGCACCAAACGCCTTTGCTGCCAAGGCCATCGCCGGCACGAAGCGCCGGTCGCCGCCCGTCTTGCCGTCGGCGCCTCCGGGACGCTGCACCGAGTGTGTGCAGTCCATAATGACGGTGGGGGTCCACTGTAGCATGTCAGCCAGGTTGCGGAAATCCACCACCAGGTTGTTGTAGCCGAAGCTGTTGCCACGCTCCGTCAGCCACACCTCGTCAGCACCGCTCTGCCGGGCTTTCTCCACGGGATAGCGCATGTCTGCACCGCTGAGAAACTGCCCTTTCTTGATGTTCACCACCCGGCCGGTGCGCGCGGCTGCGGCCAGCAGGTCGGTCTGCCTACACAGGAAGGCTGGTATCTGCAACACGTCGGCCACACGGGCCACGGGCTCGGCCTGCCACGCCTCGTGAATGTCTGTCAGTATGCGCAGCCCGTAGCGCTCCTTCACCATGCGCAACATCTCCATGCCGCGCTCCAGACCGGGGCCGCGAAACGAGCTGAGGCTCGTGCGGTTGGCCTTGTCGAACGATGCCTTGAAGATGATGTCGGTGCCAAAGCTGCGGTTGATGTCGGCCAGCTCGTCGGCCACGGTGAAGAGCAGCTCCTGACTCTCTATCACGCACGGACCGGCAATGATTATCGGGTTATGATGTGATGTCTCCATTTGATTGTAAAAAATACATAACAGCGCGGCAAAATTACAGATTAAAGATGAAAAGGCCAAATAATTTAATTTATTTTTGCCAAGTACAAAAAAAGTCGTAATTTTGCGGCCGAAATACAAATTATAATACCAGAATTAAGGAACATGAAAACCTATTTAGTGACAGGTGCCGCCGGTTTTATCGGTGCCAACTACATCAAGTATCTTCTTCACCGCAAGTACAAAGATGAGCCCATACGCGTGATCGTGCTCGACCTGCTGACCTACGCAGGCAATCTGGGCACCATCAAAGACGACATCGACAACGACCGCTGTATCTTCGTGCGCGGCGACATCGGCGACAAGCAGCTTGCCGACAAGCTGTTTGCCGACTACGACATCGACTATGTGGTCAACTTTGCCGCCGAGAGCCACGTTGACCGTTCGATAGAGAATCCGCAGCTGTTCCTGATGACAAACATACTTGGCACGCAGAACCTGCTCGATGCCGCGCGCCGTGCATGGGTCACGGGCAAGGACGCACAGGGCTATCCCACCTGGCGTGAGGGCAAGCGCTACCATCAGGTCTCTACCGACGAGGTCTATGGCTCGCTCGGGGCCGAGGGCTATTTCGAGGAGACCACACCCCTTTGTCCACACAGCCCCTATTCAGCGTCGAAGACCAGTGCCGACATGATTGTCATGGCCTATCACGACACCTACCACATGCCCGTGACAATCACCCGCTGCTCGAACAACTACGGCCCTTACCACTTCCCCGAGAAGCTTATACCTCTCATCATCAACAATATCCTGGAAGGAAAGGCTCTGCCCGTCTATGGTGAGGGCCTGAACGTGCGCGACTGGCTCTATGTGGAAGACCACTGCAAGGCCATCGACCTGGTGGTGCGCGAGGGACGCGAGGGACAGGTATATAACGTGGGCGGGCATAACGAGAAGACCAACATCTACATCGTGAAGCTCATCATCAAGACCATACACGACATGATGGCTGCCGACAAACAGTTGCGGCAGGTGCTGAAGAAGCAGGTGACGGATGCCAACGGCGACATCGACATCAGCTGGATCAACGACGACCTTATCACCCATGTTACCGACCGCCTGGGCCACGACCAGCGCTATGCCATCGACCCGTCGAAGATAAAGGCCGAGCTGGGCTGGTATCCTGAGACAACGTTCGAGGTGGGTATTGTCAAGACCATACGCTGGAACCTGGAGCATCAGGACTGGATACGGGAGGTGACCAGCGGCGACTATCAGAAATACTACGAGCAGATGTATGGCAACCGCTGACTCTGCGCCACATGCAGACATAGGGCACGTCATCGCCCTGCCGAAGATAACCGACCCGCGTGGCAACCTGACGGTGGCCGAAGAGATGAAGAATGTGCCCTTCGACATTGCGCGCGTCTATTGGACCTACGACATACCAGCAGGCGAAAGTCGCGGAGGACATGCCCACCGCACATGCCAGGAGATAATAGTAGCCGTGAGTGGCTCGTTTGACGTCACGCTCGACGATGGCAGCCACCGGCAGACCTATCATCTGAACCACCCCTACCAAGGGCTCTATGTTGGCACCGGCATCTGGCGCACGCTGGACGACTTCTCCAGCGGTGCTGTCTGTCTGGTGCTGGCCTCCGAGTTGTTTGACGAGCAGGAATATATCTACGACTACGACGAATTTATCCGAATAGCAAGACAAGGGTCAAACCAATAAGCTCTGCCCACATCGTGTTCGATATAGTGAGATATACGCCAGAGCGTGCCGACGAGTGGAATCTGTTCGTGGCGCAGTCGAAGAATGGGACTTTCCTGTTCGACCGGCGCTACATGGACTACCATGCCGACCGTTTCGCCGACCGTTCACTGATGTTCTACGACGGCCGTGGGCGCTTATATGCCCTTCTGCCGGCATGTCAGGAAAACGGTGTGCTCTACTCTCACCGCGGACTGAGCTACGGCGGGCTGGTAATGACCGAAAAATCGACCACCGACGATGTGTGTACGCTCTTCGCCGAGCTGAACAGCTATCTCGCCTTGCAGGGCATATCGCGGGTGGTGTATAAGGCTGTGCCGTGGATCTACCATCGGCTGCCGTCTGAGGAAGACCTGTTTGCCCTGTTTGTCAGGTGCCATGCACAGCTTGTGGGTCGCGACGTGTCGTCAACCATCTTTGCGGCCAATCCTCTGAAATGGAGGCGCGACCGTCGCTATAAGGCGAACAAGGCGCGAAGCAATGGCATAACCGTTTGCCAGAGCGACGATTACGCTGCCTTTTGGCCCGTGCTTGCTGACAATCTGTGGAGCTGTCATCATGCCCGGCCGGTGCACACGCTGGAGGAAATAAAGCTGCTGCACCAGCGCTTCCCGGACAACATTCAGCTGTGGGTGGCACACAGCGCCGACGGCCTTTTGGTGGCAGGCACGGTTGTATATGTCTCTGGCGGAACCGTTCACTGTCAGTATATCTCCGCATCGCCTTTAGGCAAACAGCTCCATGCCGTCGATGCCTTGCTCAGACATATCCTCACTGAGGCTTATCACGACAAGGCTCTGTTCGACCTTGGCACGTCAAACATTCCCGGAGGCCACGAACTCCACACGTCGCTCATTTTCCAGAAAGAGGGTTTTGGCGGGCGCGCCGTGTGCTATGACACCTACGCATGGCAGCCGCAACAGGCTGTCGGCAGTTGAGTCAGCACACACACACGTCATGCACCAAACGAAAAAACATAATACACATTATTATATACACGCACGATGAAACACCAGTTGAGAAGCGCCGTCACCACCGAGGGGCGCCGCATGGCGGGAGCCCGCGCCCTGTGGGTTGCCACGGGCATGAAACATGAGCAGATGGGACGGCCCATCATTGCCATTGTCAACTCGTTCACACAGTTTGTGCCAGGACATACTCACCTGCATGAGGTGGGACAGATAGTGAAACGTGAGATAGAGAAGATGGGCTGTTATGCAGCCGAGTTTAACACCATCGCCATCGACGATGGCATAGCAATGGGCCACGACGGTATGCTCTATTCGCTGCCGTCGCGCGACATTATAGCCGACTCGGTAGAATACATGGTCAACGCCCACAAGGCTGATGCCATGATCTGTATTTCCAACTGCGACAAGGTCACGCCCGGTATGCTTATGGCTGCTATGCGCCTCAACATACCGACGGTGTTCTGCAGTGGCGGGCCTATGGAGGCAGGGCGCTGGCGCGGCCAGAACGCCGACCTCATCACGGCTATGGTGAAGGGGGCCGACCCCCAGGTCAGCGATGCCGACCTGAAAGAGATAGAGGCTTGCGCCTGCCCTGGCTGCGGCTCGTGCTCGGGCATGTTCACCGCCAACTCGATGAACTCGCTGACCGAAGCCATCGGACTCTCGCTGCCTGGCAACGGCACCATTCTTGCCACTCACACAGAGCGTGTCAGGCTGTTTAAGGCAGCCGCGCGTCAGATAGTGAAAAACGCGCTGGCCTACTACGAGGCGGGCGACGACAGTGTGCTGCCGCGCTCCATTGCCACGCGTCAGGCTTTCCTCAATGCCATGACGCTCGACATCGCTATGGGCGGTTCTACAAACACCGTGCTCCATCTGCTGGCCGTGGCTCAAGAGGGTGGGGTGGACTTCACTATCAGCGACATCGACACCCTGAGCCGCCACACGCCCTGCCTGTGCAAGCTGGCACCCAACACGCAACGGTACTCCGTGCAGGAGTGCAACCGCGCCGGAGGCATTCTCGGTATCATGGCCGAGCTGGACAAGGGCGGGCTTATCGACGGCTCTGCCAAGCGAGTGGATGGCATGACGCTCAGCGAAGCTATTGCAAAATATTCGGATTATTCTGAGTACTCTGAGAAATCTGAGTACTCTGAGAAATCTGATGACTCCGAGAAATCCGATAGTTTCACCGACTGGTTCTCCGCTCATCCCACCGGTATCTATTACGCCGCTCCCGGCGGCCGTTTTTCTACACAGATGGGTAGCCAGAGCGAGCGCTATGAGACTCTCGACACCGACCGCGCCAACGGCTGCATACGCGATATGGCCCATGCCTATACCCGCGACGGCGGTCTGGCTGTGCTCTTTGGCAACATTGCTCCAGACGGCTGCGTGGTCAAGACCGCCGGCGTCGATGAGGCACTGTGGCACTTCGAGGGACCGGCCGTGGTGTTCGACTCGCAGGAGCAGGCCTGCGAGGGCATACTCGGCGGACGGGTGAAGGCCGGCGACTGCGTGGTCATCACCCATGAGGGACCAAAGGGAGGCCCCGGTATGCAGGAGATGCTCTATCCCACGTCATACATCAAGTCGATGCACCTGGGACAGCAGTGCGCCCTCATCACCGACGGACGCTTCTCGGGCGGGACCAGCGGCCTCAGCATTGGCCACATTTCGCCCGAGGCGGCCAGCGGTGGCAACATCGGCAAGCTCAAGGACGGCGACATCATCGTCATCGACATTCCGTCGCGCAGCATCAATGTCAAACTGAGCGACGACGAGCTGGCAGCCCGGCCACAGCAGCCGCTGCGCCGTCAGCGCACAGTGTCGAAGGCCTTGCGCGCATACGCCCAGAGCGTCAGCTCGGCCGACAAGGGAGGAGTGAGGATAATAGAAAACTGAACATACAGCGATGAACGAGAGTATTACTGGTGCCGAGGCCCTTATGCTTGCGCTAAAGGCAGAGGGCGTGACGACAATCTTCGGCTATCCTGGCGGTAGCATTATGCCCGTCTATGACGCTCTGTACGACTATACGCGCGGCGAGAAGAAAACGTTCGACCATATACTCGTGCGCCACGAACAGGCTGCCACCCATGCCGCAGAGGGCTATGCCCGCGTCAGCGGGCGGGTGGGCGTGGCACTGGTCACCAGCGGCCCGGGAGCCACCAACACGCTGACGGGCGTGGCCGATGCCATGCTCGACTCTACCCCCATAGTCGTCATAGCCGGACAGGTGCCTATCTCTGCGCTTGGCACCGACGCCTTCCAGGAGGTGGACCTTGTGGGTGTGGCACAGCCCATTTCAAAGTGGAGCTACCAGATACGCCATGCCGACGACATCGCATGGGCCGTGAGCCGAGCTTTCTATATAGCGCGCAGCGGCAGGCCCGGCCCCGTGGTGCTCGACTTTGCCAAGAACGCACAGACGGAGACCGTGACGTTCTGTGAGCAGAAGGTGGATTTCGTCCGCTCGTATGTGGCCTCACCCGCGCTCAGGCAGGATGACGTTCAAGCTGCCGCCGACCTTATCAACAGTGCGCGCCGCCCCCTGGCGCTTGTCGGACAGGGTGTCGAGCTGGCCGGGGCTCAGCAGGAGCTCATGGCGCTGCTTGAGCGTGCCGACATACCGGCTGCACGCACCATGCTCGGACTGTCGGCCTTGACGTCTGACCATCCGCTCAACATGGGAATGTTGGGCATGCACGGCAACTATGCGCCCAACATGAAGGAGCAGGAATGTGACGTGCTGATAGCCATCGGCATGCGCTTCTCTGACCGTGTGACGGGCAACGTCCGCAACTATGCCCGCCAGGCCAAGGTGATACACCTTGACATCGACCGCAGCGAGATAAACAAGAACGTGCATGCCGACGTGTCGGTGGTGGCCGACTGCCGGCTGTCGTTGCCCGCCATCACGGCCCTGCTACAGCCTGCCCGACACAAGGAGTGGATAGACAGCTTCCGTCCGCTGCAAGAGAAGGAAATGAGGCTTGTGATAGAGCCGGCCATACACCCTGCCGCCGGACCGCTGCTGATGGGCGAGGTCGTGCATGCCGTGGCCCAGGCCACCGGCGGACATGCCATACTCGTCACCGACGTGGGGCAGAACCAGCTCTTTGCCACACGCTATTTCCGCTACCTGCAACATCGCAGCATCGTGACCAGCGGCGGACTCGGAACCATGGGCTTTGGTATGCCCGCTGCCATCGGTGCCACACTGGGGGCTGCCGGCCGTGTGGTGTGTTGCTTCATGGGCGACGGCGGTTTCCAGATGTGCATCGAGGAGCTGGGCACCATCATGGAGCAACAGGCACCGGTCAAGATGATACTGCTCAACAACAACTACCTTGGCAACGTCCGACAGTGGCAGGACATGTTCTTCCAGCGGCGCAAGTCGTTCACGCGCATGATGAATCCATGCTATGAGTCGATAGCCAGGGGCTACGGCATATCATACCGCGCGGTGACCGAACGTGCACAGCTGGATGAGGCTGTCGGCGACATGCTTGCCACCGACGGGCCGTTCCTGCTTGAATGTGCAATTAAGGAAGACGACGACGTGCTGCCCATGACGCCGCCTGGAATGGATGTCGATAAGATGCAGCTGAGGATATGAGGGGGGAACGAGAAACTGAAAAAAGGTGAAATAGTGAAATGGAAGAAAAGACATTCTATACGCTGCTGGTCTATTCGGAAAACCTGGCTGGCATACTGAATCAGATAACGGCCGTCTTCACACGCAGGCAGGTCAACATCGAGAGCCTCAACGTGTCTGCCTCAAGCATTGAGGGTGTGCATAAATACACCATCACATGCTGGAGCGATGCTGACCAGATAGAGAAGATAACGCGGCAGATTGAAAAGAAGATAGACGTCATCAAGGCCGACTACTACACCAACGACCAGCTGTTCATTCGCGAGACGGGACTCTACAAGCTGTCCACCGATGTCGTCATGCAGAATCCGAAAATCACGAAAACCATTCGGCGGCTCGATGCCAGCATCACGGAGGTCAATCCCACATACGTCATCGTGATGAAGAGCGGCAAGACCGACGAGATTCTTGAGCTCTACCGTGCCCTTGACGCTTTTGGCTGTGTGCTGCAGTACACGCGCTCGGGCCGCATTGCCGTCACTCGCAGCACGCAGGAGCAGGTCAGCGACTTTCTTGAGGAGCGCGAGCGCGAGCGCCGCTGACCGCCTGTCTGTAGGCTGCAGGCAGTGGCGTGGCGAACTGCATGTTCTCGCCCGTCACGGGGTGGGTGAAGCACAACATGTATGCGTGCAGGCATAGCCGTCCCAGCGGATTGTCGCCGTTGCCATATTTCACGTCGCCGCACACGGGGTGTCCCATATCGGCGGCGTGAACGCGTATCTGGTTTTTGCGCCCCGTCTCCAGCCGGAACTCGGCCAGTGTGTATCGCTCGCTGGCCTGCAGCACTCGATAGTGGGTGATGGCCAGCTTACCGCCGCCGTCTGCCGTTGCCGACGAGTAGGTGTAGTATGCCTTGTTGTCTCGCAGGTAGCTCTCCACCGTTCCCTGCGCCTGCTCCATGCGTCCGCTGAGCAAGGCCACATATCGCCGGTCATATACTATGTCGTGCCAGCCGTGTTCCAGCACCTGCTCCGTCTGTATGTCCTTGGCATAGAGCATGAGTCCGCTCGTGTCACGGTCCAGCCGATGCACCACATGTGCCCGGCACGGCTGGCGGGTCTTCAGAAGGTAGTCGTCAAGCACCTGCTTCACGTTCAGCGAGCTGTGGCCCGCGGCCATCGACAGTATGCCTGCCGCTTTCTCCACCACCAGGAGCCAACGGTCTTCATAGACTATCTTGACCCAGCGGTTGCTGAACTGCCGGCCGCCCTGCTTCGTGCGGCTCACACTGACCCGTGTGCCTGGCTGCAGCAACATGTCGTGGCGCGTCGCTATGCGTCCATCGACGGTCACGCCCTGCCCGCGCAGCGTGTCTTTCACCTTGTTGCGGCTTTGGCCCGTGTGGGTGAGCAGAAACTCAAGCAGTGGCTGCGCTGCCTGGACGGTGTAGTTGGTATAGTCGGCATTGGCCCTGCCGTGAATGTCTTGTCGTTCTTTCATGCATATAAAAACTGTAGCCTGTCAGTAGGTTATCTCTTCCAGGAATAGCGCACAGGCGGGCATTGATTCTCCTGCGTTGTTGCGGCTGCGTCCTTGTATGACCATGTGCAGTTGCTGGAGGGTCATGCGGTGTCGTCCCACTTCGATCAGTGTTCCCACCACTGCCCGCACCATGTTGCGCAGGAATCGGTTGGCCGTGATGACAAAGTGCCACTCGGTGGGGGCAGTCTGCACCCATTCTGCGCGTGTTATGTGGCAGATGGTGGTCTTGACGTCTGTGTGTGCCTTGCAGAAAGCGGCAAAGTCGTCATACTGCATCAGCAGCTGTGCCGCTTGGTTCATGAGGTCGAAGTCGAGCTGATAGTGCAGCTCTTGGCTGTAGTGCCGCAGGTATGGGTTCTTTTGCGTGTGTATGTAGTAGCGGTATGTTCGGCTCAGGGCTGAAAAGCGTGCGTGCATGTCCGTCGCTACAGGCTGCACGCGTTGCACGGCAATGTCTTGCGGCAGCAGCCTGTTCAGCTTGTAGGTCAGCTGTTCGGGTTGTGCGACGCTGTCGGAATCGAAGTGTGCCACCATCATGCGAGCGTGTACCCCGGCATCGGTTCTGCCGGCGCCGGTCACGCTGACGCGATGGCGCAACAGTTTCGCCAGTGCGTCTTCCAGCACCTGTTGCACGGATATGCCATTGGGCTGAATCTGCCACCCGTGGTATCTCGTGCCGTCGTAGCTCAGAGTAATAAAGAATCTCAACTGGGGAGTGGTTGTGGAGTTGTGGAGTATGGAGTTGTGGAGTATGGAGTTGTGGAGTATGGAGTTGTGTAGTAAGTAGATTAGCCGGAGAGGCGTTGTGTAGTTGTGGAGATGTGTAGTAAGTAGATATCTATTTCAGCCATTTGTCCAGCCAGCCGAAGAAGGTGCGTTGCCATAGTATGCCGTTCTGTGGCTTCAGCACCCAGTGGTTTTCGTCGGGGAAGAGCAGCAGTTCTGCCGGTATGCCGCGCAGTCGTGCTGCGTTGAAGGCTCCCATGCCCTGGTTGTAGCATATACGGTAGTCTTTCTCGCCGTGTATGCACAGTATTGGTGTGTCCCACTGCTCGACAAAGCGGTGTGGCGAGTTGGCGTATGTTCCGCTGGCCTGTGGTGTCAGGTCGCGGTTCCAGTAGGCATCGTCGTACTCCCAGTTGCTGAACCAGACCTCTTCGGTGTCGGTGTACATCGACTCGAGGTTGAAGGCGCCGTCGTGTGCAATGAAGCATTTGAAGCGCTTCTTGTGATGTCCGGCCAGATAATAGACGGAGAATCCTCCGAACGATGCTCCGACGGCTGCCAGCCTGTCGCGATCGACAAAGGGCAGATTGTCTGCGGCATCGTCTATGGCCGTCAGGTAGTCAAGCATACACTGTCCTGTCCAGTCGCCGGAGATCTGTTCGAGCCACTGCTGTCCGAAGCCTGGCAGTCCGCGGCGATTTGGTGCGACGACGACATATCCGTTGGCAGCCATAATCTGGAAGTTCCAGCGATAGCTCCAGAACTGGCTGACGGGGCTCTGCGGTCCGCCCTCGCAGAAGAGTAGTGTGGGATATTTCTTGCCTTCAACATAGTTGGCGGGCAACATTATCCACACGAGCATCTGCTGTCCGTCGGTGGTCTTGACCCATCGCTGCTGCATGCGCCCGAAGCTGAGCTGTGAGAGCAGGGCGTCGTTCTCGTGTGTCAGTTGGGTGACTGTCGCTTTGGGGGCTGTTTTCTTTCCCTTTATTTTTTTCGTAGTGGGTTCAACGACATAGATGTCTGTGGGTGCGGAGAGGCTCTGTCGCATGCAGAGCAGTCGCCGTCCGTCGTTCATCGGCGCTATTGATACCCAGTCGGCCCATTGGTCGGTCAGCTGCTGCACGTTGCCGTTCCAGTCCACCTGGTACATGTTGATTGTTCCGTGCCATACGCCAATGAAATAGGCGCAGATGTCTTTTGCCCTGGCGAAGCAGAAGGCATCGACGTTCGAGTCGAACTGCTCGGTCATGAAGCGTTTTTCGCCTGTTGCGATGTTCATCAGGCACAGTCGGTTGCGGTCGGCCTCATATCCGGCTCTTGCCATTGATGTCCATGCTATGTACTTGCCGTCGGGCGAGAACTGCGGGTTCTGGTCGTATCCTGGCAGGTACTGCAGGTTTTCGGCGGCATTGATGGCCTGCCGTTTCATTGTCTTTGTAGGGTCGGTCTTGGGCTCTACATATCCTTGGGGCTTGCAGAGGTTGCGTGTGTGGGCTGAAGCTATGTCGTAGAGATAGATGTCGGTGTCGGTGGATATGGCATAGTCCAGGCCTTTCTTTTTGCGTGCGGTATATGCTATCTGTTTGCTGTCGGGGCTCCAGCACAGCTGTTCCATGCCGCCGAATGGTTCCACGGGACATTCGTATGGCTGGCCGTCGAGCATGTCAACGCCCTCGGGTGCTATGTCGCCCTGTGGCGTCACATTATATATAAAGGGGTGGAGTATGGTCTCTACATAGTGGTCCCAGTGGCGGTACATGAGGTCGGTGATGCGTCGGCCGGTGGCTTTGGGCAGGTCGTCGGGATTTTTCTGTATGATGTCGTGAAAGGGCAGTGAGTGTAGCAGGAGCACCTTTGTGCCGTCGGGCGAGAAAGCATATCCCTCGATGTCTTTCTCTGTGTGCGACAGTTGGCGGCGCGAGCTTCCGTCGGCGTTCATCGTCCATATCTGGCCGTTGCAAAGGAAGGCTATGCGTCCGTCGGGGAGCCACTGCGGGTCGGTCTCGCTGTGTTGTCCGGTGGTCAGCACCTGTCGGCCGGTGCCGTCGGCATTTATGAGCAGCAGCTTCTGCTGGCTGTTGTTCTGGGGAACGCTGTAGTAGCCCACCTGGTAGGCGACGCGGCTGCCGTCGGGCGAGGCTTGTGCTTGCGATATACGGCTCATGGCCCAGAGGTCTTCTGGTGTCATCGTTCGTTGTGCTGCAGAGCTGGCAGCCACGAGAGTTGCGGCCATAGTGAGGAGGATTTGTTTTTTCATCAGTGTATGTTGTTGTCGTTTTTTTTGTTTTGTGGGTGCAAAAGTATATTTTTTTTCTGAGAAAAGAGAAAATATATGGAACAATGTTTCAGATATGATTGCTCTTTAGTCTCAGCCTGTGCTTTGTCTGCTTACTTGTCGTGTCTGGCTGCTATGCGCAGCTCCATAGAGTTGATGATGTTCTGCCACAGAATAAAGTTACCCATTATATTTAGTTTATTTTCAGCCACATACAAATTAAAACCGCCTTGCGAGTAACAAAAAAGTAACAAAATGCTTGCAACAAGTTACAAATAATGTCGGCTCGCGGCGGTTTGTGGGTACAAAGATACGCATTTTTCCCAAAATCTTAGCACAAACCACAAAATTATTTTGTTACCCGCTGTTGCTCGGTGTCGCTCTCTGCCATCGCCTGTGAGGATTCAGGGCAAAAGAAAAGCGCAATACCTAAATTGATATTGCGCCCGCTGCAAGATTTGAAAACGCATATAAGCAGTTAAACAAAATGCCTATACATAATGGGTGCTATCTTCACAGACTGCACGCCGTTTGGCAATTTTCAGATTTATGAAAGATTGTGTCCGTTAAAAATGTGGGCGGGCTATCTTCACAGACTGCACGCCCTGATGACGAATTATTAACCTAAAACCTAATTACATATTCTTCGCATATTGTCTAATTGCGTCCTTTTGAATATCAGGCTTTAACACTACCTTTCCTTTCTCCGTAGTGAAGAAAGTGCAAAACGCTGATAACGCGCCGGGGTAATCGCTGCCGTATATTTCATTTGTCACGTCTGCAAGCTGCTTCAACTTCTCAATTAGTTTAACCTCTTTGGACGTGTCTGCATATACGGCAAAAGTCGCTGTAACTTTCTCTCTATCAATTTTGAGGGTGTCGCAATCGAGAATAAGAAAACCGCTTGCAAACTCCAAATTATATTTTTCCTCTGCCACAAGTGAAAAACACCGCTTCTCATCTTCTATTATGCTTTCGATTTCGCGGGTGCGTTTCGATTCGGTTCGGGCTAAAAACGCGTAAACGCTGTCAATTTCGCGCTGGATTGCTGCGCGGCTGTCCATGTGGCGGGTACGCTCTAACTCCCCGTTTAATTTCTTGATTTTGTTATTGTAGTTCTCTATGGCTGCAACCTGTGCTTTTTTTGTTGCTGTTATGCGTTGGCCCTGCTTGATTACCTTTAACAAAACATCGTCAAACTCTTTGTTGGCTTCATCCTGCAAACGCTTTAATTCTGCGGGCAAAATACGCTCACTCGTCTTTTTGCTTATCAGCAAATCAATAAAGCGTTCGCGGGTATCGCCTTTTAGGTAGTCGCAAATTACATCTATCGTAATTTGTGCGCCAAACTCTTTAAGTAGCGGAATAATCCACTCATTAGCCTGCGCTACGGCGCTTTCGTATCTGTTATAAAAAAACGACAACTCGGCGCCTTCGTTCCTGTTGATAAATACTGGTTTCATACTGCTGTATTACTTTAATAGGGTTTCGATTTCTCTAACTTTCTCTCTGATTTCCCGGACTGCTTCGGCTTTGGTGGGCTTTGCTTTGGCCTGTCTCTTATAGTAGCCGATTCGTTCCCGGATTTCCCGGACTTGGCGGGCTTTTCTCTCTGCCTTGCGCTGCTGGGCTTCGCGGGCTTCTACTGACGTGTCAGGGTATGCGGGTTTTGTAGTAACGGTAAAGTCGTAGATTCCTGTCATACGCTTAACGTAATACGTTATCTCTGTATATCCGTTAGTTTTCTTTTCCCTACGTTCCACAAATGCGGGGTCGTTGTAATAGGTTGTGAAAACAAAGCTGCACCCGGTTATATCGCCGCGTTTAATCAGTTCTAAGGCTTCGTTTCCGTTGGCCGTGTTTGCGGCTTCAAACTCAAAATAAACGCCTTTGCTGTCTACTCTATAAGATAGTGTGCCTTTGCCTTTATTACTACGGGCCAAAACCTTTTGTCGGTCGTGGTACATAGTCATAATAATGTCGCAACTATCCAAAAACTCCTTTGTTACTGCGCCCGGTGTGATAATCTCGCGTTCCTCGCTTCGCTCTGTTGCGCCGAGTATCACAGACGGAACATTAAACATAATTGCGTAACCGCAAATCTTACGGCCTTTGGCTTCGCCTGGTGCCGATTCCCTCACAAACAACTGCCCGGCTGTGTGTAGGGTTCTTGTTACTTTCTCGCTCTTGTTACTCATAATCACTATATTGTTAATTATTGACTTCTTCTATTGCGTCGTATTCGTCGGCGTTGAACTCTGTATAAAGCGCGTCGGCGGTGTCCATAATTACGTTTTGTTGTTCGCTGCTCATCATAAACACTTTGCCCGCCTGATTCCTTTCGGTATATACGCAAAGGTCGCCGGGGTCTATCACGGCTTCGCCGGTAAGTGTGGTTTTGCGTTCTGCAAACTGGCTGTAGAGCGTACCGATAAGCAACTTTTCGGGGTGGTCTGTAACGCCCGCCCTTTTGAGTTTTTGGATTTGCAGACTATCGGACGCCCGGCAATATATACCCTTTGCCGTTGGGCAAATCTTGTTAGCCGTGCCGCAAATCGTATCTATGCTTATTTCCTCTTTCGCATTTCGGTTTATGTAGCCTGAATATTCTACATCGTCTAACTCTGCTGCATCAAATATCAGGTTATTTTTTACCAACTCCACTACAGGGGCTTTGTAAAGTAGCCATCTGACTTGATTATATCGGCCATCTTC
>JAILBT010000008.1 GCA_024680755.1 Prevotella sp. | reverse complement strand
ACTGGACAAGGTGCCGGCCGATGAGTACCAGGACTATGTGGTAGACGTGGCCAACATCTATGCCGACTACAACTATCCCGAGAAAGCGATGGAGTGGATGGCGCTCTCCAAACAGGAAGACACGCTGGAGTATAAAGAGCTCATGGGACGCACGCTCTTCGGACTGGGCAAGTACAAGGACAGCCAGCGCATCTTCAACGAGCTGATAGACCGCGACCCGTACTCGAAATACTACTGGAACGCCCTGGCCGACGCACAGTATATGGACGAGGACTACAAGAATGCCATAGAGAGCAGCGAGTATGCCATAGCCATAGACCCCAAAGACCCCGACAGCCTGATGTCGAAGGCCAACGGCCTGTTTAAGCTGAACAACTACGAAGAGGCGCTGGAATACTACAAGCGCTACACCGAACTGGTGCCCGACGATGAGTTCGCCTACATGAACCAGGGCACGTGCCTGATAAACATGGGGCGCAACGTAGAGGCCATCGACGTGCTGGAACGTGCCATAGAGGTGGCCGGCGAGCGTGAGATATACCTGCCCGACATCTACCAGGAGCTGGCCTTCGCCTACAGCGAGACCGGCAGGACGGAAGACGCCCTGGGCTGTCTGGAGAAGACCGACACCATGGACTGCGACCACGTGCAGATGGAGGTGGTGAAAGGCCACATACTGCTGGCCGATGACAGGCTGGCGGAGGCTGAGTTCTATTTCAAGGATGCCATACAGCAGAGCGAGAAGCCCTTCAAGACGATGATGAGGGTCATCGTCTCAATCTATGACAACCACTACGTGGAAGCAGCCTACAACTTGTTTCTTCACTTTTTTGAAAATGCCCCCGACGGCCAGACCGACGGCTATGCCTACATGGCGCTGTGTTGCTATGACATGAAGCGCTACGGCGAGTTCTTGTTATACCTGAAGAAGGCTTGCCAGCTGAACCCCAGGGAGTGCAGGCTGGTGCTGGGCCACATCTTCCCGGAGGACCTGGAGCCGGAAGAATACTATTCGTACATCTGTGGAAAGTTAAAAGCGTGAAAGGACAAAGACAATGTTACGACAACTATATATAAAGAACTATGCGCTCATCGACGAGCTCGACATAGCGTTTCGCAGTGGTTTTTCGGTGATTACCGGTGAGACGGGTGCCGGAAAGAGCATCATCCTCGGCGCCATAGGTCTGCTGCTGGGTCAGCGTGCCGACTCAAAGACGGTGAAGAGCGGCGCTGACCGCTGCGTGATAGAGGCCCACTTCGACCTGACGAACTATCCCAACGAGGACTTCTTCGCACAGAACGACATCGAGGCCGACGCCCCGGACACCATCATCCGCCGTGAGCTGACATCGCAGGGCAAGAGCCGCGCCTTCATCAACGACACACCGGTGCCGCTGACACTGCTCAAGGAACTGGGCGAGCGCCTTGTCGACGTGCACTCGCAGCACCAGAACCTCTTGCTGGGCAAGCACGATTTCCAGTTGGGCGTCGTCGACGTTATCGCCAACAGCGCAGCCGCCTTGTCTGACTACAAGAAAGCGTGGACCGACTACCAGACAGCCGCACGGCAGCTGGAGACACTGCGCGAGGAGATAGCCCAGAACAGCCGGAACGCCGACTTCCTGCAGTTCCAGTACGACGAGCTGTCGGCAGCCAAGCTCTGCGACGGCGAGCAGGAGGAGCTGGAGCAGCGCAGCGACACCATGACACATGCCGAAGACATCAAGTCGGCACTGTATGTGGCGGCCACTGCCCTCGACGCCGACGACAGCGGCATAGTGGGCCAGCTGAAGAAGGCCACGGCAGCGCTGCAGTCCATAGCCAGCGTGCTGCCCGGAGCCGACGAGCTGGCCGAGCGTATGGACAGCAGCTATATAGAACTGAAGGATGTGGCGGCCGAGATAAGCGGCAAGCTGGAGGGCGTGGACTTCGACCCGTCGGAACTGGACGCCGTCAATGCGCGCCTGGACCGCATCTATGAGCTGGAGAAGAAATACAAGGCCGAGACGGTGGCCCAGCTGCTGGCCATACAGAACGACCTGCGCGTCAAGCTCTCGAACATAGAGAACGGCGGTGAGGCCCTGGCCGAGCTGACAGCGGAGGTGGACCGGCGCATGGCACAGTGCCGCCAGAAGGCCGACACGCTGAGCGAGCAACGGCGGAAGGGCGCCGCCCACATAGACCAGCAGATGCTGAAGCGGCTGGTGCCGCTCGGCATGCCGCATGTGAGGTTTCAGACGCAGATAGAGAAAGGAGAGCTCACACACAACGGCCAGGACCGCGTGGCTTTCCTCTTCAGTGCCAACACCTCGACCGCCATGCAGCCCGTGTCGCAGGTGGCCTCGGGAGGCGAGATAGCCAGGGTCATGCTGTCGCTGAAGGCCATGATCAGCGGGGCGGTGAAACTGCCCACCATCATCTTCGACGAGATAGACACCGGCGTGAGCGGAAAGATAGCCGAGCAGATGGCACAGATAATGGCGGAGATGGGGTCGTGCGGCAGACAGGTGATAAGCATAACCCATCTGCCACAAATAGCGGCGCTCGGGTCGACACACTATAAAGTGTATAAAGAGGAGACCCAACAGGGTACGACAAGCCACATGCTGATGCTGGACGACGAAGAGCGGGTGACAGAGATAGCACAGATGCTCAGCGGAAGCAACGTGACCGCAGCGGCTGTCGAGAACGCAAGGCAACTGTTGAAAAATTGAAAAATTATAAAATTATAAAATTGATAATTATAAAGCCCAAGTTTTGCATGTTTGGAGTGAAAAGGAGTGAAAGGGGAGTGAGCCGACAGTCGTTGGCGGGAGTGAAAGGGACGGTACTTTTAGGATTATCGTTTGTGGTTTTCTTTTTGTGTCTTAGTGTGAGGACTGTGGCGCAGCCGGCATGGGCAAAGAAAGCGGTGAAGTCGGTGTTCACACTGAAGACATTTGACCAGAACGGCACACTCATCGGCAGTGCCACCGGCTTCTTCGTAGGCACCGAAGGCGAGGCGCTCAGCTCGTTCGCACCTTTCAAGGGAGCCAGCAGGGCTGTGGTGATAGATGCGTCGGGCAAAGAGTATGGGGTGGACTGCATCCTCGGCGCCAACGACACTTACGACGTGGCCCGCTTCCGCGTGGGTGCCTCGAAGACACAGCCGCTGACTGTTGCCACCGGCCAGGCCGCTGTCGGCACTGCCGTGTGGCTGTTGCCTTACCGCGAGGCCAAAAACCTGCCCCACGGCACCGTTGACAAGGCTGAGACGTTCAGCGGCACTTACGGTTACTACACCGTGGCACTGACCATGCCCGACGGTTGTGTCGGCGCCCCGCTGTTGGACGACGGCGGCAATGTGGTGGGCATGATGCAACAGCCCTACCACACGGGCGACGCCGTGAGCTATGCTGTCAGCGCCTGCTTTGCCGACAGCCTGCGCATCTCGGGCCTGAGCATCAACGACCCCGTGCTGAAATCGACCGGCGTCAAGAAGGCACTGCCCGATGACCCCGACCAGGCACAGCTCACACTCTATCTCGCCGGCGCACAGTTGGACTCGGCGGCCTACATGACGCTCGTGGACGACTTCATCGCAAAGTTCCCAAAGAGCCAGGAGGGATTCCTCTACAGGGCACAGGCCATGGCCAGCGGCGGGCACTATGAAGCAGCCGACCGCGACATTGAGGCAGCGCTGAAGGTGGACGACAAACCCGACGAGGTGCACTACA
>JAILBT010000124.1 GCA_024680755.1 Prevotella sp. | reverse complement strand
TCTCACAATTTGTGAATTATATTTTTGAACTTTAATCTTTAATCTTTAATGTTTAATCTTTAATGTTTAATTTCCAACGCCTTGTCTATTTGCCAGGCCAGCTCGGCATAGTGTGCCCGTGTGGTAGCGTCGCCTGCGTTTGCGGCTGACTTTATTCGCTGCCGTATCAGCCTGAGAGCCATCAGCGCCACGGCATGGCTGCTCTCGCCGTTGGTCTGGCTCCATGTCTTGACCAGACAGGCCACGGCCTGTTGCTGTACATAGCGTCGCCACGCGTCGGGGCGCGCGCCTGTTGTCGTCTCGCGAAACACGATGCTGACCACATCGCTGACATAGTCGGCGGGCTGGTAGCTGTCGCGGGCATAGCTGTTACGGCAGAGGTTGTTCAGCGTCGTGGCCCCCAGCATGTATGTCAGCGTTTGGTCGGCCAGCGGATGTATCAGCCGTTCGGGGGAGCTGGTCAGCCGTAGCACATAGTCTTCAGCAATCAGCCAGCGCGGACACTGCAGCACCTGCCGGTCTAACCACTGCAGGGCCTGTTTCTGCCGGCTTTTCTCTTCGGCCACATATACCGGCCCTGTCTGCTCCACACTCTTGTAGTCGTGGTACACGCCGCCGATGTTGCGGCACACATGGCCCACATAGCGTTGCATCTGCTGTCGCAGGCTGGCATAGACCTGTGCCAGGTTGTCGTCCATGTCGGCCTCTTCGTGGCTCCATTCGGGCAGCTGCTTGACGATGCGCTTCAGGTTGAGTATGCCGTAGTCGCTTGCCTTGAAGGGGTCGTCGCCCAGGTCTTCGGTCTGCGCGCGCGGGTCGTTGTCGCCTCCCTCGCCGCCGAACCAGTAGCGTCGGCCTTTGGCCAGCTGTGCCACGGTCAGGTTGTTCAGCAGCAGTCGTTCCTCTTCGGCATCCTTAGCGTCGGGAAACCATGTGTAGCCCCACTGTATGGCCCAGCGGTCGTAGTCGTTGATACGGGGGAAGATGCCGGCCCGACTGATGTTGTCTTCCGGCTGTGCCACATAGTTGAAGCGGGCATAGTCCATGATACTGGCTGTGTGTCCGTGCTGTTCCACCCACCGTTTGTTGCGCAGCGAGTCGGTGGGCGTGGCGCTTGAGGCACCCATGTTGTGCCGCAGTCCCAGCGTGTGGCCCACCTCATGACTGGAGACGAAGCGTATCAGCTGTCCCATCAGTTCGTCGTCCATCTTCATTGTCCTGGCTTTCGGGTCGATGGCTCCGGCCTGTATCATGTACCAGTCGTGCAATAGCTGCATCACGTTGTGATACCAGCCTATGTGGGTCTCTATTATCTCGCCCGAGCGTGGGTCGTGTATCTGCGGTCCGTAGGCATTGCTGATGGGTGAGGCAAGGTAGCGTATGACGGAGTAGCGAGCGTCTTCAAGCGACATGGTAGAGTCCTCGGGCCACTCGCGTGCAGTGATGGCGTTTTTCCAGCCGGCCTGCTCAAAGGCCCCGTTCCAGTCCTCGACACCCTGTATCAGGTATTTGCGCCATTGCTTTGGTGTGGCCGGGTCGATGTAATAGACTATCTGTTTCCGGGGTTCTACCAGTTCGCCGCGGCGATAGCGTTCGACGTCCTCCGGTCGGGGCTCCAAGCGCCAGCGCACGGCTATGCGACGGTTTTTCACCTGGTGCTGGTTGTCGGCATACTCGCGGTGGCTGTCGGTGAAGTAGCCCACGCGTGCGTCGAAGCTGCGATAGCGCATGGGCTCTTTCGGCAGCAAGACGACAGATGTGTTGAGACGTATGGTCACCAGACCTGTCTGCTGTCCAGCGGGCATGGTGGCGGCAGTCTTCGAGCTGAATGTCTTCACGGTGGCAATCTCTGTGTTCAGCGGGAAGGTGTGTATATAGTCAATGTACGACAGCTCGCTCTTAATGCCCGTCAACCCCAGTCTGTTCTTTGCCGTCGAGAAGAGGCTGAAGGCGGGATTGTCGCCTTTCAGCAGGTCGGTCACTTTGATGCTGTATATGCTGTCTTTGCGTGTCTCGACGGTGTCGAGCTTCAGCGCTGCAATGATGGGGTCCTCGTTGGCAGCGCGCACGGCGCGTGCTATCTCCTGTGTCGAGTCGGCCACGGCGTCGTACATCTGGCAGCGTATCAGCAGTTCTTTGCCGTGCTTCTCGAAGTAGATGACCTGCGAGTTGGCCAGCTCGCCGCCATACAGACTGGCATCGACCGGTGTGCTGACATATCGGGTGTTGACCAGGAACAGCCGTCCTATGAGCGAGTCGGCCACCTGGAGATACCAGTCGTCCTTGTGTTGCTGCACGCCGAAGAGCCCGGGCTGGGCCGGCTTTCTCAGTTCGCGCTTGGGGGCTGGCTTTGTTTCCGGCAGCTGTTTTTTCTTCTTTGGACAGGCTGTCGTGCCGCACATCAGTGCTATCACTATCAGGATGAAGAAACGTCTCATCTGTCTTGTTCTTGATTTTGATTGCTGGTTATGCTTGTCTGCTTTGTTTTGTCACAACTCGGTGTCTTTCATGCGTTCGGCGTTCTCAGCCACGGTCAGAGCATCGATCATGTCTTGTATGTTGCCCCCGAGGAAGCCCTGCAGGTCGTGTGTGGTGTAGCCTATGCGGTGGTCTGTGACGCGCCCCTGCGGGAAGTTGTAGGTGCGTATCTTTGCCGAGCGGTCGCCTGTTGACACCAGGCTCTTGCGCCGTGAGGCAATGTCGTCCATGTATTTCTGGTGCTCTTTGTCGTAGATGAACGTGTAGAGTCGCGACAGGGCTCGCTCCTTGTTCTTGGGCTGGTCGCGCGTCTCGGTACATTCGATGAGTATCTCCTCCTGTTCGCCTGTGTTTGGATTTTTCCACATATATCGCAGTCTGACGCCCGACTCGACCTTGTTCACGTTTTGTCCTCCGGCACCGCTTGAGCGGAAGGTGTCCCACTTTATGTCTCCTTCGTTGACGTGCACCTCAAACTTGTCGGCCTCTGGCAACACTGCGACTGTGGCTGCCGAGGTGTGCATGCGGCCCTGCGTCTCTGTTGCTGGCACGCGCTGCACTCGGTGCACCCCGCTTTCGTATTTCAGTGTGCCATAGACGTCGGCTCCGCTGACGGCGAAGTCTATCTCTTTGAAGCCTCCGACGGCTCCCTCGCTGACGCTTGTTATACTGAGTGTCCAGCCCTTGGAGTCGCAGAAGTTCTTGTACATTTTGAAGAGGTCGCCGGCGAAGAGACAGGCTTCGTCGCCACCGGTGCCGGCGCGTATCTCCATCTGCACGTTCTTTGCGTCTTCGGGGTCCTTGGGTATAAGTGCTATCTTGATTTCTTCTTCCAGGCGTGGCTGTATGGCTTCGTTTGCGGCAAGCTCTTCGCGCGCCATCTCTTTCATTTCGGCATCGCTTTCGTTGGCGAGTATGTCTTTGGCTTCGCTGATGGCGTTGAGGCAGGCGATGTAGCGTTTGCGCGCGTCGCAGATGTTGCTCAGGTCTTTGTATTCTTTTGTGAGTCTGACAAAGCGTTGTTGGTCTGCTATGACGCTGGGGTCGCTGATGAGCGTTGCCACTTCCTGGAAGCGTGCCTCCAGGCCGTCGAGTTTTGCGAGCAGTGGGTTGTCTTGTATGGGCATGTTGTGTTGATTGAATGATGATTTCTGATTGGTGGGCAAAGCTTCCACCCATTGTCTTCTTATTTTCCTTGCGGCCGCAAAGTTACGTTTTTTTTTTCAACCACGCAAATTTTCGTCCTGTAAGGTTGCGTGCACGGAGTAAGTGCAGACGTTAACCTTACAGGACGAAATCTTCTGTTTGGCAGAAATTTCCCGCAATAAAATATACGATGTGGTATGACGTTCCAGCTATAGCGCCTCTATTTCAGCTATAGTGAGCCCGGTGGCTTTGGCAATGTCGGCAACCGCCATGCCTAACTGCATGAGATTGCGGGCCACTTCGGCGCGTCCTTCGGCGCGTCCCTCGGCGCGTCCTTCGGTGCGTCCTATTTCCAAGCCTTTTGCTTCTCCTGCGGCCAGCCCTTCTGCGCGTCCTTCTTCACGTCCTTTCTCCAGCCCCTCGGCCAGCCCCTTGGCATGGCCGCTCTCTTCCAGCGCTCGCTCGCTGTGGATGGTGTACCAGAAATTCTGGTAGGCGTGCAGTTGGCCCTCGCTGTAGGCCGATTTCTCCAGTATCTGCATGGCTTTGCTGGTTTCTGCGTTTTCCATCAGCTCGGCCGGCACCTCGCCTGTGTCCTCGCTTATCTCTGTCAGGAAGCGCAGCCACAGCACAGCCATCTT
>JAILBT010000096.1 GCA_024680755.1 Prevotella sp. | reverse complement strand
CGAAAACGGGGTCATTGATTATCTTTGAACTTTTCATCTTTTCAATCGGCCGCAAAGTTACGAAAAGTCGAGAGAAGAACAAAACAAGCTCGCTTGTTTTTTCTTCCGAGACGGAGGATTCGCTTGCGCTTTGTACCTTTAGGTCAAAGAACTTCGCCACGCAGTGGCAAAGAAACGAAAATTATGCAAACTGCCGCATAACGGGAAAAAACTGGCGTAGCAGCCGCAACCAGTAAAACCGATTATGCTGTTATGGCTTTTTTTGCTCACAAGAACGTTGTTTCTCTTTTTTTCTTTTTATTACAAAAAAATCTTTACCTTTGCAGCCGACAAGTGGCGGGACATCGTTGCTAAAACAGTCACACACGAAATTTTTATCGCTGTGATTGTCTTTGCTACCATGTTTTGCACTATAGCATAGCAAAAAACCGAAAAACAACACCAACATAGAACCACACAACAATGAGAAAACTATGCGTCATGGGAGCAGCGCTGTTGCTCACCTCACTGGGCATGGACGCCCAAAAGCCAATGAAAGCTCCCGCCGGAGGCAAACTGATCAGCGACGAGCTGCTTGGTATCTTCTTCGAGGACATCTCGTCGTCTGCCGACGGCGGTCTGTGGGCCGAGCTGCTACAGAACGGCAGTTTTGAATACAACGCCAACGAGCGCGACGGCTGGGGTCCTGCCACGGCATGGCGCGTCATTCGCCCGGGGCACTCGCTGGGCTACATAGCACCCGTTACATGCTCAAAACCGAGCTCGGGCTTCACCGCGCCTTACAGTTCTGACACACATATTCGCCTGCATGTGGAACGCGTGAAGGAGTTCTACGACTACGCGGGCTGGAAGGGCTTCGGCCTGCAGAACGACGGCTTCGGCGGCATAGTGGTCAAGCAAGGGCAGAGATACGACTTCTCAATGCGCATGGCAAACATGAGCAGCCAGGCCATGCAGGTGCGCATAGCGCTGGTTGAGCCCCAGGGCTGGGGCAAGGATCCGAAGCTGCTGGCCGACACCATACTAAGCGTGCAACCGGACGCTGTGATGTCGGGCGGCGGCAAGTGTACGCACTATGCGTCAAGCCTCAGGGAACACACGGCCACGCTGACGCCCGATGCCGACTGCAGCAAGGCCGCTCTGCAACTGCTGGTTCTCAATGAGGGCGACGTCGTGCTCGACGACGTGTCGCTCATGCCGCAAGACACATACAAAGGCCACGGTCTGCGTCGCGACCTGGCAGAAGCGCTGGAGGCGCTGAAGCCAAAGTTCATGCGCTTCCCCGGAGGATGCGTGGTACACGGCGGAGGCGACGGCTTCTGGAATACCTACAGATGGAAGAACACCATAGGCCCGCGCCACGAACGCAAACAACAGAAGAACACCTGGGGCTACCATCAGTCGATGGGACTCGGCTACTACGAGTATTTCCAGATGTGCGAGGACATGCAGATGCAGGCGCTGCCCATACTGCCATGCGGCGTCAGCTGCCAGGGCACCAACGGCGGCTGGAACATGAAGACGCAGGCACAGGACGTGGTGCCGATGAACGAGATGGACGAATGGGTGCAGGACGCACTCGACCTGATAGAATGGGCCAACGGCGACCCTGCCACATCAGAGTGGGCTGCAAAGCGCGCCGCACAGGGGCACCCGGCACCCTTCGGACTGAAATACCTGGGCATTGGCAACGAAGAGAAGATAACGCCTGAGTTCTGCGAGCGCTTCCGCTACATGTACAAGAAGGTTAGCGCGGCCCATCCAGAGATCATCATCGTGGGCACCGCCGGCCCCGGTTCGCACCCCGGCAATCCCGACTACGACAACGGCTGGCAGCTGGCCGACGAGCTACAGATGCCCATCATGGACGAACACTACTATGAACCAAACCGATATTTCCTTGAAAGCCGCCAGTATGACAACTATCCGCGTGACCGCAAGACCAAGGTCTATCTCGGCGAGTATGCCGCCAAAGACAAAAAGCTCATCGATGCCCTGGCCGAAGGACTCTACCTGCTGCATGTGGAGCGCAACGGCGACGTGGTCTGCATGACATCCTATGCCCCGCTCTTCGCCAAGAAAGGCGCCACCAACTGGAACCCCGACCTGATCTATTTTGACAACGAGCGACCATACCTCACCTGCAGCTACTATGTGCAGCAGCTGTTCGGACGCTCGGCCGGCCAGTACTACTATGCCGACTGCGTCAGCTTCGACGGCGACGAACCAGGCATCGTGCAGCCTGTGGAGAAGAGCCTCTACGGACAGTCTGTCGTTCTGAACGTCAAGACGCGCAAGCTCTATGTCAAGCTGTGCAATGCCGGCGGCGAGGCAAAGAGTGCCAACGTCAATCTGAGCCGTTTCTCGCTGAAGGGCAATGCCACGAAGACAACCATCAGCGGACAGCCAAACGACGAGAACAACTTCGAGCAGCAGCCCGTGACTCTACAGACGGAAATTATCAAAGCTAAAAAGAAGTTTACATTCGAGCTGGCTCCATACACGATGACGATGCTGGAGTATGCCCTTTAGCGCAAAATAGGGCAGTCTGAGCATAGTCTTGAAAAGACATGGTAAAAAAACGTCATGTTTGCATTTTTTTCATGCAAAGAGCTGGCAATATGGATATTCTTTACTACTTTTGCAGCCCTTCTGAGACTGTAATCATAAGTTGAACGCAAACATTAACCCCAACAAGAAAGGCCATCCTAAAGGTTGTCACCCACGGTTACGGCCACAGTACATACATGGTTAGCGACACTGGCGATAAGATAAGACATTCTGGCACGGTGAAAGCGATACAAGACCGACATGTGGTTGTCTGTATCACTCAATCGTCGGCTTGCGCCGCCTGCAAGCTTGCCGGCCACTGCGGTGCATCTGAACGCAAGGTCAAGACCGTGGATGTATATACCGACCAGGCAGCGCAACTGCAGATTGGACAAGTGGTGAACGTCGTGGCCGAACGTCAGGTTGCAGCCAAGGCGGTGCTTTATGGTTTCATACTACCCTTTGTGCTAATGGTAGGTACGCTCGTGGCGGTGCTTCATGTCACAGGCAGCGAGGCCAAGGCAGCAGCTGTATGCCTATCCACCCTTCCACCCTACTACGCCCTGCTGTGGCTGCTGCGCAACAGGATAAGCGCGGCAGTGGCCTTCAGCATAGAGACATAGCGGCCGCGGCACAGATGGCAGCATAATCCAACGACTTAAAGAAACAGTATAACCAAATTAACATCAAGCATTTATGAATTTTCTACTGACAGCAGTAATCGTGCTTGGAGCCATCGGTCTCATAGCGGCCGTGGTGCTGTATGCAGCGTCCAAGAAATTTGCTGTTTACGAGGACCCTCGCATAGAGCAAGTCACGGCTATGCTGCCTGGTGCCAACTGCGGTGGCTGTGGCTTTCCGGGCTGTAGCGGCATGGCAGGTGCCTTGGTACATGGTGCCGACGGCGGCTCGATAGAGGGTCTGAACTGTCCGGTGGGCGGTGCCGACGTGATGACGCGTGTGGCCGACCTCTTAGGCATGGCCATTGCCAACGGTGAGGCAAAGGTGGCGGTGGTCAGATGTGGCGGCACATGCGCACTGCGGCCACGCACCACGGAGTATAGCGGACTGCGCACATGCGCAGCCATGAACAGCACCGGCATGGGCGAGACGGCCTGCGGCTTCGGCTGTCTGGGCTGTGGCGACTGTGTACAGGCCTGCCAGTTTGATGCCATACACATGAACCCGGAGACAGGCCTGCCCGAGGTGGACGACGACAAGTGTACAGCCTGCGGAGCATGTGCCAAGGCATGTCCGCGCCACATCATCGAGCTGCGCAAGAAAGGCATCAAGAGCCGCCGCGTCTTCGTGAGCTGCGTCAGCCACGACCGCGGCCCCGTGGCCATGAAGGCTTGCAAGGCGGCTTGTATAGGCTGCGGCAAATGCGCCAAGAGCTGCGGCTTCGAGGCCATCAGCGTCGATGGCAACGTGGCCTATATCGACCCCGACAAATGCAGGCTCTGCCGCAAGTGCGTCGAGGCCTGCCCCACCCACGCCATACACGCCGTCAACTTCCCTGCGCCCAAGGCAGCACCAGCCAAGGCCGACGAGACCGAAGCTAAAGCAGCTACACAAAGCAAAGAAAGAAAGGAGGACCAAGCATGAAACTGAAAACATTCCGTATAGGCGGCGTACATCCCGACGAAGACAAGCTGACCAACGATGCCGTGACGCAGGTGGCGACGCTACCCGAACAGGCTGTGTTCCCGCTGTCGCAACACATCGGCGCCCCCGCAAAGCCCGTGGTGAAAAAAGGCGACCATGTGAAGGTGGGTACGCTGATAGCCGAGGCCGGAGGCTTTGTCTCGGCCCCCATCTATTCAAGCGTGAGCGGCACGGTGCTGAAGATAGAAGACGTCATTGATGCCACCGGCTACCGCAAGCCGGCAGTGATTGTCAAGGTCGAGGGCGACGAGTGGGAACAGAGCATAGACCGCACCGACACCTTGGAGACAGTAGAGAAGCATCCCGAGCTGACTCCAGAACAGATTGTGGAGCGAATAAAGGCAGCCGGCGTGACAGGCATGGGCGGTGCCGGCTTTCCCACGTTCATCAAGCTATGCCCGCCGCCAACGGCCAAGGCCGAGTGTGTCATCATCAACGCCGTGGAGTGCGAGCCTTATATCACGGCCGACTACCGGCTGATGATGGAGCATGCCGACGAGATACTGGTGGGCCTTGAGTTGCTCATGCTCGCGGCCAAGGTCACACGCGGCTACATAGGCATCGAGAACAACAAGCCTGCAGCCATAGACCTGCTGACCCAGAAATGCGGTGAACGCTTTGCAGACACGGCATACGCCGTCGAGGTGGTGCCGCTGGCAAAGAAATACCCTCAGGGCGGCGAGAAGCAGCTGGTCGATGCCGTCATAGGCCGCCAGGTGCCTGCCCCGCCAGCCATACCCGTCAACGTGGGAGCGATAGTGCAGAACGTGGGTACTGCCTTTGCCGTCTATCAGGCCGTGATGAAACATAAGCCCCTGTTTGAGCGCTACACCACCGTCACAGGCAAACGCATAGCTCACCCCGGCAACTTCCTGGTGCGCATGGGCACACCCTTCAGGGACCTCGTTGAAGCCTGCGGCGGACTGCCAGAAGGCGACAACAAGGTGCTTGCCGGCGGCCCCATGATGGGCAAGGCCTGTTTCTCGCTCGACGTGCCTGTGACCAAGGGCACCAACTGCGTGACAGTGCTGACCGACGACGATGCCCGACGCAAGCAGGCAGAACCGTGCATACGCTGCGCCAAGTGCGTGGGGGCGTGCCCCATGGGGCTTGAGCCATACCTGCTGGCTACATGCAGCAGCAAGAAGATGTGGGAGAAGGTGGAGCACGAAGACATCGTGTCGTGCATTGAGTGCGGCTCGTGCCAGTTCACTTGCCCTGCCCACCGTCCGCTGTTGGACAACATACGCCAGGGAAAACAAACCGTCATGGGCATCATTCGGGCCCGCAACGCTAAGAAATAAAGAAAATGGGAAATATCATCGTATCACTTTCGCCCCATGCTCACGGTCGCGACACCGTAGAGCGCAACATGTATGGCGTCATCGTTGCCTTGGTACCGGCCCTGCTGGTGTCGCTCGCCTTCTTCGGCCTCGGCTCGGCCGTGGTGCTGCTGACCAGCGTGGCCAGCTGCGTGTTTTTCGAGTGGGCCATCAACCGTTACATGCTGCACGGCCAGCGCAGCACCATACTCGACGGCTCGGCCGTGTTGACGGGCCTGCTCTTAGGCTTCAATCTGCCCAGCAACCTGCCCGTGTGGATGGTCATCGTCGGCGCGCTCATTGCCATCGGCGTGGGCAAGATGACCTTCGGCGGACTGGGGCAGAACATCTTCAACCCCGCGCTCGTGGGCCGTTGCTTCCTGCTCGTTTCCTTTCCGGCGCAGATGACATCGTGGCCCGTGGCCGGACAACTTGGCAGCTATCTTGATGCCGAGACGGGGGCCACCCCGCTGGCGCTGATGAAGCAGGCTATCAAGGAGGGCGATGCCTCGCTGCTCGGCCAGTTGCCCTCGTCGCTCGACATGCTGGCGGGCAATGCCGGCTCGCTCGGCGCAGGTGCACTGGGCGAGGTGTGTGCCCTGGCACTGCTGCTCGGACTGGCCTACATGCTATGGAAGAAAATCATCACATGGCACATTCCCGTGAGCATCATCGCTACCGTGTTCGTGCTGACGGGGCTGCTACACCTCGTCGCGCCCTACTATCCCGACCCTCTGAGCCAGATACTCTCAGGCGGCCTCATGCTGGGTGCCATCTTCATGGCCACCGACTATGTCACGTCGCCCATGACCACCCGCGGACAGCTCGTATATGGTGTTGCCATAGGCGCTCTGACGGTGGTCATACGCTACTGGGGCTCATATCCCGAGGGCATGTCGTTTGCCATACTCATTATGAACGGCTTCACCCCGCTCATCAATACATACATGAAACCCCAGCGCTTCGGCGAAGTGCCTGCAAAACAGTAAATCCATGAAGAAACTTGAATCGACAATCATCAACATGGCATGCGTTCTGACGGGCGTGGCCGTCATAGCCGGCGGTGCCTTGGCCGCGGTCAATCACGTCACCGAGGCTCCCATAGCCGCCCAGAAGGTCAAGACGCTGCAGGACGGAATAAAGAGTGTGATGGGCGGTGGCGAAGTGCAGATGGCCGGCATCGACACCGTCAGGCAGCAAGACAGCAAGGGCAAGCCTGCGGAATACATTATATATAATGTGAACGACCGGCAGGGCCGCTGCCTCGGTGCCGCCGTCGAGAGCACGTCGGGAGGCTTCGGAGGCGACCTGAAGGTGCTGGTGGGCTTCAATCCCGACGGCGACATCCTGGGCTACACCCTGCTCGAACATGCCGAGACCCCGGGGCTGGGTGCCAAGGCCGACAAGTGGTTTCAGAAAGGCGGGAAAGGCGACATCATAGGCCGCAACCCGGCAAGCCCGCTCACCGTGAGCAAAGACGGCGGACAGGTGGATGCCATCACCGCCTCAACCATCACCAGCCGAGCTTTCCTGCAGGCCGTCAACAGTGCCTATACAGCCTATAAGCAGGGCAAGGCCGACGCGCAGACGGGAGCCAGCCGGCAGGCCAAGTAACAACACGAAAGCGGAACTTCAAACATCGAAACACAATCATGAATTACATCGGAATAATCAAGAACGGCATTACGAAGGAGAACCCCACCTTTGTGCTAATGCTCGGCATGTGCCCCACGCTGGCCACCACTACCTCGGCCCTGAACGGCCTGGCAATGGGTCTGGCCACGATGTTCGTGCTTATCTGTTCCAACGTGGTCATCTCGCTCATCAAAAACCTCACGCCAGACAAGGTACACATACCCGTGTTCATCGTTGTCATTGCGTCGTTTGTCACACTGCTGCAGATGCTCATGCAGGCATACGTGCCCGACATCTATGCCACGCTGGGCCTGTTCATACCACTCATCGTGGTCAACTGTATCATCCTGGGCCGCGCCGAAGCATTTGCCGCCAAGAACGATGCCGTGAGCAGCCTGATGGACGGCATAGGCATCGGACTGGGCTTCACCATCGGACTGACCCTGCTCGGCATCTGCCGCGAACTGTTAGGAGCCGGCTCGGTGTTCGGCTTCGTGCTGCTGCCCGAGGCACTCAACATGCTCATGTTCGTGCTGCCTCCGGGGGCATTCATCACGCTGGGATTCCTCGTGGCAATAGTAAAGATGAGGAAATGAGGAGGTGAGGAGGATAGGAGATGAGTAACAACTCCACAACTACCCAACTCCACAACTATCCAACTCCGCAACTCCGCAACTACACAACTCCGCAACTACCCAACTCCACAAATATCATGGAATATATACTGATTTTTATCTCTGCGATATTCGTCAACAACATCATTCTGTCGCAGTTTCTCGGCATTTGTCCATTCCTCGGCGTGTCGAAGAAGATAGACACGTCGCTGGGCATGTCGGCAGCCGTGGCGTTCGTGATGACGCTGGCCACCATCGTCACCTGGTGTGTGCAGCGCTACCTGCTCGACCCCTTCGGCCTGGGCTACCTGCAGACCATTGCTTTCATTCTGGTCATTGCCGCCCTGGTGCAGATGGTTGAGATTGTGTTGAAGAAGGTGTCGCCCGCTCTCTATCAGGCACTGGGCATCTTCCTGCCCCTCATCACGACCAACTGTGCCGTGTTGGGTGTGGCCATCCTGGTCATCCAGAAGGATTTCTCACTCATGCAGAGCGTGGTCTATGCCTTCTCCACGGCCATAGGCTTTGGCCTGGCGCTGACCGTGTTCGCCGGCATACGCGAACAGCAGGAGCTGGCCGCAACGCCACGCGCCATGAGCGGCACTGCCATCACGCTGGTCACGGCCGGGCTGCTCTCGCTCGCATTCATGGGCTTCTCGGGTGTCGATGGCGGCCTGCGCACACTGTTCGGACTCAACTGAAACGACGCATACCACACACCTATTCTACACGAAAGAGCGTGCCGGCAAGACCGACACGCTCTTTTCATTATTCAGACTCTTGACATAGGCTTGGGCGCTTCAACGCTTGTCTATGTCTATCAGAACATACTTTTTCGACCCTAATCCTATCTGCTCGGCATAGTCGGTAATGTATGTGCCATGCTGACGGTTTATGCGCTGAATGAGCGGCTTGTTGTCGTCCCCCGGTCTGCCCTGATAGCTGAACACCTTGTCCAGGCAAGCCTGGTCAACAGCCACTGGGTCGAGCGAAGCCATGATGCCCATGTCTTGCAACTCTGGCTTGGCTGGGTGACCGTCGCAGTCGCAATCGACCGACATATTGTTCATCACATTAATATATATGACGCGCCCTTGCATGTAGTTGTGCACGGCCTGTGCCGCAGCAGCCATCGACTCGAGGAAATGGTCCTGCGTGGGGCCGGCGGCCAGGTTCTCCTTCGACCAGGCCAGGCGTGCATCGTCGGTCTTTCCGGCAGAGTGAATATAAGCCTTACCTGCGGTCGAGGCCACGCCGATACTGGCATTCTTCAGCACGCCGCCGAAGCCACCCATGGCATGCCCCTTGAAATGCGCCAGGTTGACCATGAAATCATAGTTGGCCAAATGGCCGCCGACGATGTCGTACTTTATGTGGCGACGATCCTGCACGGGTATGCGTATCTGGTCGTACTCGTCCATAATGTCAACGGCAAAGATGGAGTCGAAGCCGTGGTCATGAATGGTCTGCCAGTGTTTGCCCACGTCCTGCCGTGAGCCGCCGTAGGCCGTGCAACACTCTACGATGGTGCCGCCCACCTCGTCCACCAGGTTGCGGATAAGCGTGGGCTTCAGATAATGGGTGTTGCCGCCCTCGCCCGTCGAGATTTTCACGGCTACACGGCCTTGTGCCTCCACCCCCAGAGCCTTGTAGATCTTAACAAGCGACTCGGGACTGATGTCCTTGGTGAAATAGACCTTGGGCTGCGCCATAGCGCCGATACAGGTCAGCGCCGCAGCCAACAAAAGAAATGACTTTTTCATTTTATCTGATGGTTATGAATCGTTTAAGCACTTCTATATAACTAATGGTTATTTCATCGCTTTGCACTGGTACGCGGGTGTCTCACCCGCGGCTGCCGCAGGTGAGACACCTGCGTACCGGTAGTTGGCTGCAAAATTACAAATAAAAAAAAACGCCCAACCGTCAGAGGCTTCATTTTTTATATTTCTTTAATTTTTTTAGTTTTAATATTTGGCTGTGTGCGGAAACTTTGTTACTTTTGCGGCCTATAGAAACCAGGCCATCCGTCAGTACCCATTCGCTGAAAAAGATATCATACCAATAAAATTAACAACCAACAATGTTTGAAGGACAACCGAAAGGTCTCTACGCACTGGCGCTGGCCAACACAGGCGAGCGCTTCGGCTATTACACGATGATAGCCGTGTTTGCCCTCTTCCTGAGGGCTAATTTTGGCCTGACCCCCGGCGTGGCAGGCACCATCTACAGCTCGTTTCTGATGTTCGTCTATTTCTTCCCGCTCATCGGCGGCATGATGGCCGACCGGTTCGGCTTCGGCCGCATGGTGACAGCCGGCATCGTTATTATGTTTGCGGGCTACCTGCTGCTGTCCATACCCCTTGGAGGCGACACCGTAGCCCTGGTCACGATGCTGGCCTCTCTTGTGGCCATAGGCTTCGGCACGGGCCTGTTCAAGGGTAACCTGCAGGTGATGGTGGGCGACCTGTACAATGAGCAGCGCTTTGCCGACAAGCGCGACGCAGGCTTCTCTATCTTCTACATGGCCATCAACATCGGAGCCCTGTTCGCTCCCACGGCCGCCATACGCATCATGGAATGGGCACAGCACAGCTTAGGCTATTCGGAGAACGATTCCTACCACTTCGCCTTTGCCGTGGCCTGTGCTTCGCTCATCCTCTCCATCGCCATCTACTATGCCTTCCGCAGCACCTTCCGCCATGTGGAGGGCGGAAGGAAGAAGGCCGGGGCTGCCGCAGCCGGCAGCAGCGAGCCCGAGCTGACAAAGGAAGAGACATCACAGCGCATCGTGGCCCTGGTTCTGGTGTATGCGGTGGTAATCTTCTTCTGGATGGCTTTCCATCAGAACGGTCTGTCGCTCACGTTCTTTGCCAACGAGTTTACAGAGAAGACCGCCACGGGTGCCGACACAATGCCTTTCGACGTGATAAACCTGGTGATGATCATCTTCATCGTATATGCCCTGTTCTCGCTCTTCCAGAGCAAGACAAGCAGAGGCAAGGGCGTGGCAGCCGCCGTGATAGTGGCTGCAGCCGCCGTTCTGGGCTACAAATATACGCAAGCCACGGGCACGATAGACATCTCGGCCCCCATCTTCCAGCAGTTCAATCCTTTCTATGTGGTGGCCCTGACACCCGTCTCGATGGCCATCTTCGGTGCCCTTGCCCGCAGCGGCAAAGAGCCCAAAGCCCCGCGCAAGATAGCCTACGGCATGGTTGTGGCTGCTGCCGCCTTCCTGATGATGCTGGTGGCCTCGATGGGCCTCAACACACCTAACGAACAGGCAGCCGCCGGCGAAGCCGGAACCTTTGTCTCACCATACTGGCTCATCTCGGTCTATCTCGTGCTGACCTTCGGCGAGTTGCTGCTGTCGCCTATGGGCATATCGTTCGTAACGAAGGTGGCACCCCCAAAGTATAAAGGCATGATGATGGGTGGATGGTTCGTATCTACAGCCATTGGCAACCAGCTGGTGCTGGTGGGCGGCGTGCTCTGGGGCGACCTGCCGCTGACCATGGTATGGGGCGTGTTCATTGCCGTATGCCTCGTGGCAGCCCTGTTCATGTTCGCCATGATGAAGCGCCTGGAGAAGGTGTGCTGATCATTTAACTTGTCAAACAAACAGACTGCAATTCAAAAACATATAACAAAACATTCAACCAATGATACACTATATCGGCTGCGACGACCCGTCGCTCGACCTCTTTGAAAGTCAATATCAAGTGCCAGCCGGCATGTGCTACAACAGCTACTACATAGCCGACGAGCACCCGGCCATCATGGACACCGTGGACCAGCGCTGCGCCGACGCATGGAAAGCAAAGCTGCAGGCTATCGTGGCGCAGACGGGCCGCACACCAGAGTATCTTGTGGTGCACCACATGGAGCCTGACCACTCGGCCCTGATTGCCTGGACACTCAGCGCATACCCCGAGCTGAAGCTTGTAGCCTCGGCGCAGGCACTGAAGATGCTGCCACAGTTCTTTGAAGGCATACAGACCGAAGGGCGCACACTGCCCGTGAAGGAAGGCTCGCACCTGTCCCTCGGCCAGCACGAACTATGCTTCATCGGCGCGCCCATGATACACTGGCCCGAGGTGATGGTCAGCTACGATGCCGCCAGCAAGACCCTTTTCTCTGCTGATGCCTTCGGCAAGTTCGGCACCTACGATGCCGACCGCGACGACTGGGCCTGCGAGGCACGCCGCTACTATTTCAACATCTGTGGCAAATATGGCACTCAGGTGCAGGCGCTGCTAAAGAAAGTAGCCGCCGCCGGCGAGCTGCAGACCGTATGCCCGCTGCACGGCCCAATACTGTCCATGCCGGAGACCGGCGGGCAGGCGGCCGGTAGATACGAGCCGCTGCATATACTGCCCGAGGCCCTGCGCCTGTACGACATCTGGAGCCGCTATGCAGTTGAGACCGAGGGCGTTTTTATCGCCCACGCCTCCATTCACGGCGGCACAAAGGCCGCTGCCGAGCGGCTGGCAGAGATTTTGCAAGCCAAGGGTTGCCCCAAGGTGGCCACCAGCGACCTGACGCGCGACGATATGGCCGAAGCCATTGAGGATGCTTTCCGCTACGGCCGCATGGTGGTGTGTGCCAGCAGCTACGATGCCTCTGTCTTCCCGCCCATGCACGCCTTCCTGCACAAGCTCCAGCTCAAGGCATACCAGCAACGCCGCGTGGCAATAGTGGAAAACGGCACATGGGCTCCCACGGCAGGCCGCGTCATGCGTGACATGCTGTCGCAGATGAAGCAGGTAGAGATAGTCGAGCCAATGCTTACGCTGCGCTCCCGACTCCACAGCGACCAGCTGCCTCTGCTGGAGCAATTGGCCGACGCCATCCTGGCATGACCAGACAACAACCGGCATACCTGTAGATGCATAGTTGCACAAAGGTGAAGGCATGTGTTAGCTTCGGTTTAACTATTGGTTATATATACCTCAAAAGCATGTAGATATATGAAACGAACCGCAATGCTTTCTGCGTTGCTCAGTATAGGGCTGGGCGTCGTGGCCCAGACCGTGCAACTCTTCGACAGCGGATGGCTGTTCACGCGCAACGGCAACAGCCAGACGGTGGACCTGCCACACGATTGGGACATCTACGACGCTCCAGACCCCTCCACCGGCGCCACCGGCACCGGTGGAGGATGGTTTCAGGGCGGAAAAGGCGAATATAAGAAGACCTTCTGTACACCCACAGGTGAGAAGGTAAAGCTCCACTTTGAGGGCGTTTACCAGAGAGCCGAGGTCTATGTCAACGGCCAGAAGGCCGGTCAGCACGGCTATGGCTACACACCGTTCACGGTGGACATCACACCCTATCTGAACAGAGGTCATAAGCCTGTGAACACGGTGGCGGTGCGGGTGGACAACAGCCAGCAGCCAAACTGCCGCTGGTATTCAGGTTCCGGTATATACCGCCATGTCTGGCTACAGACCATGCCTGCACTGCACATAGCCGAGCATGGAGTGTTCGTGACAACAGCCGGCGTATCAGCCAGCCAGGCCACGGTGCAGGTAGAGGTGAGCGTGGCCAACGAGTCTGACGACGTGCGTTCGGCCACGGTGGTGGTCGATTGCCCCGGGGCAACACACGGTGCTCAACAGGCGTTGGAGACACAGGTGCCGGCCCACAGCACGCAGACTGTCACGGCAACGTTCACGGTGCAACGTCCCATGCTTTGGTCGCCAGATAGTCCTCATCTCTACGAGGCAAGCGCCGAGCTGAAAGAGTCGGGCGCTGCCATCGACCGCCAGACGGCACGCTATGGCATACGCTCTATTGCGTTTGATGCCACCAACGGATTTATGCTCAACGGCAAACCCATGCTCATCAATGGTGCCTGCGTCCACCACGACGACGGTGTGCTTGGGGCCATGGCGTTCGACGCTGCCGAGATACGCAAGGTGCGCCAGATGAAAGATGCCGGCTTCAACCTTATCCGCACCAGTCACAACCCCACCACCCGTGCCTTCCTCGATGCCTGCGACTCGATAGGGATGCTCGTCATCGGCGAAGCCTTCGACGGCTGGCGCACACAGAAGAATCCATACGACTACTCTACCCTGATCGACTCCTGCTACCAGGAAGACATCGCCGCCATGGTGCAGCGCGACCGCAACCATCCCAGCATCATCAGTTGGAGCATAGGCAACGAGGTGATTGAGCGCAAGGAGATACGCGTCGTCACCACCGCACGGCAGCTGAAACAGGCCATACTGCGGTGGGATCAGACACGCCCCGTGACCGAAGCCCTCTGCGCCTGGGACCAAGACTGGGAAATCTACGACCCTCATGCCGAGGTGCTCGATGTCGTGGGATACAACTACATGATCTTCAAACATGCCACCGACCACCAACGCGACCCCAAGCGAGTGATATGGCAGACGGAAAGCTATCCGCGCGATGCCTTCAGCAACTGGACATACGCGCACGACTACCCCTACATCGTGGGCGACATCGTGTGGACAGGTCTCGACTATCTTGGCGAGTCGGGCATCGGCCGCTACTACTACACCGGCGAACGCACCGGCGAACATTATGTGCATGGCGGACAGCCCGACTGGCACGGCGCCTATTGCGGCGACGTGGACCTGACAGGCTGGCGCAAGCCCATCAGCCACTATCGCGACATGCTGTGGAACGACCGGCCAGGACTCTACATGGCCGTAAGAGAGCCTGACAACTACCGTGGCGAAATACACGAGACACAATGGAGCGTGTGGCCCACATGGGAGTCGTGGAACTGGGAAGGCTGGGAAGGCAAGCCCATAGAGGTGGAAGTCTATACGAAAGCGTCTGAGGCAGTGCTCTACCTGAACGACAGACTGGTGGGCAGGCAGAAGGTTGACCGACAGACACAATACAAAGCCGTGTTCAGCGTGCCTTACCAGGCCGGAACACTGCGCGCCGAAGCCAACGGCAAGACCGTCGCACTCAGCACCGCCGGCAAGCCGGCCAGACTGCGGCTGACCACCGACAGGACAAGCATCAATGCCGACGGACAAGACCTCGCCTTCATCACCCTTGAGGTGGTGGACAGCCAAGACAACGTATGCCCTGATGCCGCTATACAGTGCGAAGCCGCAGTGAAAGGTCAGGGACTGCTGATGGCCTTCGCCTCGGCCGACATGAAGGACCGCGAACCTGCCACGTCGCCACAGGTGAAAACATGGAAAGGACGCGCCCTGCTTGTCGTGCGCAGCAAGCGCAGCAGTGGCAAAATCAAGATTAGCGTGAAGAGCAGTCTGCCCACAGCCACGCTCGACATTCACACCGTTGCCGTTGCGAAATAGCATGGACACGACACAGCAGGCAGCGTGACAGCGGTACAACGGGGTTGCCCAACCACCAGCTGCACACCGTGGCTGCCGCATGTGGCTATGACCTGCAACGACACCACCATGCCCTGGCCGACGCAGAAGCATGTGCCGTGATAGCACTGTACATACTATGACCGACATGCACCCTGACCGAGGCTGGTGCTTAAATAATATTAAAATGTAGGGAATGGCGTGGGGCCATACACGCTTTTTCCTTATTTTTGCAGCACAAAAACTAACAATCACAAAAACACATTGATGGAGACAACACAGACGACAAGAAAGCATGTTGTGCCGATGCAAGTGAGATTTAACGACGTGGACAAATTTGGCCATGTGAACAACACAATCTATTTCCAGTTTTACGACACGGCCAAGACTGCCTACATCTACGACGTATGCCACGGAGTGGATTGGACGAAGAAAGCCATCATCGTGGCACATATAGATGCCGACTTTGTGGCGCAGGTGAAGGGCGACTCAAACATTGCCGTCAGCACACGCGTGAGCAGAATCGGCCACAAGAGCCTTAACCTCTACCAAGAGGTGTTCGACGTGGATACGCTCGAGATCAAAAGCCGATGCAACAGCGTGATGGTGGCCTACGACCTGGAGCAGCAGACCACCATACCCCTGCCCGAGGACTGGGTGGAGAGCATACGCGACTTCGAGGGCGACAGCCTGCAAGGGTAGAGAGTAAGTCAGATTACTCCGATTTCTCTGATTACTCCGATTATTCTGATTATTCTGATTACTCCGATCACTCCGATTATTCTGATTATTCTGATTACTCCGATCACTCCGATTACTCTGATTACTCCGATTACTCTGATTACTCCGATCACTCCGATTACTCCGATTACTCCGATGAAACAAGCTACAAAAATCACTCAGACAGTTCTGTTTTTACTATTACAGAGCGTGCTGCCGGCGCTGGCTGGCCTGCAACAATTCACGGTAAAGATAACCGCAAGCCCACAGGCAGACGAGATAACATGGGGCAGCCTGACCGACAACACGCCCGGCAGCGCGAAAGCCAGCGGCGGCGAGGCCATAGTCCGTGGCGAGGCCGAGACCGGCACCGTCATGGTGGCACACGACAGACGCGGCGGCCTGTATGGCTATTTCGTGGTTGACGCGGCCGAGCTGACCCTCGACATGAACACCGACGTAGCTACCGGCGGTGAGATGAACAAGCAGCTGACCACCTTCATGCAGCTGGCCGGCAACAACAGCGGACAGAACAGCAGCCAGATGATGGCGCTCATCAGCAAGAACACAGACAACGACCTCGGGGCGCTGATGCTGCTCGTGGGGGCAAATACCTTCAGCTATGAACAGACGGAGTTGTTGCTCAACCAGGGCGGCAGCTACCTGGACAGCCCACTGGTCAGACGGGTCAAGGCGCGCATGGCATCGCTGGCGCTGCGACGTCCGGGCACCATGTTCCGCGAACTGACCATGAACGACACCAAGGGACGCCAGGTGCGACTGAGCGACTACTGCGGCCGGGGACAATATGTGCTGGTCGATTTCTGGGCATCTTGGTGCGGACCATGCCGAATGGAGATGCCCAACGTGGTGGCCTGCTACGAGAAATACCACGACAAGGGGTTCAACGTGGTGGGTGTGTCGTTCGACCAGAACCACGACGCTTGGGTAAGGGGAATAGAATCGCTGGGCATGAAATGGCCGCAGATGTCTGACCTGAAAGGCTGGGGCTGCGCTGCTCACGAGGTGTATGGCATCAACAGCATACCGGCCAGCATACTGCTCGACCCTCAGGGAAAGATAGTGGCCGTGGACCTAAGGGGCGAAGCACTGGGGCAGAAGCTGGCTGAGCTGTTTCAAGAATGACGCAGAGACCATGAGGTAGCCGCGGCCGCAACGTGGCAGCACGTTGTGTCATGTCCGATGCCGACAACGAATCACCAAACACACAAAAAGAACCACAAAACATGAGAAGACTTAGCTACCCCCTTGTGCTGACAACTCTGCTGCTGACTGCACAGAGCGCTACGGCACAACTGTCGTTCGGCCATGCTGAAAGCATCAACGCCGACTGGCTCTTCCTGCGCGCCGACTCTGCCTGGAACGTCCGCCTGTCGCCCGAGATGGCGGAAGCCGACTACGACGACAAGCGATGGCGACGCGTCAACCTGCCCCACGACTGGGGCGTGGAGCTGCCCATGTCGCCAGACAAGGGCTCGTGTCAGGGCTACCTGCCCGGCGGCGCGGCATGGTATCGCAAGCACCTGCAGCTGACACCCGAACCCGGACGCTGCTACTATGTATGCTTCGACGGAGTATATAACCACTCTGAGGTGTATATCAACGGACAACTGCTGGGCCGCCGGCCCAGCGGATTTGCTACCTTCTACTATGACCTGACGCCACACCTGCTGCCATCAGGCCGGCAGATGCTGGCCGTGCATGTCGATCACAGCGACGACGCCGACGCACGGTGGTACACCGGCTCAGGCATCAACCGCAACGTGTGGATAGTCAGCGCACCACAGGTGCACCTCGCCCCCTGGGGCACAGCCTACAGGCTACAGAGCATCAGCAACAGCAAAGCTGTGGTGGATGTGGACGTTGAGACCTGCGACGAGCGGGCCGACAAGGGCAGCCTAAAGCTGAAAGCCATAGTGACCATGCAGGATGCCGAGGGAAACACCGTGGCACAGACCGTCACGCCCATCGCTCCGCAAGAGAAGAAGACCGTCAGGCTGACCATCAAGAAGCCACAGCGCTGGTCTTTGGAGCGCCCCACTCTCTACACCCTGACCACGCGGCTCGAGGCCAACGGAAAGGAGACAGACCGCAGCGAGGTCAAAGCCGGACTGCGCACCCTGCGCTTCTCGGCAGACCACGGTTTCTACCTGAACGAGCGGCAGACCAAGGTGCTGGGCGTATGCGTTCACGACGATGCCGGCGTGCTGGGCACGGCCGTGCCTGCCGCCGTGTGGCGGCAGAGGCTGACAGAACTCAAGGCGATAGGTGTCAACGCTATCCGACTGAGCCACAACCCCCACACGCCCGAGCTCTACGACCTGTGCGACGAGCTGGGACTGCTTGTCATGGACGAGGCCAGCGACGAGTGGGAGTTTCCCAAGCGCAAGTGGCTGAAGGGCTGGAACCAGGGCCGGCCGGGCTTCCAGGGCACATACACATATTTCGAGCAGTGGATAGAACGCGACGTGGCCGACATGGTGCGACGAGACCGCTGCCACCCCTCGGTGTTTCTGTGGAGCATAGGCAACGAGGTGGACTACCCCAACGACCCCTATTCCCACCCCGTGCTCAAGGGGACGAGCATAACACAGCCCATGTACGGAGGCTATAAGCCCGAGCAGCCCAATGCCGAGCGCATAGGCCTGATAGCCCAGCGCCTGGCACGCGTGGTGCGGGACATCGACGGCTCGCGACCCGTGACGGGTGCGCTGGCCGGCGTGGTCATGTCAAACCAGACACTCTACCCACAGGCCGTTGACGTCGTGGGCTACAACTATACCGAGAGCCGCTACGACGAGGACCACAGCCTCTACCCCACCCGCGTCATCTACGGCTCGGAAAACCGCCACGACCTGCCGTCGTGGCTGGCCGTGCGCGACAAGGAACATATCTTCGGACAGTTTCTTTGGACCGGCATCGACTATCTGGGCGAGAGCGGAGTGTGGCCGGCCCGCGGCAGCAGCGCCGGACTGCTTGACCTGGCCGGACAGCGCAAGCCGATGGGCTGGTACAGGGCCATGCTGTGGAGCCCCCAGCCCACATGCTACATAGGGGCATACGCCCTGCCAGAAGGCAGGCGCGGCGAGACAAACCGCCGCAGCTATGTGTCGCCATACGCCGACGATGTCTGGCAGTTCCGCCCCGGACAGCGCGTGCGCGTTGTATGCTATGCTAACACGCCGGAGCTGCGACTCACGCTCAACGGCCAGCCCGTGGAGGCAACGCTCCAGCACGACGCAGACACCGACATTCGCTACTGGGACCTGACATACAGCCCGGGCACGCTGCGGGCCGAGGGGCTGAGCGGCGGCAAGGTGGTGGCAGCCCATGAGATGCATACCTCAGACCGCCCCGTGGCACTGCATGTAGAGGCTATAACAAAGGCGGCCGACATGTCGGCCGCGGGTAAAACTCAGGTTGTCATGTTGCTCATCACGGCTAAGGACGAGGCCGGGCACCAGGTGCGGCTGGCCGACAACGAAGTGACGGTGCGCGTCTCAGGTGGCGGCTGGCTGCTGGGCTTGGAGAACGGCAACATGCAGGGACCCACGCCGCTGCGCTATGCTCCTGCCTATCGCCCGGCTGACAGACTGCGACTGCACGGTGGGCGCATGGTGGCATACATCAGCTGCAACACCGCCGACACTAAGCCCACACAGGTGGAAGTCAGCTCGCCGCTGCTGGAAACAGCCCGCTTTGTCCTACCTCAATAGCTGCTGAATCTCCTTGTCGATGTCGTCTATCTGTAGCGAACGCTTCACCAGATTGCCGTCGCGGTCGATGAGGAAGAACTCTGGCAGGCTCTGCACATTGTACATGGGCAGGTAGCGCGAGTCGAGAGCATCGTCGTCGCGAACGCACACCCAGGGCAAGGCCTCGGTGCGCTGCCGCCAAAAATGACGGTCAAGGTCGAGCGACACCTGGAAAATCTCAAAGCCACGGCTGTGGTACTTGCCATACAGCTCCTGCAAAAGCAGTATGCGCTCCGTGCTCTCCTGCTGGGCAAAGACATGGAAGTCGAGCATCACTACCTGCCCCTTCAGCTCGTGCAGATGCCGCTCACGACCTGCCTTATCCTTCAGACCGATGTCTATCGAGCCTGTCTCGACCACGATTTCGCGTCCGCCAGCCTGACCCGCGCCTGCGGCCGGCTGGCGGCGTGCGGTCTGCCTCATTCCTTCCAGGGCTATGCTGTGCAGGTTCTCCGTGCGCGCCGTTCCGGGATGATAGGTGTCCCACGATGTAGCCACGGCAGCAAACACGCGGACATCGGCAGCGTCTGTACGCGGATTGAAGATAAGCGAATTGCCAATAGTCTGAAAAAGTGCAAAATACGCACTGGCGCTCCAGGGTTGGGTAAAGATATAGCGTGTCGTGACCTCATGCTTGTGTCTCTCAACCATGTCGGCCACGGTCTGCTGCAGCTGCGAGGGACTAATGCCACCGCGACGCGTCAGGGCAATGACGCTGTCCTGCAGGCGTATCTGCATGAGCGCAAGCTCGCGTATCCGGGCGTTCTGCCCTGTGTCGGCCACCTCGTAGGTTGAAGCCAGGTTGGGCCACTGTCCGCGTATGACCACAGTCTCAGTGCTGTCAATGGCCAGATTGACTATCTGGTCTGCTATGCGCAGGCGGTAGAACTCCGGACCCGCCGTCGGTGCCTCGCCCGACAGACTGAAGCTGCCGTCGCTGCCTAAGCGTACAGAGGACAGCTCTGTCACATCGTCTATGCCCACCAGCTCAAGCCTGAGTGTCGAATCCTTGGCACCGCTGATGCTGCCCTCTACATGAAACTGGTGTCCGCTGCACGATGCCAGCAAGGCCGCAATGCCGGCCACAGCCACCCACCTGTCTGTTCTTGTTTTTTTCATTCTAAGTTAAGTTGATGTTTTGTTGTCTGCTATCAGTTGTCAGTACTATGGGGCGCAAAGGTACAAAGAAAAATCAAGAAACTATGTAACTGACCTAAATAAAAGCCTGGGGATACGTCGAAAATGTGCAGATTACCGATGAGTCAAAGGATTTTTGACAAGCAGGCAATCCATTCGTCAGCCAGTGTCTGGTGGCCTGCTGCCGTGGGCATATTCTTGATGTTTATTTTGCCATATATACTTCATTGCCCCTAAAGGGGACGGCGGACTGGCACAGATGGCCTACCCCTACACCGGTTGTCATCAACCTTGCAGCACGAAATATTTTGGGGGTTGTAAACTAAGGATCTAAAATTTTATTTTTTTCCATCAACATCAGTGAGCGTAAAGCCTGAGTGCCGTAGTGATTGATGTCGAGTTTTTCAAGTTCTGACAGATAGCGTTGTGCATGGGCCTTGTCGTCAAGTCCATAGTAGCCCAGGGCGAGCATATACAGACAGTGGACGCGGTTCTTCGCGTCGAGCGAGTCTTCCCAGATAAGCAGGTCGGGCAGCGAAACAGCGAAATAGTCCATCACCTGCTTCTCCCAGATATGTTGTTTGCCGTAGTTCACCAGTTTGTAGAAGCGGCCATTGGCCTCGCCCCTCCTGTCCAACTTCAGCAGGGCCAGTCCTTGGTAAAAGATTTTGTCGGGCTTGGCATCGTTGTAGTACATAGCAGCTGCCGGTTCCTGTGGCCCCAGCGTTGCCAGCTCCCAGCATTGGCGGGCCTTGTCCATGTTGCCCTGCTGCTCATAGGCCAAGCCGAGCAGATAGTAGAAATCATTCTCCTGAGCGCCATAGAGCTTGCCCTCTCCCAGATGTCGTGGATAAACAAGGCACTGCTGCAAGAGGCTGATGGCCTTGTCGGTGTTGCCCTGTTGCAAAGCTATCTTGGCCAGCTCCACTCGGGCTATCTGATATTGTGCAGGCACCTTGCCTTCACCGCCCTCCCATGGGTGGAACTGGTGACTGTCGAGCTTCTGTCGAGCCTCATCGTAGCAGCCAAGCTGATTGAGCAGCGTGATCTCTTCCAGCACGAGGTCGTCGCGTTGATGGATAAGGGCTGAATGTTTCTGTAGCTGTTGCTGACGGAAAAGATGAGGCTTCTGCAGGCGCTTGTACAGCTGGTCCAGCTCCATCAGCGTGCGTGCATCCGTCTGATCCAGAGCGAAGGCTCGTTCCATATACGCGAGGGCCTCGTCCTTGCGGTCTTGCTTGTTGAAGCGCGCCAAAGCCAGGTTACGCCAGACGGGAGCAAACCCCGGTTCTAACTTCGACGAAAGCTCCCAGTTCTCGATGGCCACATCGTATTGTCGGCCGGCATAGTAGAGACAACCGAGATAGTAAGGTGCCTTGCTGCCAAAGGGATTCTCCCGCTTGGCTGTTTCAAGGGCTATCACATCCTCCGGACGGTTGGGGAAGCAATAGTCTGAGCAGGCAGCCTCAGCCTTCTCCCACTGTCCTTGGTAATAATAAGTCATCGGGCTGACGGCACCGACCTGTTCAGCCAGCTGCCAGATGGCCTTAGCCTCACGGCCAAGCCCAGCGGCCCGGTAGTCAAGTGCCAGTTCATCGTAGTTCTTTGCTTGCCCTTGCAGCATACCGACCATCTCGTCAAGCATTTGCCGTTCGCCTGTCAGCAGGTAGAGTTCGTAGCGGCAGGCATAGTTGAACAGGTCGGTCTGCAGGGCACCGGCACATACGTCGATGGCCTGCGTCTTATGACCCATCAGTCGCAACACGGCTGCTTTCAGGGCCAGGGCTTTCTGGTTATGTGCGCCAAAGACGAGGCAACGGTCCAGCTCGTCGAGCGCGTCGTCAAGCCGTCCCTGCTTCACCGAAATCTTTGCAGCCTCAAAATAGCCGGCATCAGCCTGTGCTTTCGACCATGTGGCTTTCCAGAACAATTCGTACGCCTCGTCGTCCCGTCCCTGGTATTTCAGGGCAAGCGCCAGGTTGTATATCGGTTCACTGTCGTAAGGGTTCGGATTGCGCTTCTGCGAGAGTTTCACCGCCTTGCGCAGGTAGTTCTCAGCCTTGGCAAAGCGCCCGCGACGCACATACCACAGGCCCAACTGGTTCAGACAACGTATATCGTTTGGGTCGCGCCGCAATGCTTCTTCATAATAATCGACGGGATTCCATGTGGCATGACGATACTGTTCCAGATGCAGACCGGTGAGATAAAGTTGCTCGTTGGTCTTAGTCTGCTCGGGCGGCAAGGCAGCCTCGGCTCTGTCGGGTATGGGGCGAATGGCGTCGCTCTCGGCATGCCAGTGCAACATGCTGCGCTCGCGTCCGTAGATAGATTTGAGAATGTCGAGGTTCAGCTCGTCAAAGCGAGCCTGCCTGACATCAACGGTTGCAGCAAACACACGCTCGGGTGAGAGCGTCACCACATTATTATAATATGTGTTGCCACGGTCGTCAGCGAGCACGATGCGGGCCTCTTGTGCTGAGGTGGCCAGAACCTGTACCATCACCTTGCCTTGCCCCACATCTGCTATATTCACAACGAAATCCTTCGTTGCCTGCTTCACCACGCCCAGCTCGCGATAAGGCATGAAATACTGCACAAAATGCTTCTCCTCATAGGGCATCAGCCAGGAGAAATCGGGCTGGTTCTCTGTATATACACCAGCCATCAGTTCGATATACGGCCGGAAGCCCGTTCTTAATGGAGAATGTAGAATGGCAGAAGAAGCCGGCACCGCTTCTGTCATAACGTCTGTCGGGCCGCTGCCCTGTTCCACTTCGTCTGTCAGATTCCTGTCCCAGGCCCTGCCAAAGTCGCCGTTACCCCATGTCCACTGCTTCTTTCCGGGCGATAGATGGTGGCTGGCCACATGCAGCATGCCGCATTGTGTGTCGTTCTCGTAGCCGCCCTCGAAATCATATTTCGAGTTGACAGCCATATACGATGTCGGCACCTTGATGTTTCGATAGTTCGAGATATCGACACCTGCGGAATAATCCATCTTATAATATGTGCCCGTGGCAATGGGGAATGACGACACAGCCCGTTTGCCGTGGTCGAAGACGGCGTTCACGTCAGGTGGGAACACGCTCTGATAATGGTCGTTAACCTCCACCGCAGGATTGGCCCACCACAGGAAGGTCTGAGGCATGTCGGTACGGTTGTAGAGCTTGCCCCTTATTTCAAGATAGGCACACCCGGGGCGCAGGGTGAAGCCAGCCATGCCCTTCTGATGGAACATCCTCTCCGTCTCGCTGACCCACACAGTGACGCTGCCATCTACATTCTCCTCGATGGCAGAATCAACAGGCAGATAAGTAGAAGGCCGGTGGTGCTGAGGCCAGTTGAATTCGATGCCGCCACTGATCCACGGGCCTGTCAGTCCGACAAGGGCAGGCTTGATGACATGATTATAATAGACAAAATGGCGCTGCCGTATCTTGTCGTAGGCCATCTGGATGCGTCCACCCAGCTCAGGCATAATCATCACCTTTATGTATTCGTTCTCCAGAAACACTACTTTCCACTCGTGGGGTGTAGGTTCGCTGGCTATCGACTCGACCACGGGGTATGGATAGACCACGCCGCTCGACCCCTGATAGACTCGCTTCTCAAGAAACATCGGGTTTCGCTCCGGCTTCCCAATCTCATAGGTAGGTATTGTTACCGACTCTCTCCATGCTTTTACCATGACTATGTTGTTATTGATTTCACTTATTTCACTAACTCATGCTCCAGTTCCTCCAGGCTCTTTCCCTTGGTCTCAGGACAGCGAAAATAGAGGAAGACAAAAGCGCCGAAACAAATAGACGAATAGACCCAAAACGTTCCGCTGCTGCCCAAGGCAGCGTTCATCGACGGGAACGAGAAAGTCAGCGTGCAGCAACCGGTCCACAGGGCGAAGGTGCATGTGGCCATGGCGGCACCGCGTATGCGGTTGGGGAAGATTTCTGCCAGCAGTGTCCATGTGACAGGCCCGAGGGTCATGGCATAGACCGAGATGGCTGCCACCACCAGAGCCACCATCAGCACACCCGTAGTGCCGACAAAATAGCAGATGCCCAGCACAAGATAGATCAGCCCCAGTCCACCGGCCCCAATGAGCATCAACGTGCGCCGGCCCCACCGCTCGATGGTGTAGAGGGCCACAAAGGTGAACAGGACGTTGGACACGCCCGTGATGACGATGTTGATGAACATGCCATCAACATCGTAGCCAGCACCGACGAAGATCTCCTGAGCATAGTTGAAGATGACATTGGTGCCACACCACTGCTGGAACACTGCAATGAAGATGCCCAACAACAGCACCCTGCCAAGCGAAGAGCGTCCAGAGAAGAACGAAGCTATAGCCCCGGGCTGCGCTGACCGTGGAGCGACAGTAGGATCACATCTCTCTCGTAACTTTTCTCGTATGAAAACCGGACTTTCAGGAATAAAGAAGCTCATAATCAGAAACATTGCGGCCGGCAACGTCTCTGCCCAGAACATCCAACGCCATCCCCACTCCATGTCCCAGGCAAGGTTCTCTGCCACCGAGGTGTCGCGGGCCAGCAACATGTTGACCACCTGTGCCGACAGTATGCCCAACACAATGGTCATCTGGTTGAGCGACACCATACGTCCGCGTTTCTCCGCGGGGCTGACCTCAGCGATATACATTGGTGCCAGGGCCGAGGCCACGCCTATGCCCACGCCCCCTATAAAGCGTGCTGTGTTGAACAGTGTAAAATTGTCGAACAGTCCTGTCCCGACGGCCGACACCGTGAAAAGCACGGCAGCCAACATCAGCAATGGCTTGCGGCCATATCTGTCGGCAGCGGCCCCGGCAACCATTGCACCCACCAGGCAGCCCACCAGAGCCGTGGACATAGCCACGCCCTGAAGCAGCGGATTGTCGGCTATACCGAAATACATTTCATAGAAAGGCTTTGCTCCGCCTATCACTACCCAGTCGTAGCCAAAAAGAAATCCACCCAGAGCCGACACCAAGCAGATAAAATAGAGGAAAGACTTACTGTAGCTCATAATTTCTCAAGCACTTGGTTCATACAGGACGCAAAAATACGGTAATAATATATCTTCCCCAAATGATTTCCTCTTTTTTTTGCAAATATCTGTCAACCTTACATGCATCATTCTGTCCTGGCATCGGTATCATCCATGAAAAAAGTGCTATCGCAACAGCCTTTACGGCATATTACGATAGCACTTCTCAGAATTTCAATTATCAGTTCAGGCTGATTACATCATGCCGCCCATGCCGGGTGCTCCGCCGCCCATAGGCATGGCAGGCTCCTTCTCGGGCTTGTCGCAGATGAGGCACTCTGTCGTGAGGAACATGCCAGCGATGGACGCGGCGTTCTCAAGAGCCACACGGGCCACCTTAGCGGGGTCGATGACACCTGCCTCGCGCAGGTCCTCATAGACATCGGTGCGTGCGTTGTAGCCGTAGTCGCCTTTACCCTCGCGCACCTTCTGCACCACCACGGCACCCTCGCCGCCGGCGTTGACGACAATCTGGCGCAGAGGCTCCTCGATGGCACGGCACACGATGTTGATACCGGTCTGCTCGTCGTCGTTGTCGCCCTTCAGTCCGGCCAGAGCCTCCTGAGCGCGTATGTAGGTGGTGCCGCCGCCGGCCACCACACCTTCCTCGATGGCGGCGCGGGTGGCGCACAGGGCGTCATCGACACGATCCTTCTTCTCCTTCATCTCCACCTCGCTGTTTGCACCGACATAGAGCACAGCCACACCGCCGGCCAGCTTGGCCAGACGCTCCTGCAGCTTCTCCTTGTCATACGAGCTGGTGGTGTTCTCTATCTCCTTGCGTATCTGCAGTATGCGGTCGGCTATGGCATCCTTCTGACCGGCACCATTGACGATGGTGGTGTTGTCCTTTGACACGGTCACCTTCTCGCAGGTGCCCAGCATGTCGATGGTGGCCTGCTCCAGCTTGAGGCCCTTCTCCTCGCTGATGACCACACCGCCCGTCAGGGTGGCTATGTCCTCCAGCATGGCCTTGCGGCGGTCGCCGAAGCCAGGAGCCTTGACAGCACATATCTTCAGTCCACCACGCAGGCGGTTCACCACGAGCGTCGTCAGGGCCTCGCTATCCACATCCTCAGCAATGATGAGCATCGGACGACCCGTCTCGGCACCGGCCTGCAGAATGGGCAGGAAATCCTTCATGTTAGAGATCTTCTTGTCGTAGATCAGTATGAGCGGATTCTCCATCACACACTCCATCTTCTCCGAGTCAGTGATGAAATAGGCCGACAGGTAGCCGCGGTCAAACTGCATGCCTTCCACGACACCGATGTGTGTGTCACGGCTCTTCGACTCCTCGATGGTGATGACGCCGTCTTTCGACACCTTGCGCATGGCCTCAGCCAGCAGCTCGCCAATCTCCTTGTCGTTGTTGGCCGACACGGTGGCCACCTGTTCTATCTTGTCATAGTTGTCGCCAACCTGCTCGGCGCTCTCCTTGATGTGTGCCACGACAGCCTGCACAGCCTTGTCTATACCGCGTTTCAGGTCCATGGGGTTGGCACCGGCGGTCACATTCTTCAGGCCCTCGCTCACAATGCTCTGAGCCAGTATGGTAGCGGTGGTGGTGCCGTCGCCGGCATCGTCGCCCGTCTTGCTGGCCACGCTCTTCACGAGCTGAGCACCGGTGTTCTGGAACTTGTCTTCCAGCTCTATCTCCTTAGCCACGGTGACACCGTCCTTTGTAATCTGGGGGGCACCGAACTTCTTCTCGATCACAACATTGCGACCCTTAGGGCCAAGCGTAACTTTAACAGCGTTGGCCAGCTGGTCCACGCCCTGCTTCATCAGGTCGCGGGCCTCGATATTGAATTTAATGTCTTTTGCCATGTTTATTATTGATTAGTTTTTATTTATTTTTTTCGGATTATTCTGATTATTCAGATTACTCTGATTATTCAGATTACTCTGATTATTCAGATTACTCTGATTACTCAGATTATTCAGATTACTCTGATTACTCAGATTATTCAGATTATTCAGATTTATCAGATTAATTCTCAATAACAGCTAACACGTCGCTCTGGCGCATCATCAGATATTTCTCGCCTTCAAACTCCAGCTCGGTGCCCGAATACTTGCCATAGAGTATCTGGTCGCCTGCCTTAAGCGTCATCTCCTCGTCCTTAGTACCTTTGCCGGTGGCGATGATGGTTCCGTGCATGGGCTTCTCTTTGGCTGTGTCGGGAATGATGATACCTCCCACTTTCTCTTCGGCCTGTGCCGGCTTAACCAGCACGCGGTCTGCTAACGGTTTAATGTTCATGTTGATTTAGCTTTTATTTGTTGATGTTATATAATATTATTAATGTGTCGGCAACAGTATTGAGCCGGCCTTTCGCCATGACAACAGCCAAAAGTGTGCCAAAGCCCTGCTGCCGACACACGCAGTCTGCCAAACTGTCATGTCTGCACTCCCACTTGCATGACAAATGGCACGATGCGCCCTTCCCTCAGTGTGGCCTGCACGTCTATGAGCCGCTGGTTGCTGCTGCCACGGAACAGCAACTGCTCGTCGCGCAGCGCCTTGACGAATGGACCATCTACAAGCACGTCAATCTGCTCCAGCAGCTCGCGTTGTGCCGGTTGTATCAGCTGCTCATAGCGGAAGCCCGTATAACACCAAATGGTTTTCTCGGTTCGCTGGTGTATGGCCAGTGCCAGTTCAAGAAATCCTTCGGCCTGGTACATAGGGTCGCCCCCGCTGAAGGTTACGTTGGCGTAAGGGTCGGCCTCTATCACGCGCATAATGTCATTGGTGGTCATGTCATGGCCGCCGTCGAAGCTCCACGACTGCGGATTATGACAGCCGGGGCAGGCATGGCGGCAACCGGCACAATAGATGCTGGTACGGAAGCCGGGACCATCGACCATAGTGTCCTCCAAGATGTCAAGCACACGTATCATATAAATGATGTATATGTAAATGATGTATATGTAAATGGCGCGACGCTTATCGTTCAGCGTGCAATTTGTTTTCTGCCGTTCTTGACATACAGTCCGGCGCGCGGTGCCGACATGAGTCGCTGACCGGTCAGGCTGTACAGGCCACTGCGACCGTTGGGCCGAGCCATACGGATGTCGCTGATGCCCGATGTTTCGGTGTAGCCACCGGCCTGCCATGCCTCTTCGTCGCTTTCAAGGTCGGTGCCAAGATAGTAGCCCAGGTTGGTGGGCTGATTGTAGCCAATGTTCTCGTTCAGACAACTCAGCCAGTAGGTGTGGTCGGTCATCAGCCAGGGAAACTTGTGCGTCGTGGGATACCAGGTGGAGAACACCTTTATGTCCTGCAGCTTCGACCAGTCGGTGCAGATAAACTCCTCGCGCCAGTCGCCCACCAGGTCTCCATACCAGCATGTGTTCGACTTCGTTCCGTTGATGAAGGCAGCCGAGTAGCGATAGACGGTAAAGGTACGTCCGCCATTGCGGTCGTTGTTGATGATGCTCTCGTTGATTAGCTGTCGCGAAAGCGTTCCGTCGAACCAGATGGCGGCGTTGCACGACGATGGTTTGTAGCCGCGGTCCTGTGTGCCGTCGCTGCTGACGGCGTTTGAGCCCGCCCACCAGAACTCGCAGCCTGGCGAGGCGGGGTCGATGTCGGCCACCATACAGCGTCCCGTGTCATTGTCGGCCGCTGCCACCTTGCTCCAGATGACGCTGCCGTCCTTGGCATCGTGCAGTGCCACCTGTGTCCGTCCGTTCTCCAGGCAGTGATAGACCTGCAGGCCGTCACGTCCGGGCAGGAACTTACCCACATGGTTGGCATCTCCATGTCCCAGTCCGGTGCTCCACAGTCCGTAGCCGTCGTCGTCGATGGCCATCGAGCCGTACATTATCTCATCGCGTCCGTCGCCGTCCAGGTCTGCCACATTGAGCGAGTGGTTGCCTTGTGCGGCGTATGCCGAGTTGGGCTTGCCGTCCTTGTTGGTGTCGCGTCCGCCGGCGGCGCTGGTGTCGAAGTGGAAGCGGCGCTTCAGCTGTCCGTTGCGCCAGTCCCACGCCTCAATGACGCTGCGCGCATAGACGCCGCGCCCCAGCACCACCGACGGCAGGCCTGTGTCGTCGAAGCAGCCCACACCCACGCGGAACGAGCATGCGCGCTTCCAGTAGTTGTCGCCCCACGAGGCGCTGGTCTCGCGCGGTATGAAATTGTCGCGTGCCAGCTCGGCCCCCGTACGGCCGTCGATGATGGATATAAACTCCGGTCCGGCCGAGTTATAGTGGTCCACCCAACCCGGGCTGCTGCTGTTCAGGTTGCCCCATGTGCGATAGTCTATCCGTCCGTCGCCGTCGGTATCAGGTATCTCGGCACCGTCGCCAAAGACAGTGCCCTCGCATGTGCGAATGGCCATCTCGGCACAGCCGTCGCCGTCGAAGTCGGCCACGGCAAACGACGAGCTGTTGCCCAATATGATGCCGGGGCCGCCCTTGACGCGCCAGAGGAAGGTGCCGTCCAGCTTGTAGGCATCCCAGATGACGGCATAGATGGTGTTGGGGTTCGAGTAGCTGCCTCCCGTTCCATACTCGTCGCGCACCTCGCCCGTGGTGCTGTTGATGGTGGTCTGCAGGCGCTTGACAATGATTTCCATCTGCCCGTCGCCGTCAAGGTCGCCCACGGAGCAGTCGTTTGCCTGATAGACGATGGTGTCGATAGGGCATACGTCCTCCGTGGTCTTCAGCGGTATGCTGACGTATGGCAGCCCGCCCACGGCCCTTGCCCGCGTCAGGGTGTATGTGGCCAGAGTCTCGTCGCTGTCGGTCAGCGTCAGTCGGTAGTGGATGTCGGCCGTACGCGACACGCTGGCATCCTGGAAATTAGTGCGGTTCCTGATGTTCTTTGCCACGCGGCGCTCGGTGCCGGTGCCCACGGCGCGATAGAGGTCGAAGCCCGTCTCGGCATCGTCGCCTGGCAACATGCGCCACGACACAAGCACCTTGCCCGTGTGCTGCTGGTAGTCGCCCGTCGAGGCATTGCTCTGCCCGTTGATGGAGGCCCACAGGCCACGGTCACCGGGATTGGCCGTCTGGCCGGCAGACGTAATGCCCGTGGTCAGAGCCAGGACAAAACACAGATGTTTCGCAATTTGCTTCATGGAAGTTTTGGTCTTTATTAGTTAGCGTTGTGTTTTCTTGCTGTATGTAAACGGCCGCAAAGTTAACATTTTTATGTAACAACTCAAAGATTATTTTATTTTTTCGCCATTGCACATTCACATTAGAGAAAAACACGTTAAAAAAATATACCATATACCAATGTATTGAAAACTATTTAGTAACTTTGCGGCCGACACTGTTACCAAGAAGTTGTTTCACAGCAAGAGCTCTCAATATTAAAAGCCAAATAAGACTATAACAAAAAAGAAAGAAAGACATGAAAAAGACTCTTACCATTGCTGCTGCCGCCATGATATCCATAGCAGCGCAGGCACAGGCCCCCGCCTTTCCCGGTGCCGAGGGCCACGGTCGCTATGCCACCGGCGGTCGCGGCGGCACCATCGTTCACGTTACCAACCTAAAAGATTCGGGCACAGGCTCGCTGCGCGCCGCCGTGGGCACAAAGAACCGCATCGTGGTGTTCGACGTTGGCGGCGTCATCGCCTTAGAGAGCGACCTGGTCATCAAGGACAACGTGACCATACTGGGCCAGACGGCCCCCGAGCCTGGCATCACCATCAGGTATCGCACGGTGCGCCCCGGCGCAAACAACATCATCCGCTTCGTGCGCTTCCGCCGCGGACAGGAGAAAGACCACAACGACGGAGCCGATGCCGCATGGCAGCGCGAGAAGAACAACATCATCCTGGACCACTGCTCCTTCTCGTGGTCGATAGACGAGGTGGCGTCGTTCTACGACAACAACAACTTCACCATGCAGTGGTGCACGCTGGGCGAAAGCCTCAACAACGCCGGCCACGGCAAGGGTGCCCACGGCTACGGCGGCATCTGGGGCGGCAAGCTGGCCTCGTTCCACCACAACCTGATATGCCATGTGAACAACCGCTCGCCACGCTTCAACGGCGCACGCTACAACTGGGGCGGCTACACGCAGAACGCGCTGTACAGCCAGTACCAGTGGGAGAACACGGTGCAGGCCGAGAACGTCGATTTCCGCAACTGCGTCATCTACAACTGTGGCAACGGCTGCTACGGCGGCCCCGGCGGCGGCCAGATCAACATCGTCAACAACTACTACAAGAGCGGCCCCGCTGCCGCCACAAACTATATCACGCAATGCTCGGTGGCCAACAGCACCAGCGCCAGCGGCGAGGACTGGTGCCACGGCATGTTCTCGCGCTACTATATCAACGGCAACCAGCTCAACGCCACGGCCAACGCCGACTGGAACGCCGTGCGCTACGACAGCGGCACATACACCATCAACGGCGAGCCCTGCACACCCGACCCCAACCACTACTACGGCAGCGGCGTGACATACATAAAGAACACGGCCGGCACCGACTGCGTCAGCATGAAGATGACGCAGCCCACCGCCATCGGCCATGTGACGACCCACAGCGCAGCCACCGCCTACGACAAGGTGCTGACATACGCCGGAGCCTCGCTCTGCCGCGACGATGTAGATAAGCGCTACGAGACAGAGGCGCGCAATGGCACCGCCACATACAAGGGCTCCACGACAGGCAAGCCGGGACGCATCGACCTGGTGAGCGACGTCAACGGATATACCGAGGCCAACTTTGGCACCGGACAGCGAGCCGCCGACTTCGACACCGATGGCGACGGCATACCCGACGAGTGGGAAACGGCCAACGGGCTGAACCCCAACAACGCGGCCGATGCCAAGCTGTACACCATGGACAACGAGAAACAGTGGTACACCAACATTGAGGTGTATGCCAACGCGCTCGTCGAAGACATTATGAAGGCTGAGAACGCCGATGCCATCGACAGCGTGGACGAGTACTACCCCGTCACCGCCGCAACTGCCATCCAGACACCCAAGGCCGCCGCGAGCCGCTTCGCACGCAGCATGTTCACCATCGACGGCAGGCAGGCCGACACAGGCACACACGGCATCGTTATCCAGAACGGCAAGAAAGTGATCAGAAAGAATTAAAGATTTCAGTCACACATCAATCGCAACAGCAATGAAAAAATCTGTCATATTCACACTTTCCCTATGCTCGCTCGGCTGTGTCACGTCAATGGCACAGCAGCTGGCCTTCCCCGAGGCCGCCGGCTGGGGCCGCTTTGCCACCGGCGGACGCACGGGCAGCGTCTATCATGTGACCAACCTGAACGACTCGGGCACGGGCTCGCTGCGCGATGCCGTCGGACAGGCCAACCGTATCATCGTGTTCGACGTGGCTGGCGTCATCAACCTGCAGAGCCGGCTGGTATTCAAGAACAACCTCTATGTGGCCGGACAGACAGCGCCCGGCGAGGGCATCACCGTCTATGGCAACGGCGTGAGCTTCTCGGGGGCCTCAAACATCATCGTGCGGCACATGCGCTTCCGCATGGGACACAAGGGCGACTCCGGCAAGGACTGCGCAGGCATCGCCAACGGAACTGACATGATCTTCGACCACTGCTCGTTCTCGTGGGGACTGGACGAGACCTTCAGCATCAACCCCGACGGCAAGGGCACCACACCACACAACATCACGCTGCAGAACTGCGTCATCGGTCAGGGACTGATGACACACTCGGCCGGCGGACTGATGCAGGCCGACAGCATCACGCTCTACCGCAACCTCTATGTGGACAACTCCACACGCAACAACAAGGTGAAGGGCCGCAACCAGTATGCCAACAACATCGTCTATAACTGGCAAAACGGCGCCTACATCATGGGCGGCGACTCTGAGGGCGACTCCTACTGCAACATTCAGTCGAACCTCTTCATCAACGGTCCGGCCGTGGGCGGGGCCGCCTTCACCGGCGGCAACGGCAACTTCCACTGCTACGGCTCTGACAACTGGCAGGACAACAACCGCAACGGACTGTTCGACCCCTTCCTCATCACCGACTATAACGCCGCCGACGTGCAGGCCACGCCCTACCCCTACCCCGCCCTCGACCTCTGGGACGGCAACCGGCTCATAGAGCTGTCGCTGCCCACGGTGGGTGCCTCGCTGCCCTATCGCGACATGGCCGACTGCTACATGGTGGACGAAGTGATGTCGATGGGCACCAGCGGTGCACTCATCTCAAACGAGGAGACACTGCCATACGGCGCCCCCAACACATGGAACGTGTGGCAGGGCAACGCCCGCACCGACACCGACCGCGACGGCATGCCCGACGCCTGGGAGGAGCGCAACGGCACCAACCCTAACGCCAACGATGCCATGACCATCGCTGCCAACGGCTATGCCAACATCGAAAACTATATCAACAGCATCACTGCCGACGACCGCGACCTCTTCCTGCGTGCACCGGTGGCGCTGATACAGAGCTCGGCCACAACGACCACCGTCAAGCTGTCATGGCGCGACTACACCTACGCCGAAGATGGCTTCATCGTGGAGATAGACAAAGGCAACGGCTACGAGGAGGCCGGCCGCACAGCGGCCAACGTCAGCTCTTACACCATAGGCTCGTTAGAGAGCGGCAAGACCTATCCCGTGCGCGTCAAGGCATACAGCAGCGCCCTGAACCTGGAGAGCGCATATACCAGCGTCAGCGCCGACACGCGCCTGCCCGACGTGGGTGTCATCGACATCGACACCTACCAGCCCGATGCCGTCAACGCCATCGAGCCCGACAAGAACATACTCATCGACAGCCAGCAGGACATGACCCTCACGCTCAGCCAGACAGTGGCACCGGCCAACGTGGTGGTCAACTCGCCGGCACACATCACCATCGACGGCGCGGGCAACATCGGCGGCAGCGGCTCGATGAACAAGGCCGGCCAAGGCACCCTGACCATCGCGACAGCCAACACCCACACCGGTGCCACCGTGCTGCACGAGGGCGTGCTGGAGTTCAGCACCCTGAAGAACGGCGGCGTGGCCTCCGGCCTCGGTGCCGGCATCAAGGACGCACAAAACTGGATTATGGACGGCGGCACATACCGCTATACCGGCAGCTCGACAGCCACCGACCGCTCGGCCAAGCTGACGCGGCAGACAACGCTTGACATTGCCACAAGCGGTGCCAACGTGACAATGAACGGCAGCATTGAGGGAACGGCAGCTCTCGTCATCGACGGCAAGGGACAGATAAGCGTGGGCACCACATCTTTCTTCAAATATACGGGCAACACCATTCTGCGCTCGGGCACGCTCTACCTAAGCGCTACCGACATCTCGAAGGCCGGTATAGGCAAGTCGCCCCTGCTCGTCATGGCCGGAGGCACACTGCGCACCAAAGGCGAGAGCAGTGGCTACGAGACCTACGCCTTCCCCATCAATGTTGCGGAGAACACCACCAGCATCTTCGCGCCCAACCGCAACTGCTACATCAACAGCAAGGTGACAGGCAACGGCACGCTGCAGATAGACATACCCTACCTGCGCGAATATGTTCAGGGCGACTGGAGCGGCTTCAGCGGACGACTCGTGGCCAACGGTGTCTCGACCGACAGCCGCGGCTCGCTCTTGCTGCTCGACAAGACACCCAAGATGGACAACACCATCATCGAGCTGCGGGGCAATGCCAACCTGTGCTACTGGAGCACCACGGGCAACCTGACCATAGGCGGACTGTCTGGCACAAGCTCGACACGCCTGAACGGGTCGAGCAAGCAGACCAACAACTTCACCTGCACATGGAGCGTGGGCTCGGCCAACAGCGACGAGACCTTTGCCGGCGTGATCAACAACTGGTCGTGCTCGGGCAGCGGCCACACCGGCACCGTCAACATCAACAAGGTGGGCACCGGCACATGGCGACTGACCGGCACCAACGACTATAAGGGCACCACCGCCGTCATCGGCGGCACGCTGGTGGTCAACGGCAAGAACAACGGCACCGGGGCCGTCAGCGTGCGCAACGGGGCCACCCTGGCCGGCAAGGGAACCATTGCCGCAGCCGTGACCGTGCAGAACGGCGGCACGCTGCTGGCAGGCGACACGCTGGTCAACAAGACGGGACTCACGCTCAACGGCGGACTGACCCTGCAGAGCGGTGCCACGATGGAGATACCCGTCTATGCTAACGGCAGCGAGCAACGCGCCAACAAACTGACGCTGAAGGGCAACGTCAGCATCAACAACGCCACCCTGGTCGTCAACATGGCCAACGTGCAGGGACAGCTTGTCAACGATGTCAACATGCCGGTGCTGAACCTGAGCGGAGCCACCGTGACGGGCTCGGGCTTTACGACCATCGTGCCCGAACGGCCGTCGGCAACCCAGCTGTGGGACACCAGCGACCTGCTGACCAAGGGCTGGCTGCGCGCCGTCGAAGACGCCACAGGCATCGACACCACAGAAGCCGACACACAGCACAACGGCAGCCAAGCATACAAGCTGAACGGACAGCCCACCGACACCCACCACGCCAAGGGCCTCTATATCAGCAACGGCAAGAAATACATTGCAAAATAGAGCACACACAAGCGATGACCAAGACACATATAATATTAATGTGGGCCGCTACAGGCCTGATGCTGCTGTCCGCCTGCGGACAGCAGCATCAGGCAGAGGCCCTGGCCGACGACTATCTGGAGCAGAACGCCCGCCAGCTGGACAAGATGCAGCACTGCCGCTTTCTGCCCTTAGACAGCACCACGCTCGTCACAGACAGCGCCGTGGCTGCGCTGCGCGCCTACGACCACCCACGCATGAAGCAGACCGGCGAGCCCGGCGTGCCGGCCACGGCCGGACGCATACTCTATGTGCTGCCCATGCGCTACTACTACGACGGCGAGCAGGAACGCGTCACCTTCTACATCGACGAGCAGATGCAACACATCGTGGCCGTCAGGTAAGAAACAAAACATCAACAAGCCTACACACATGAGCCAATATATCGACCTGCACGGCGTAAGGGTGAACAACCTGAAGAACATCTCGCTACAGCTGCAACGCGGCGAGTTCATTGCCGTGACGGGAGTGAGCGGCAGCGGCAAGTCGTCGCTGGCTTTCGACACACTCTATGCCGAAGGCCAGCGTCGCTATGTGGAGAGCCTGAGCAGCTATGCACGGCAGTTTCTGGGCCGGTTGGACAAGCCTGAATGTGACTACATCAAAGGACTGCCCCCGGCCATAGCCATCGAGCAGAAGGTGTCGGCCCGCAACCCGCGTTCCACCGTGGGCACCACGACAGAGATATACGAATATATGCGTCTGCTCTTCGCACGCATAGGCCATACCTACTCGCCCGTCAGCGGACAAGAGGTGCGCAAGCACAGCCCCGACGACGTGGTCAGACAGGTGCAGCTGTTCTCGCCGGGCACACCGTTCCTGATCCTTGCTCCTATCACCGTTCCCGCCGACCGAACGCTGCGGCAGCAGCTCAACACATACGTCCTGCAGGGCTACTCGCGCATCATGGCAGGCCAGGTGGTCAGGATTGACGACTATCTCAACACCCTGCAGGCCACGCCAGACGAGCGAGCCGACACAGAGCTGTTTCTCGTCATCGACCGCCTCAGCGCCAGCGACGACAAGGACACGCTGTCCCGCCTGACCGACTCGACAGAGACCGCCTTCTTCGAGGGCCACGGCCAGTGTCGGCTCAGCGTGTTGCCGGCAGGACTCAACTACGACTTCTCGACACGCTTCGAGGCCGACGGCATCAGCTTCGACGAGCCGACAGACCAGCTCTTCTCGTTCAACTCGCCGGCAGGCGCCTGCACCGAGTGTCAGGGCTTCGGCAACATCATGGGCATAGACGAACATCTCGTCATACCCGACACCGCACTAAGCGTCTATGACGGCTGCGTGCAGTGCTGGCACGGCGACAAGATGAAGATATGGCAGCAGGAGTTCTGCCGGCAGGCTGCCAGCTACGATTTTCCCATCTTCGAGCCCTACTACTCGCTCACGCCCGAACAGAAAGACATGCTCTGGCACGGCTTCACCTACCGCCAGGGGCGTGCCTCCAGCGCTGGCACGTCCGCACAGCCGCTCGAATGGGACGAAGGTGTCGAACCGTGTATCGACAATTTCTTCCAGATGCTGCGCGACAACCAGTACAAGATACAGTATCGCGTCATGCTGAGTCGCTATCGCGGTCGCACGGTGTGTCCGCGCTGCCGCGGCACGCGCCTCAAGCCCGAGGCCACCTACGTCAAGATTGGCGGCCGCAGCATCTGCGACCTGGTGGAGATGCCCGTGGCACGCCTGGCCGAATGGCTGCGCCAGCTGCCCTCACAGCTCACACCGCAGGAGCAGCAGATAGCCCAGCGGCTGCTGGCCGAGATCAACTCGCGCATAGGCTTTCTGCTCGACGTGGGGCTGGGCTACCTCACCCTGGGCCGGCGCAGCAACAGCCTGTCGGGCGGCGAGAGCCAGCGCATCTCGCTCTGCACGTCGCTCGGCTCGTCGCTCGTGGGCTCGCTATACATTCTCGACGAACCAAGCATCGGTCTGCACAGCCGCGACACACAGCGACTGATAGGCGTCATGCGCAAGCTACAGCAGGCTGGCAACACCGTGGTGGTGGTCGAACACGACGAGGAGATCATGCGCGCCGCCGACCTGCTGGTCGATGTGGGCCCCGACGCCGGCCGACTGGGCGGCGAGATAGTCTATCAGGGACCTACAGCCGACATCACGCCGCAGACGGCTGCCCGCTTCCCCCGAAGCCACACCCTGCGCTACCTGACACACCAGGAGCTGCTGCCCCTGCCCGACGGCCGCCGACAGTGGAACAGAAGCATACGCGTGGTGGGCGCCAGGATGAACAACCTGAAAGGCATCAGCGTCGATATACCGCTGAACGTGATGACGGTCGTGACCGGTGTCAGCGGCAGCGGCAAGTCGTCGCTCATCAAGGGCGTGTTCTTCCCCGCCCTGAAACGGCGGCTGGGCGAGGCCTACGATGCCCCGGGCGACCACAAACGCTTAGAGGGCGACATCGCGGCCATCAGCCATGTCGAGTTTGTCGATCAGAACCCCATAGGCAAGAGCTCCCGCTCGAACCCCGCCACCTATATAAAGGCATACGACGCCATACGCGAACTGATGGCCGACCAGCCGCTGGCAAAACAGATGGGCTTCACGCCGCAACACTTCTCGTTCAACACCGACGGCGGACGCTGCGACGAGTGCAAGGGTGCCGGCGTGATAACGGTCGAGATGCAGTTCATGGCCGACCTGGTGCTGACATGCGAGAGCTGCCACGGCCACCGCTTCAAGCAAGACATACTCGACGTGCGCTATGACGGCCGAAACATCGACGACATTCTCAACATGACCATCGACGAGGCGCTGCTCTTCTTCGGCTCGCACAGCGCCGACAGCAAGGCGGCCACCATCTGCCGCCGCATGCAGCCCCTGGCCGACGTCGGACTGGGATACATCAAGCTGGGACAGAGCTCGTCAACACTCTCCGGCGGCGAAAACCAGCGCGTCAAACTGGCCTACTACATCAGCATGGAACGTCAGGAGCCAACGCTCTTCATCTTCGACGAGCCCACCACCGGACTGCACTTCCACGACATCCGGCGCCTGCTTGAGGCCATGAACGCCCTGATACGCCGCGGCCACACCATACTCGTCATCGAGCACAACCTCGACGTCATCAAGATGGCAGACCACGTCATCGACCTCGGACCCGAAGGAGGCGACCGCGGCGGCACTCTCGTGGTGGCCGGCACACCCGAGCAGGTGGCCGACTGCCAGCAGAGCCTCACCGGACGATACCTGCGGCCAAAGCTGAACACCATGTAGCCACAAAAGGCGCATTGCGGACACTGCCTTTTCTTGACATAAGTTCAGAGTGTATAAAGCACAACATTTTTAACATTTCAGAACTACAACACAGTCAGCCACTTGCAAAAAAGTTACAAAACGAACTAAAAAAAGAGCTAAAAAAATTTGGACGTATCTTAAAAAAAGTACTACCTTTGCAACGTCAAACAGAAGGAACGGCAACAAGACAAGCCGGCCGGACGGGAAGACAGGAGAAGACAAATAACATTATCAACAATAAACTTAATTTACAAAACAAAATGAAAAAGTTCGCTTTTATGTTCGTGGCCATGTCTGCCATGATGATTGCTTCTTGCGGTGGTAACAAAGAGCAGGCTCCCGTGGAGACTGAGGAGATTGAGACCGTTGACACGACTGCCATCGACAGCCTGGTTGACAGCACCGCAGTGGACAGCACCGCAGTGGACAGCGCCGCTACTGCTAAGTAAACCGCAGCAACGACCATTCTGACAAGTCTGTTCTCACCCCGAGATTAAGATATGTCTCTAACGCCCAGCCGATGAAGCTGGGCGTTTTTTGTTTTCTCTTCCTAAGTCCGGCTGTAGGCTTAGCAGCGTTATTTGGTTGTCCCCTGTGCCTGCCCCTACACACTGACAGAAAGCAATCGCAAACTAACTCTTCTCATCGCATCTTGATGTATTGCTCTGTCATAACTCCGGCCGAACGTGTCGTCGCTTGTAACCACTGCCCTTTCCTCAGAAGCCCCAGGCCAGCTGCAGGCCGGGCTGTCCCCCGGGCATCATGGTGGGCTGCAGGCTGAGGGTGCCGCCGCGGTCTGTGCCCACCAGCACACGCCGTGCGCCTTGTGCCGTGGCTGCGTCAATGATGTTGTAGAGCCAGATGGCGGCCCCCGCGCCGAGGCATACGTTGCGCAGCGTCTTGTTGCTGTTGGCCTGGTCGCTGTAGTGTTTTATCAGCTGCAGGTTGCCGCCGTTCTGCGCCACCTTGTCCATGTTGCTCTTGCGCTGGTTCTCGAAGAGCAGGGCTCCCACGCCACAGGCGGCCACGCCGCCAAAGAGCAGCGCTCCCTTCACGCGGCTGCCCTTGTACCACTGTCCCAGTCCCGGCACGATGCTCATCGCCACCGGTGCAGCGCCGTAGGCGGTGGTGAGCTGTGTGCGGTCGAAGCGTGGGCGGTCTGTCACGGCCACCTGGTAGAGTGTGTGCATCTCCACGCTGCCTGAGTGCAGGCCCGCGTTCCACTGATCGACCTGCCGCGCCTGCAGGTGGATGTCCTTGCCGCTCACGCTGACCTTCACGTCGAGCGTGGTGTGCTCGGTCTCGTCAAGCCGTCCGCCGGTCAGCTGCTGTCGGGTGGTGGTCAGCATGCCCGTCTGCACGTTCACGCTGACGGCCTGCCTCAGGGCCTGGTCTGTGGCCAGCTGCTGCATGGCCTTGCCTGCGGCCTCGGCCGCCGTGGTGCCGTAGGTCACCACCTCAATGAAGCGGTAGGTGGCGTTCGTGGCCTGCGGGGTGTTGCCCACCCAGCGTGGTTTCTTCTCGGCCTCGGCGGGGAGCTGTAGCAAAAGTGTTGCTGCCATTGTCAGCAACAGGGTGCAGATACTTTGTCTGTTCATGTCGGTATTAAGGATTATTGGTTATTATGTTTCGGCAGGATAAGGCGCAGCCACTTTCCTTGGCATACTGCCGGTCGAGCTGCAGCACGCAGTGCGAGCGCAGAAACTTGTTGGCCTCCTCTTCGCTCTGCTCTCAACAGAGCGGGTTGATCACAAATGTTTTTACTTGCATGCTTTCCTGTGTTTTTTCTGAGCCTTACGTCGGCAGGCCCTGGCAGGGCGGGCGGATTTCGCACGCTCCGCCCTTGCCAGGGCCTGCCCGACGTAAGGCCTGCCTGCTGACTTTGGTGAGAAAGTTACTGAGAGGCCAGGCGGAAGCCCAGGTTGCCGCTGGTGCTGCTGGGCGAGTAGCCGTCGCGGTAGGTGACGCGACAGTAGCTCTCCGAGTGGCGGAAGCAGCCGCCACGGTACACGCGATCGGACCCGGACGATGGGCCGGTAGGGTCTGTCTGGGCTGAGCCGCTATAGCCCCCATACCACCAGTCCTGACACCACTCCATGACGTTGCCGCTCATATCGTAGAGGCCCAACTCGTTGGGGAAGAGGGTCTTCACCTCATGGTGGGTCTGGTCGCCGCTGTTGCCGCTGTACCCGCAGACGTCGTCTATGTTGTTGCTGCCGCTGTAGATATAGCCCTGGGGGAAGCAGCCGCCACGGGCAGCAAACTCCCACTCGGCCTCGGTGGGCAGCCGGAAGTTGTGG
>JAILBT010000089.1 GCA_024680755.1 Prevotella sp. | reverse complement strand
AATCCGAAGTTTCTTCAAGGACCAGTTTGACTTTACGAATAACACGAATTAGTGCTCAAATGCAAACTTTATTTGGGGGGCGGTTCATAAGCAATAACTGTCTGAAGAAAGTTGCGCGGAAATTTGCTCGTTTCGGAAATAATGTGTAATTTTGCAGGCGAAGTGCAATGCAGGTGCGTTGTCGCATCCGAGGCAGAGACGACGCGATGTCAGCCAGCTGCAAAGCATCCGTAGATACAGAAAACGACAGAAAACATCTTCAAATCATATATGGCTATGAAGAAAGTTATAATGACCGCATGTCTTGCCTTGACAGCACTGCTGGCAAGGCCCACGGGGGCGGCGGCCTTCTCCTACTATCTGCCGGAGGCACCTTCAGCCTTTGTCGGCAGCGGTGAACCGGCCGACGAGCGCGATGCCGACATGCAGCAGCCGCAGATACAGATCTTGAACGGGCAGAACGCCGTGACCGTGACGGGGGCTCAGGGACAGCAGATGGAGATAGTCTCGCTCACAGGGCGCCGTGTGGCAACGGTGCGCATAGACAGTCCGGCACAGCAGGTGGAGCTGAACCTGCCAAAGGGCTGCTACATCCTGAAGATAGGTAAGACGGCACGCAAGGTCTCGGTGAAGTAAACAAAGCCGGCGAGACACAGACGCGCGTGCCAGACCAGACATCGCACGGGAACAGGCAGAAGACCACTTTGTCTTCCGCTTGTTCCTGTCCGTTTTTTGATGCAGCAGAAGTTTTGTTCTTGCTGCCGCCAGTGTGGGAGCGATGTTCAGGCCCAACGGCAGCGTTCTCTCTCTCTCTCTCTGCCATACGTCGTGACGAAAGATGGTACAGCCGATTAAACCTCCTGACCGTTTGTGCGTCCATTATGAAGAATCAACGACCCCCCAAAGCGATGACACAGCTTGACGACACACAACTGGCCCGGCGCCTGGCCGACCCGACCACACGGGCCGACGCTTTTCGTGCGGCGGTGCAGCAGTATGGCGAGCAGATGTACTGGCAGGCGCGGCGGCTGGTGCGCTGGCATGAAGATGCCGACGACGTGGTGCAGAACGCCTTTGTCAAGGCGTGGACACATCTCGACGGCTTCCGTGCCGAGTCAACGGTCAGGACGTGGCTCATGCGCATAGTCATCAACGAGGCTCTGGACCACCGGCGGCGCAATAAGCACGAGGCTGAGAGCGACCCTGAGACGCTGGCTGCCCAGCTGCAGGCCGACCCCTACTTTGACGGCGACGCCACACAGCTCATGCTCGAGCAGGCCCTGCAGCAGCTGCCGCCGGTGCAGCGCACCGTGTTCCATCTGCGCTACTACGACGAGATGCCCTACCAGCAGATGTCTGAGACCCTCGGCACAAGCGTGGGTGCACTGAAAGCCAGCTACCATCATGCGGTGAAGAAAATAGCCGACTTCTTTCACCAACATGAGTGATAACAGCACGCAAGAGATTAAACCATGACGGCCTACATGCGTCAAACAGACAGAGAGCAGAAGCAAACACACATAAAACGAAATCAAAGCCATGAACAACGACGAACTATATCTGAAGCAGCGCCTGACGGCAGGCAGGCCCTACCGCGTGCCAGACGGCTATTTTGACGCCCTGGAGCAGCGAGTGATGGAACGCGTGGGGCAGGCGGCCGACACCGGTGCCGACGATGGCGCAGAGGCCCGGCGACGACTGTCGCCGGCAGCGCAGGCTCGTGTGGTCAGTCTGCGCCGGTGGACCGTGGCGGCATCGGTGGCCCTGCTGCTGGCTGCAGGGGCCACACTCTTCTTCCAGCAGCGCGCGGCCGAGAGCGGGGCTGAGAGCATGGCGCAACAGGTGGTGGCCACAGCCGACGACGACTATATAGACGAGGCTGCCGACTATCTGATGGCCGACAACAACGCCATCTACACCTATCTGGCCTACGAGTAGGCGAAGGCAATATATAATTTTAGGTTTCAGGGTCTTTAGGTCCCTACGCTTTCAGGGTCTATAGATGAGAATCCTGTATAATGTATAATGTTTAATGTTTAATGTATAATGTATAATGTTTAATGTATAATGTATAATGTATAATGTTTAATGTATAATGTTTAATGTATAATGTTTAATGTTTAATGTATAATGTTTAATGTATAATGTTTAATGTTATTTCACTGGTATCACCTTTGCTGTGGCGTTGTCCATGCCGGGCATGGTGGCGCCGATGGGTGCTCCGATGTATGTTGGGTCGCAGACCACATATCGTCGTCCTTCGGCCATGAGATAGTCGCCCTGTACGTTGCCGCTGAAGCCGACGGCGGCAGCCAGGTGTCCGGGGTAGTAGATCAGCACGACGGGCAGTCCGAGCAGGTCTCGCACCAGTCGCGAGAGCAGTATGGCTCGGTCCTCACAGTCCTCGTAGTCGTAGTAGAGCGACTCCTCGGGGAAGAAGGCTCGGTCGTGTCCCCACACCTTGTCGTCGAACTCATAGACGAGTCCCGTCTGCAGCAGGTTGAGCAGTCGGCTCACCTGTTCGTACTCGCTCTTGCCTGCCAGTTGCTGTCTGAGTGCAGGGTAGAGCGACTGCTGTGCCGTCTGGCTGAGCGATGCCGTGGCGTAGGTGGCCCAACATGTTCCGAAGTCGCTGCCTACCTGCGACACGGGGTAGTCGTTGTAGAAGTTGATCAGGTTGCGGTTGGTCTTCACCGCGAAGCTGCACTGCGGGTATCGTTTCGACGTGATGGTCTTCGTGCCGTTGTTGCCGGCAGCCAGCTGCGGTGTGTTATACACCTGCAGCGACAGCGGCTGTTCGCCCGGGAAGCTCGCGTTGGCAATGTCGATGGCTCCGCGTGTGGCGGTAGAGAGCGCGTAGTAGATGTCGCCATCGACGGTCCAGTTGCTGCGGCTGTAGATAAGGTGGTGGCTGGTATAGAGCATGAGCAGCTTGCTGCCCTGCATGCCGAGTCGCATCTTATAGCCCGACTGGCAGTAGAGGAAGGCCGTGAGCAGTGTGGCCTCGTTGCTGTCCTGCCGGCACAGCGTGGCGGCGAGCTGCTGCAGCAGCTGCAGGTAGGCCCAGTCGCAGAGCTGTTTGTGTCGGCGCAGCTCGAGGCAGTCGCTCAGCGTGGGCTCCAGTCCGGCCGTGGCCAGATACTGCCATGCCTGTGCCACCTGCTTGCCGCTGCCCGCATTACTCAGGCTGAAGCCAAACTGCTGCGGCACGCGTATCTGCAGCGCTGTGCCGTAGAAGGTGATGCTTATGCGTCTGTCCTGCGGCTTGGGCTGCTGGTCCTCGTCCTCGATGGGCACGGTGGGTGTGGGCTGCGGCTTGGGCTCGGGCAGCGGTGTGACGACGACGGGCAGCTCGCGGTTCTTCTGGTTCTGCTGTTGCTGCCGGCGCAGCTCCTCCTGCTGCTCGCGCACGCGCTGCTCCTGCTGTTCCAGCTGCTCGCGGTCGCGCCGCAGCTGTTCGAGCTGCTCGCGCAGCTGCTGCTTGTCCTTGCGCGCCTGTTCGACGTCGTCTTGCAGCTGCTGTTGCTCGCGGCGCAGCCGCTCCTGGTCGCGCAGCATCTGCTGCTCCTGCTGTTCCAGCCGGGCGCGGTCCTGCTTCAGCTGCTCCTTCTCATCCTCGATGGGGAAGACGATAGGCTTCAGCCGGCGTTCCTCCTGCGGGCGGGCCAGCGGGTGTCCCTCGGGTGTGGTGCCCCAGACGCGCTCCAGCATCTCGGCATAGCGCCTGTTGATACGTTCACGCATCTTGTTGAACGACTCTTTCTGGCGCTCGCGGCTCTTGTCCAGCTTGGTGTGAGTGCGCTGGCGTATCTTGCCAACGGCGCCTTGCGCCACGGCTCCCTGAGCGAGCAGGGCACAGCAGATGGTTATGAGGAAGGTCTTTTTCATGGAGTTAGGGAGTTGGGGAGATGTGGAGTAGGGAAGTTGGGGAGATGTGGAGTAGGTGAGTTGAGGAGTTGAGGAGTCTATATTTGCTGCTGTAGGGACTCGCTGCGCGAGTCCCTACAGCATAATGTTTCGGGTTGGTGGCCCAGTTAATTAGTCAGAGCCGATGACGTATGACAGCTGAATGGAGTAGCGGTTCATAGTGGCCTTGTAGCCGTCCGAATCTGTCAGCACGTCCTTTAGCTTCTCGTTGTCGGTGAAGCCCTTCGAGTAGATGCCGTTGACCTGCACGGGACCGAGTCGCAATCCTACACCTATCTCTGCAGCGGCATTGAAGGCATTTGGTGCGCAGCTCTCGCCAAACTCTATTTTCTGTTCGTCACTGCTGCTGTTTGAGCTGCGGAAAGCACCATAGGCAGCGTAGTATAGTCCGACACCACCGTGTATCATCAATGCTTGCTTCTCGCCGAGTCGCACACGGTACATGACATGTGCTGGCAGATAAAGGTCAATTTCCTGATAGTTGGTATAGTCAGTATTATATTTTGTGCCGAACTCTTTGCTGCTTGATACATACCAGTCCATCATGATACCGGTTTGCAGTCCAAGGCCCCAGCGTAGCGCAGGCTGGAAGCGGAAGCCCACCTCAAAACCATGCAGCCACTTATCTTCGCCATACTCACCCCAGACACCATTGTACCTGATACGATCGCCATTTCCACGGAAGACGTACTGCTTCTGTACATATCCCAGTACGATGCCGAAGGGAGCGGGGTCGTAGGTCTTGTTCCAGAACCACTCGGCCTTGTTGGTGGCTTTCATGCGAATAATGTAATCTGAGGGCGACGAGCCGTTGACGGTGATGGTCTTCTTGCCTACTGCGTCGTCGGCGCCGGCTGCTCGGGCCGTGACGGTGTATTTGCCGTAGGGCAGTGTCTCGGTGTGCACCTCGGACACCTCGCGCGACTTCAGCTCGTCCTGCTGCCAGTTGCCCTTGTGCGACTGCACGGTGAGGCGCGTGCTGGCGTGCTTGCCGTTGAGCGTGCCCACGAGCTGTATCTCGCGTTTCACCTCGGGATAGAGAGCCACGGTGCCTGTGGCGGCGTTGACGGTCAGCGACTTCGAGTCTTTCATGCCGTTCTTGTTGGCCGTCACCTCAAAGTTGCCGTAGGGCAGCTCCAGCTCGCACGGTGTGCGTCCGGTGGCTATCTGCTTCTGGTTCTCCGTGACCACTACCTCCGAGCCGCTGGGGTCGCTCTCGAAGCGCACGCTGCGGCGCTGTCGCAGGTCGAAGTCGTTGAACACGTTGTTCTGGTCGGTCACGCTGACCACCATCTCCTTCGACTGTGTGCCGAGCACGAGCTTCAGCTTGTGGTCGCCGAAGGGCACGGCCTGCCGCGTCAGCGGCGTGACGCCGATGGAGGCCCCGTCGAGGAACACCTGTGCCCCTGCGGGCACAGAGCCGATGTTGATGGTTGTCGTCTTGTCCAGGGCCAGCGTCACGTCATAGACGTGCTTGGCCTCGAGCTGTGTGGGTATGGAGAACACGGTCGTGCCGTAGCTGACGCCCGTGGTCTTGTGTGTGGCCTTGAGCTGCAGTCCGGTGCCGTGCGACATAAACACCCATAGGGTGCTGTTCTGCGTCAGGTGGCTGTCGTCGAGGCGGCCCACCGAGGCCGTGCCGCTGCCCGTGACGGTGAAGTCGAGCTTGCGTGCCTCTTCGAGGGGGAAGTTCTCCACCTTGACGCGCACCAGGGCACACTCCTCGTCGTTGACATCGACGGGCCAGTTCTGCACGAAGCGAGCCAGCATGTTGTCGCCTGTGAGGGCACCCTTGCTCTCGCTGAAGCCCTTGAACTGCATACCTCCGCTTTGGGCATAGCCCATGCTGCACACCAGCGCGGCAAGCAGCGAAAGGATAATCTTTTTCATCTTCATTGTTTTTTTAATTTGTTTTTCGTTTGTTTTTCTAATATCCCATGTTATCGGCCGAGAGGAACTCGCCCAGGTCGGCCGGCTTGGCCTCCATGGGCTGCCAGAGCCTGACCTCTATCATGGGGCTGTCGGGATTGACCATGTTGAGCATGAGCGACAGTCTGCCCTCGTCGCCGTAGCTGGGCGAGGTGTAGATCTGCTTGAGCTGTATGCCGAAGGCCGAGGCCCCGGGCAGGTTCTCGTTGGTGATGACCTTCGAGACGTTCTCCTCGAACGTCAGGTGTATGTACTCTCTCGACTTGAACTGCATGGCCAGTCGCTTCAGGAACTCGCTCTTCGTCAGTCGGGTGTAGGTTATCTTCGGCTCGTTCGGGTTGAGGCTCAGCTTCTGCCCGTCGTGCAGCTCCTGGGCTATGCCCTTGCCGGGCTTTAGCACGGTGCCGGTGATGATGAGGGCGCGTTCGGAGAAGATGGCATCGAGATAGTCGAGCCGTCGCAGGGCGTATGCCGTCTGATAGTCTTCCATGAAGGCGGCAATGGTGTATTTCGACACCTGCGGCCATGCGAGCGAGGCCGAGTAGATGTCGGTCTCGGCCTTGTTGGTCAGTGCGAAGGCGAACGACGTTATCTTCTGCTCGTTGTTGAAGCGGAACACGATGTTCTCCATGAACGAGCGTCCGTTCTTGAACTTCATGCGTATCTTCATGAAGCGTGCCAGCACCTGATAGCCGGTGTTGACGAACTCATACTGCTGCTTGCCCGTGAGCAAGAGCTTGCCGGTGTGGTTGACCAGGGTGTCGAAGAGTCCGTAGGCGTCGTCGGTGAAGCAGTCTTTCACGTCGCGTATGTTGGCCGTCTGCAGTGCGCGTTCGACGCGTGCCATGACAGCCTCGTAGTCGGCCGGGTTGGGCACCTTCATCATGTCCATCTGCTTCTTCTGCCGGCCCTCTTGAGGCTTCATGGCGGCCTCGTCGGCAGCAGCAGCCGAGGCGTTGATGGCGGCCTGCTGTGCTTTCTGCTGGTCGTGTGCCGAGGCGTTCATCTTCACGCCCTTGAGCGGCAGGTCGAAGCTGCTCTTTATGCTGGGCAGCTTGCCGCGCTGGAAGGCCAGTCGCAGCTCGGGGTCGAGGTTCTCGGCCTCCTGCCTATACTTCACCTCGTATGTGACGCGCACCTTGTCGGTCACGTTCTTCATCAGATCGACCTGGCACAAGCCGTCGCGCGCACCGACGGGACCGATGTTGTTCTGTCCGTCGAAGAACTTAAACTGCAGTGTGGCCACGGGCTTTCCGGCGTAGGTGAAGTAGAGGTCGGCGCGCTTGGTGTTGCCTTCGGGTGTGAGCGAGGTGACGGTTCCGGCCAGCGTTGCCACCACGGCGTTGATCTTCGTGGGCAGCAGCGAGTATGCCGAGCCCTTGTCGCTGCCTATCTGCACATCGACACCGCCGGGCACGTTGCCCGCCAGGACGAGTGCCCAGTAGTAGCTGCGCAGGGCGTCGTCGATCTGCAGGCGCTGCTCGGCCTTGACGCCCGTGGCCACGAGGCTGCGCACGCGCTCGCGCCGCGCCTCCATCATGGCGTTGACGTCGCTCTGCGAGATGTAGCGGAACACGCGGCAGGGGTCCTCTTGCGACAGCGTAATCATCTTGGCACCTGTCAGCTGCGCTGCGGTGAAGGTGCTGGTCTGCGCAGACACGTTCTGGCTGGAGTTGAACTGTCCGTTCTTCATCTCCTCCTTCTGCTTGACGGTCAGGTTGCTCTCCACCCACACCGAGATCTGGCTGCTCAGCTGCTGCAGGGCAGCCTGGTCGGCTTCGTCAAAGCTGTCGCCGGTGCCCTCGCCCCAGATGAACGACTTGTCCTTCTTGATGCTCTCAACGCTCTGTGCTGCGGCCGCGGCCGGCAACAGGAGTGCGCACAGCAGTATGGTAAGTAGCTTGTTCACGTGGTTGATGTTGTTATGTTTGGCTTTTGTTGGGGATAGGCTTGCTGGGCTTACATCTCGTTGAGCTTCTTCTCTATCTCCTTCTCAAACTGCTCGCGGTGCTGCTCGATCTTCTTACGGTCTTGCTCTGAGACGCGCTGCTGCATCTTCTGTGCCACCTTCTTGGCCATGTCGGCCACGCTCTCGTCATACTCCACGCAGACGCGGTATGTCCACACGCGTGTCTTGCTGAAGTTCTTCTGCACCTTCACTATCGACGTGCTGGCGACCTGCTCCTTCACCAGGGCCTGCATCTTCTCGCGGTATGTGCCCTGCTCGTCGCGCACGGAGCCACCCTCGTCGTTGCTGTTCGAGGCCTGGTTGACCTGCTCGTTGAAGATGTCCCATGCGGCCTCCACCTTGGTGCTGATGTTGCGGGCCAGCTGTGCCTGAGCCTGCGTCACGGCTATGTTGCGAGCGGTGTTCTCGTTCTGGCTCTGGCCCATGCCGTAGCCGCGCTTGCCGGGCTTGCTCAGGGCATACTGCTCGGGCTCGCTCAGGGCTACGATGGCGCCGTCGGGGTTCTCTATCTCGCTGCTCTTGGCCACTGACTTGCTGCCGCAGCTGTTAAGGGTCATCACTGCCGTCATGGCGGTCAGTGCAAAAAAGAATAGCTTTTTCATGGTTCTCTGTTGTTTATTGGTTGGTTAATGGTTTATCTGCTCGTCGCGGCTGGTGCTGCAGCCGCCGCGCACATTAATATTATATGTGTTGCGGCTGCAAAGTTAACGTTTTTTTTACTTTGTGCAAATTTTTCACATAGAAAAATATACAGCGGAACAGGCTTTGTCATAAAAAGTCGCTATATTTGCGACGGAATTCTGAGTAATCGGAGTGATCGGAGTGATCGGAGTAATCAGAATAATCAGAGTAATCTGAGTAATCAGAGTAATCGGAGAAATCAGAGTAATCGGAGTAATCGGAGAAATCTGAGTAATCAGAGTAATCAGAGTAATCGGAGTAATCAGAGTAATCAGAACAACCGCTAAAATGGAGACCAATACTGCTGTGCTGCTGCACCCGCTTGATGTGCACGAACCCCTGCCACGCGCGATGAACGACCCCTTCTGCTATGTCGTGCATTCGCTGTGCCGGCGTGCTGCCAAGGCCGTGGCACATTTTATCGAGAGCAACGACAGCCTGGGGCGCACCCTGGCCGAAGGCAAGATGCTGGGTGTGCTCGTGGCACGCGAGACGACAGGGCGCGTGGGCTTCCTGGCAGCCTACAGCGGACGACTCGGCAGCGGTGGCCGGCCGGCGGACGACACAACAGCTGCCGACGCAGCGCAGCGGGCTGCCGACACCTTCTTTGTGCCGCCGATATACGACGCGCGGCAGCACGGCAGCCGCTTCGTCAGGGGCGAGGACGTGCTGGCAGAGATGAACGTCTGTATAGAGGCCCTGGAGCGACAGGCCGCCGACGAGACACGGCAACGCCAGGTGGACACGCTGAAGGAGCAGGCGCGCGCGGCCATAGACCATTGGCGCGAGCTGATGCGCGCGGCCAAGCAGCGCCGCGACATGCTGCGGCGGCAAGGCCAGGCACCCGAAACGCTCGTGGCTGAGAGCCAGTGGCAGAAGGCCGAGCTGCACCGCCTGCGCGAGCTGTGGCAGCAACGCATAGCCGCGGCCGAGGCACCGCTGGCCGAGGCAAGGCAGCGGTTGGAGACGCTGTGCCAGCGCCGCCGCCGCTACAGCGACGCGCTGCAGCGCTGGCTCTTCGACCAGTATGTGCTGACGAACGCCGCCGGACAGCGACTGCCCCTGCGTCGCGTGGTGGCACTGGGCACCCCGCCGCTGCAACAGCGACTGAAGCCCGACAGCACACCGATGCCGCCGGCCGCCACCGGCGACTGCTGTGCACCCAAGCTGCTGCAGTATGCCTACAGCCACGGCCTGCAGCCGCTGCAGATAGCCGAGTTCTGGTGGAAACCGCAACCCTCTGGCGCACACGGCGACATGGCCGCCGCCAGGACCACGGCCGCCGCTGCCGAGACGCGCCATCATGGGGCCTTCTACCCCGCCTGCCACAGTCGCTGCCTGCTGATACTGCCGTGGATGTTAAGCGGACTGGACATCGAACCGCCGGCCCCGAGAGCCGCCGGACGTGAGCTTGTGATAGGCATAGCCTATGAGGACGAACACCTGATAGTGGTGGACAAGCCCGCCGGACTGCTCAGTGTGCCCAACGACACGGACGAGACATCGCTCGTGGAGATAATGAACGGCTGCAAGCACCCCGCCAGCACGCGGCACCCGAAGCCCTGCTACCCCGTGCACCGTCTGGACCAGGACACCAGCGGCCTGCTGCTGATGGTGAAAGACGCGGCTCTGGTGGCGCGCGTGCAGCGCGCCTTCGCGTGCCGCGAGGTGCGGAAAGAGTATGTGGCTGTGGTAGAGGGCCGGCCCGCAGTGCCCGACACCAATATTGCTGCTGCCGACGGCTGGCACCGCATAGACCTGCCCCTCAGGGCCGACATCGACGACCGTCCGCGTCAGATGGTGGACCACGCCTGCGGCAAGCCGTCGGCCACGCTGTGGACCATCGACGACAACAGCCCCGATCGCAGCGGCACACCCCGCCGCACGGCCACCACCCGCCTGCGGCTGCGCCCGCTGACGGGACGCACCCACCAGCTGCGCGTCCACTGCGCCCACCCCGAGGGCCTGGGCTGCCCCATCGTGGGCGACCGCCTCTACGGCCACGACAGCTCGGCCGGACTGATGGCCGGCGGACGACTGATGCTGCACGCCTGCCGGCTCTGCTTCACACACCCCGTCAGCGGGCAGACAATCGACATCAGCAGCACGCCGCCGTTCTGAACCGCCCCACAAGGCAACGGCACACAGAGGCCGCCACGCCCCACGACGGCAGGGGCACAACGGGCAGCCAAAAGCCACTGAGCCATACGCTCGGGATGCAGCCATGCAAAGCAATGATTATGGGACAGTTATCTCGTAATTATTTTCTTTTTTGGAAATTTAGAAAACGCGACAGTTGTAAAAGTTTCCCAATACGTTGGCATAACATATTGTGTTTTACCGACTTGACATTATTTAACAATTAAAAAGTTGTCTAAATTTTGTCACGTCGCTAAACTGTGCTACCTTTGCAAACGTTTCGCGTCAACAGAAGTCGGTCATACCTTCCACGACGTTTTTGTTGCGCCTGCAAAAACTAGACACATTACCAATCACATACACACCAACCCCAACATGATACAAACCGTTGTGAAGCGCGATGGACGCATCGTTGGCTTCAATGAGCAAAAAATCCAGGCCGCCATCCGCAAGGCCATGCTCCACACCGACAAGGGCGAGGACGACTCGCTCATCCAGCAAGTGAGTGACCGCATCTCGCTGAAGGGCGACAGCCAGATGACGGTCGAAGCCATCCAGGACCAGGTAGAGCTGGAGCTGATGAAGTCGAAGCGCAAGGACGTGGCAAAGGAGTATATAGCCTACCGCCACCGGCGCTCGATAGCGCGCAAGGCCAAGACGCGCGAGATCTTTCTCGACATCGTGAACGTGAAGCGCAACGACATCACGCGCGAGAACGCCAACATGAACGCCGACACGCCGGCGGGCATGATGATGAAGTTTGCCTCGGAGACGACCAAGCCCTTCGTCGATGACTACCTGCTGTCGGAGTCGAGCCGCGAGGCCGTGGAGAACAACTACCTGCACATTCACGACAAGGACTACTATCCCACCAAGTCGCTCACCTGCGTGCAGCATCCGCTCGACAATATCGTCAACTGCGGCTTCATTGCCGGCCACGGCGCGTCGCGCCCCGCCAAGCGCATCGAGACAGCCTCGGTGCTGGCCTGCATATCGATGGAGTGTGCCCAGAACGAGATGCACGGCGGGCAGGCCATACCGGCCTTCGACTTCTATCTGGCACCCTTCGTGCGCATGTCGTTCAAGGAAGAGGTCAAGTCGCTCGAAGAGCTGACGGGTCAGGACCTGAGCGACATGTACGACGAGCCGCTGATCGACTATCTGAAGCAGCCCTTAGGCAAGCTGGAGGGCCGCGAGCGTCTGCTGCAGCAGGCTATCAACAAGACCGTGGGCCGCGTCCATCAGGCTATGGAGGCCTTCATACACAACATGAACACCATACACTCGCGCGGCGGCAACCAGGTGGTGTTCTCGAGCATCAACTATGGCACCGACACCTCGGCCGAGGGCCGCTGCATCATGCGCGAGCTGCTGCTCTCGACCTACGACGGCGTGGGCGGCGGCGAGACCGCCATCTTCCCCATACAGATATGGAAGAAGAAGCGCGGCGTGAACTACCTGCCCGGCGACCCCAACTACGACCTCTACCAGCTGGCCTGCAAGGTCACGGCAAGGCGCTTCTTCCCCAATTTCCTGAACCTGGACGCCACCTTCAACCACGACGACGCATGGCGGCCCGACGACCCCAAGCGCTACCTGCACGAGGTGGCCACGATGGGCTGCCGTACCAGAGTGTATGAGAACCGCTTCGGCCCCAAGACCAGCATAGGTCGCGGCAACCTGTCGTTCTCGACCATCAACATCGTCCGCCTGGCCATCGAGTGTATGCAGGAGCCCGACCAGCAGAAGCGCATTGACTTGTTCATGGCCAAGTTGGACAACGTGCTGGAGATAACGGCCCGGCAGCTGGACGAGCGCTTCCAGTTCCAGAAGACGGCCCTGGTCAAGCAGTTCCCGCTGCTGATGCACTCGCTATGGATAGGGGCCGAGAAGCTGAAGCCCGAAGATACCATCGAGAGCGTCATCAACCAGGGCACGCTGGGCGTTGGCTTCATCGGACTGGCCGAGTGCCTGGTGGCGCTGACAGGCAAGCACCACGGCGAGAGCCAGGAGAGTCAGGAGCTGGGGCTGAAGATAGTGACATACATGCGCGACCGCATCAACGAGTTCTCTGAGCGCTACCACCACAACTACTCGGTGCTGGCCACACCAGCCGAGGGACTGGCCGGCAAGTTCACCAAGCGCGACCGCAAGGACTTCGGCATCATCCGCGGCGTGACCGACCGCGACTACTACACCAACTCCAACCATGTGCCCGTCTATTACAAGTGCCCGGCGCGCCACAAGGCCGAGGTCGAGGCACCCTACCACGCACTGACGGGCGGCGGCCACATCTTCTACGTTGAGATTGACGGCGACGCCACGCACAACCCGCAGGTCATCATGAGCGTCGTCGATATGATGGACCAGCTGAACATGGGCTACGGCTCGGTGAACCACAACCGCAACCGCTGCATGGACTGCGGCTACGAGGACGCCACGCAGGGGCTGAAGCAGTGCCCCAAGTGCGGCTCGACGCACATCGACCGCCTGCAGCGTATAACCGGCTACCTCGTAGGCACCACCGACCGCTGGAACGCCGGCAAGCTGGCCGAGCTGAACGACCGCGTGACACACGTCGATGGCGCCGTGCAGCAGGAACTCTTCGCCGACACCGACGAATGACGCGAAAACACATTTTTCGGCAAAACATTTGGCACATTGGGGAGAAATGCGTAACTTTGCCGCCGCCTTGTGCACAAGCGCTGACAAGGCACGCAGCCCAATGCAGACAGACCAAAGCATCATAGGACAGCACGACACGCGCCTCCGCCTGGAGGCCATGCGAGCAGGGGGGCACCTGCCCCATGCCGTCATGCTGTGCGGACCCACGGGCCACGGCACGCTTGCCGTGGCCCTAAACTTTGCCAGGCAGCTGCTCACCGAGGGGCTGCCCGGCACCACGCCCACCGATGCCCAGCGCCGCAGCGCCCAGGCCATGCTGACCAAATGGGCACACCCCGACCTGCACTTCACCTTCCCCACCATCAAGCTGACATCGATGAGCAGCGACCACCAGCCCGTCAGCGACGACTTCATAGGCCAGTGGCGAGCCATGCTGACGGGGGGCGACCTCTACTTCTCGCTCGAGCAGTGGCTCGAGCAGATAGGGGCCGAGAACCAGCAGGCCGTCATCACCGGCGGCGAGAGCGACGAGCTGGTGCGACAGCTCAGCATGAAGTCGAGCCAGGGCGGCTACAAGGTCAGCGTCGTGTGGCTGCCGGAGCGCATGAACCAGACGGCTGCCAACAAGCTGCTCAAGCTGATAGAGGAGCCGCCGCAGCACACCGTCTTCATCATGGCCTGCGAAGAGCCGGGACAGCTGCTCGAGACCATACGCAGCCGTGTGCAGCGCATCGACCTGCCGCGGTTGACCGACGACGACATCGCGGCCGCGCTGACCGAACGCTACGGCATGTCGGCCGACGAGGCACGCGCCGTGGCGCACCTGGCACGCGGCAACTGGATAGAGGCCAAGGCGCAGGCCGGAACAGACGACGAGCGACAGCTCTTCCTCGACCTCTATATGCAGCTCATGCGGCAGGCCTTCCTCAGACAAGTGGTGCAGCTCAGACAGTGGAGCGAGACGATAGCAAAGATGGGGCGCGAACGACAAAAGCGCTTCCTCGAATACATACTGCGCATGACGCGAGAATGTTTCATGAGCAACATGCAACAGCCCGACATCGTGTACATGACACGACAGGAGGCCGCTTTTGCCACAAAATTCGCGCCATACGTCAACGAGCGTAACGTGCTGCAGATGTACGACGTGGCCAACCTGGCACTGAGAGACATAGCACAGAACGCCAACGCCAAGGTGGTGTTCTTCGACCTGGCTGTACAGATGATTGTCTATCTGAAGAGCTGAGAGATGGGAGCCATATTTTGTATTTCTTGGATTTTGAATTTTGTAACAAATAAACGAAGATAGGTAGTTCATGCAGATAGAAAACGCTATACCGCCGCTGTGCACCGGCGGCAACCGCGGTCTGTGCCATCAGGGTGTGGGCCGCACCGACCACCAGCTGAACGTTTACGACTGGCTGGCCGACGTGCCCGACAACAACGCGCTGACCGACGTGGTCGAGGTGCAGTTTAAGAACACTCGCAAGGGCTTCTATCACAACGTGAACCACCTGCCGCTGACCAAGGGCGACATCGTGGCCGTGGAGGCCTCGCCCGGGCACGACATCGGCGTGGTGTCGCTGACGGGCCGCCTGGCAGAGATGCAGCTGCGCAAGGCCAACCTGCGCCCCACCGACGAGGTGAAGCGCGTCTATCGGCTGGCCCGGCAGCTCGACATCGACAAATATCACGAGGCAAAGGCCCGCGAACACGAGACGATGATAGAGAGCCGCGAGATAGCCAAGCAGCTGGGACTGAAGATGAAGATAGGCGACGTGGAATATCAGGGCGACGGACAGAAAGCCATATTCTACTACATAGCCGACGAGCGCGTGGATTTCCGCCAGCTGATAAAAGACCTGGCGGCAACCTTCCATGTGCGCATCGAGATGAAACAGATAGGAGCACGGCAGGAGGCCGGACGCATAGGCGGCACGGGACCCTGCGGACGCGAGCTCTGCTGCGCCACATGGATGAAGAACTTCAGCTCTGTCTCGACCGCTGCCGCACGCTTCCAGGACATCTCGCCCAACCCGCAGAAGCTGGCCGGCATGTGCGCCAAACTGAAATGCTGCCTGAACTATGAGGTGGACGACTACATGGAGGCCGGACGCCGACTGCCCAGCCGTGAGGTGCAGCTGGAGACACAGGACAACACCTACTACTACTTCAAGGTCGATATCCTGGCCGGACTCATCACATACAGCACCGACCGCCGCATGGCCGCCAACCTGGAGACCATCACCGGCGAACGCGCCAGGGAGGTGGTCGAGATGAACCGCCGCGGCGAGAAGCCGCTCTCGCTGCAGCCCGACGGACAGGCAACCGAGCCACAGGAACCCGTCGATCTGCTGGCCGGCGGCGACGTGGCCCGCTTCGACAAGGCAAAGAAGAAGAAACGCAAGCCTGCCAAACACAAGGGCGAGCAGGCCAAGGACGAGCAGGCCAAGGGCGACACGCCGGCCGAGTGAGACGCGCGCCAACGGGCAACAAGGTCATACATACGACAGACCACACACGCTGACAGAGAGAGAAGACCACACACCATGCAGGGACGCTGGCTGATAGCCGCTATGGCGGCGATGGCGCTGCTGACGGGCTGCCACAGGCAGCGGCCAGCCTACGGCCATTTCGTGCACACACCGACAGCAGGCTGGACGGCCACAGACACACTCTGCTACTGCGTGACGCTGCCGGCCGGAACGCTGCCGGACAAGCAGAGAAGCGACTACCGTCTGGAGCTCTGCCTGCGCAGCGACAGCCGATACACACGCACCGGACTGACCCTGCAGGTGGTGCAGCAGCTCGACACCGTCAGCCGACGACGGGTGGCCTTCCCCATGAGCGACAAGCGAGGACGCAGCTACGGCAGCGGCATCGCCGTCAGGCAGCAACGGCGACAGCTGGCCATCGTCAGCATGAGCCCTGAGGACACGCTCAGGCTGCGCATCACACCCGACATAGAGCCGGACAACACACTGCACGGCATTACCGACGTCGGACTGCTGCTGACCAGACGCTGACAGCGTGGCGGCCGAAACAGACCAACAGGCGACAAAACACAACAATAACGGACGCAACAACCAAAACAATAGATTATGACAAACTATCGCAATCTGACGGCACAGGAGATAGAAGTGCTGGAGAACAACAGCTGCTGGGCTGAAGACTGGACAAGGGTGGAGGTGGCAGAGGGCTTCATACCCTACAACTTCCACCGCGTGACATTCTACGGCGACATACGCCTCGGCCAGTTTGACAAGCAGGTGGAGGTGACACAGGGCTTCACCAAGCACAGCGGCATCAACGATGCCACACTGCGCAACGTGACCATAGGCAACGACTGCCTGATAGAGAAGATTGGCAACTATATCAACAACTACCAGATAGACGACGACTGCTACATATCGAACGTCTCGACAATGGAGACCACCGAGGGCGCCACCTTCGGCGAGGGACACATCGTCAGCGTGCTCAACGAGGTGGGACAGGGCAACGTCATGCTCTTCCGTGGACTCAACTCGCAGCTGGCAGCCTTCATGGTGAAACACTTTGCCGACAAGGAGCTGAAAGACCGGCTGGTCAGCATGATACAGGCCGACGTGGAGATGAACCGGCCGGAACAGGGCCGCGTGGGCAAAGGCGCACGCATAGTGAACGCGCGCGAGATATACAACACGGTCATCGAGGACGAGTGTGAGGTGTGCGGAGCCACGCGCCTGAACAACTGCACCATACTGTCAACACGCGACGCCAGCGTCTATATCGGTGCAGGCGTCATCTGCGAAAACTCTATCATCAGCAACGGCTGCAGTATCAACAACTCGGTGAAGATGCAAGACTGCTTCGTGGGCGAGGCCTGCACCATCACCAACGGCTTCACCGCCGAGGCCAGCATCTTCTTCGCAAACTCGTACATGGCCAACGGCGAGGCCTGCGCCGCCTTCTGCGGACCTTTCTCGGCCTCACACCACAAGTCGAGCCTGCTCATAGGCGGACAGTTCTCGTTCTACAACGCAGGCTCGAACACCAACTTCTCTAACCATGCCTACAAGATGGGACCCATGCACTACGGCACGCTGGAGCGCGGCACGAAAACCGCCAGCGGAGCGTATGTGCTCATGCCGGCAACCATCGGAGCCTTCTCGGTGTGCTTCGGCAAGCTGATGCACCACCCCGACACGCGCAACCTGCCCTTCTCGTATCTCATGGCATACGGCGACGACTGCTACCTCATACCCGGACGGAATATCACGACCGTGGGTCTCTACCGCGACATAAAGAAATGGCCTAAACGCGACAAAAGGGCCGACTCGTGCCGCAAGAGCATCATCAACTTCGACTGGCTCTCGCCGTTCACCGTGGGAGAAATCATACAGGGCAAGAAGATACTCGAACAGCTGCAGAAAGCTTCGGGACGCGACGTCTCGTCGTACAACTACCACGACTACGTCATCAACGCCTCGTCGCTCAAGAAGGGTATCAAGTACTATGACATCGCACTGCACATATACATGGGAGCCGTGCTGAAACGCGCCGTCAAGGGAGGCTGGCTCGGACAGCCCGTCGGACAGACAGGAAAGGGACAGTGGAACGACCTGTCAGGGCTGCTGCTGCCCGACAGCGAGGAACAACGCATGAAAGACGACATCAAGAACGGCACGCTCGCTACCATCGACGACGTGAACGACCGCTTCACCGACATCGACAACAACTACCGACCCTACCAGTGGGCATGGACGTACAACCTGCTGCTCGACTACTATGGACTGACAGAGCTGGACACCGCCGCCATCGAACGCATACGCACCGACTATGTCAAGGCACGCAGGGCCTGGATAGCCGAGATAAGAAAAGATGCCGAGAAGGAATACCAGATGGGCGACGTAGAGCCCGACGTGCTGTCAGACTTCCTTGAGAAACTCGACCACGAGGTGGATTACGAGGAATGACACAGAACAGCAGCAAACTATAGAGACTATAGCCACTATAGAGACTATAGCTACTATAGCCACTATAGCTACTATAGAGACTATAGCTACTATAGCCACTATAGAGTCTATAGCCACTATAGAGCCTGTAGCCCATGAAGCCACCAGCCCCCATAGAACCTAAAAAAGGCAAAAAAAAACTGCAAAATTCTTTATCTATAAAAATAATGTGTAAATTTGCAGCCGCAATGTAGGGACGCGACGTGTCGCGTCCGACACCGCTTCGGACGCAACATGCCGCGTCCCTGCTGCAATGACACAAATAACCACCCAAAAAGCAAAACTAAAAACAAAAAAAATAACAACAAAAAACAACAATGCAAAACAAAGGAATTGTAAAGTTTATCGCAGCGATGCTCATTCTCGTCTGCGTGTTTTACCTTTCCTTCTCGTTTGTAACGCGACACTATGAAAGCAAGGCCGCAGCCATGAGTGAAGAGGCCGGCGCCGAATACTTAGACAGCGTGATGAACGAGAAGGTGTACTTGGGCATCTACTCGCTGAAACAGTGCCGAGAGATGCAGATCGGACTCGGACTGGACCTGAAAGGCGGCATGAACGTCATTCTCGAGGTGTCGGTGCCCGATGTGGTGGATGTGCTGGCCGACCACAAGAAGGACGCAGCATACCGCAAGTCGATGGAGGAAGCAAAGAAAGAAGAAGAAACCTCGCAGAGCGACTTCATCTCGCTGTTCATCAACCGCTATAAGCAGAACGCACCCGGCCATCGCCTGGCAGAGATATTCGCCACACAGCAGATGAAGGGCAAGGTATCGACGCAGAGCACCGACTCGGAGGTGGAGACAGCCCTGCGCCAGGAGGTGCAGAGCGCCGTGGACAACTCGTTCAACGTGGTGCGCAACCGTATCGACAAGTTCGGCGTGGTGCAGCCCAACATACAGAAGCTGGAGGGACAGAGCGGCCGCATCATGGTCGAGATGCCGGGCATACGCGAGCCGGAGCGCGTGCGCAAGCTGTTGCAGGGCTCGGCCAACCTGGAGTTCTGGGAGTCGTACAACTCGCAGGAGATAGTGCCCCTGCTGGCCCAGCTGAACAGCCGCTATGCCACAGAGGCCGCCAACATTGCTGCTGAGGGTGGCGCTGCCGACGCTGCCGCCACACCCGACGAAGCTGCCAAGGCCGACAGCACAGCTGCCGACAGCGCAGCCGCAGCCAAGACCAAGGCCGACATGGCAGCCGCACTGGGCAAGAAGAGCATAGACAGCAAGCAGAGCGAGGCAGCCACAGAGCAGGCCAAGAAGCAGAACCCGCTCTTCGCCATCTTCCAGCCCGTGCAGGGACAGGCTCTGGCCGTCGTCGGATATGCCAACGCACGCGACACGGCAGAGATAGACCGGATAATCTACTCGCAGCTGGCACAGCAGATACTGCCCGCCGACCTCAAGCTGCGCTGGGGTGCAAAGGCTGAGGACTTCGGCGAGGGCACACGCGGCGAGATCTTCACCCTCTACGCGCTGAAGATTACCGAGCCCAACGGACGTGCACCGCTGGAGGGCGACGTCATCGTCAGCTCGAAAGACGAGTTCGACCAGATGGGACACCCCTGCGTCACCATGCAGATGAACAGCGACGGCGCACGCCGCTGGTCGCAGATAACCAAGCAGAACATAGGCCGCGCCGTTGCCATCGTGCTGGACGACGCCGTCTATAGCGCACCACGCATACTGTCGCAGATAGACGGTGGCAACTCGCAGATAACCGGCAACTTCACCATCGAGGACACCAAAGACCTGGCTAACACCCTCAACTCGGGCAAGATGCCGGCACCGACACGCATCGTGCAGGAAGAGGTGGTGGGACCGTCGCTCGGAGCACAGTCGATACAGCAGGGTATCATCTCGTTCATCGTGGCCTTCGTGCTGCTGATGATATACATGATTATGCTCTACGGCTTCATTCCGGGCATACTGTCTGACATAGCTCTGCTGTTCAACCTCTTCTTCACCCTGGGCATACTGACATCGTTCCAGGCGGCACTGACCATGCCCGGTATTGCCGGTATAGTGCTCACGCTGGGTACGGCCGTCGATGCCAACGTGCTGATATACGAGCGCACCAAGGAAGAGCTGCGCAAGGGACTGAGCGTGAAAGAGGCCATCAACAAGGGTTACAGCAACGCTTTCTCGGCTATCTTCGACTCAAACATCACGTCGCTCATCACGGGCATCATACTGCTCTATTTCGGTACGGGTCCCGTCAAGGGCTTCGCCACGACATGGATCATCGGTATCTGCGTGTCGTTCTTCACCGCCGTGTTTATGACACGCCTTGTCTATGAGCACCAGCTGAAGAAGGACAAGTGGCTGAACCTGACCTTCGTGACCGGCTACTCGAAGAGCATGATGCAGAACACGAAGTTCAACTTCATGAGCTTCTTCAAGACCTCGCGCGTCATCTGGGGTGTGGCCACGGTGGCCTTTATCGTCAGCTTCTTCGTGCGCGGCCTGAGCCAGAGCATCGACTTCACCGGTGGCCGCAACTATGTTGTCACGCTCGACAAGGCCACGGCCGTCGAGGACGTGCGCAAGGCCCTGGCCGGCGTGTTTGTCAACAGCGTGGGCGAGAAGGCCGGACAGGAGGCCAACACCAGCGTCATAGCCCTGGGCGCCGAAGGAACCACGGTGCGCATCTCGACCAACTGGAACATTGAGTCGAACTCGCCCACCGTCGATGACGAGGCAGAGACCATGCTCTACGGTGCTCTGAAGAAAGCCAACCTGGTGAGCCAGGCCAGCGTCGATGACTTCAAGAACCCCGACGTGCGCGAGGGTGGCTCCATCATCAGCTCGGCTAAGGTGGGCCCGTCGGTGGCTAAGGACATCACGCACGGCGCCATCATCTCGGTCTTCATAGCCCTGATAGCCATCTTCCTCTATATACTGCTGCGCTTCCGCAACGTGGCCTTCTCGTTTGGCGCAACGGTGGCGCTGGCCCTCGACGCTCTCGTCGTGATAGGCATGTACAGCGTGCTGTGGGGATGGGTGCCCATGTCGCTCGAGATAGACCAGACATTCATCGGAGCTATCCTGACCGTCATAGGCTACTCGATCAACGACAAGGTGGTGGTGTTCGACCGCATACGCGAGAACATACAGCTCTTCCCCAAGCGCGACCGCCAGCAGCTGTTCAACGACTCGCTCAACCAGACCCTGGCCCGTACCATCAACACCTCGGTGACGACGCTCATCGTGCTGCTCTGTATCTTCATCCTGGGCGGCGACTCGATACGTTCGTTCTCGTTCGCCATGATACTGGGCGTGGTGTTCGGAACGCTCTCGTCCATCTTCATCGCTGCGCCCGTGGCCTTCCGCACCATGGGACGCACCATACAGGACGAGCCCGCCGCCGAACAGGCCAAGGCGTGAGACAGCGCAATGCCTCGCGCGTACATTTAATATTATATAGCATACACAGACAGACAGCCTGCGCATCTGTCTCGACAACAGACGGCACCGTGCTTCGACAAGAGCACGGTGCCGCGCTGTGTTAAAATATCATAACAGGGAAAAGATTTAACAAAGCGAAAACGCGATTTGTCTAATACGTTCAGTGGCGCGTATGTACCTTTGCACCTGTCGGGCGACGGGACCTCGCCCGGCAAGCACAACACCACTAACCCCAAAAAAAACGTAAAGCAACACATTTATGACAGAACAGACAATCGCTCAAAACAATCGCCCGGCCGTGTGCCGGCAGAAGGCCGAACAGCGCCTGACGGCAGAGGTGGAGCAGCTGCTGCTGGCCAGCGACGACGGCCGCAGCCGCTGGACAGGGTCAAAGGCCGACCTCTACGAAGCCATTTATGTGGCATGGGACACCCATCTGATCCGCGACGAGGCCACGGGCAGCCCCATGCTGCTCAAGCAGATGATGGTCAGGGTGTGCCGACTGATGAGCGTCGCGGTTCCGGCCAACCCCTACAGCATGGCCCGGCGAGCCGCCCGACGCAAGGGTGTCAAGGCCGCAAGCTACATGGAACGCTACACACACATGCTGGAACACGGCAACGACAGTCCGCTGCGACGCTGCGTGAGGCGGGCAGACCACAGTGAAAGCAAACACTAACACACATACGCGCCAAGATGAACACCACACAGAACACCGCCATACAGACGCAGGGCTTGCCTGAACTGCCGCGTCTGACCATCGACCCGTCAGCCAGGCTGACAGAGCATTTCACCCTGGGCGAGATGACCCGCAGCGGCACGGCCATCAGGGAGAACATCGACAACACCCCGCCGCCGGAGGCCATACGCCGGCTGACGCTGCTCTGCCGGCGCACGCTGGAGCCGCTGCGCCGCAGGGCCGGCCGGCTGATAGTGACCAGCGGCTACCGCTGCCCGAGGCTGAACCGCTGCGTGGGCGGCGTGGCCAACAGCCAGCACCTGACAGGCGAGGCTGCCGACATCTACTGCCCCAGCGAGCAGTATGCCTACAGACTGACAGACATCCTGGCAAAAGGCGACATACCCTTCGACCAGGCCATCGTGGAACACAGCCGCTGCGGCTCACACTACTGGCTGCACCTGAGCTATGTGGCCGACCGGAAGGGAATGACAAACCGCGCCATGACCATTGACCACCACCGACACACCACCACACCCGACAGCGAAGAGCTGCACCGGCGCAGACTGAAGTGGGCATGGGACGTGCAACAGGAGGAAGAGACAACAGACAGAAACGCAGCACGTTGCAGAAACTAACCACATGACTATCCACATCAGCTATTGACAAAGGGCTGAAAAAGCTGTATCTTTGCACTCGGAAACAGGAAACAAGCAAGCTCTCTGAGGCCAAACAATCTGAGGAACGACGCGCGGGTGCACACGCATGTACATTCTGTCTTGATAGCTTCCTGTTCCACAACAATCATTTTCATTAACCATTAAAAACAATCACAACTATGATTTTCTATCGTAAGTATCAGGACCAGTCGGAGGACACCAAGCGCAGCGGCATGTGGTATGCCCGCGCCGTACAGCTCGAGACCGTTGACACCCGCTCGCTGAGCAAGAAGATAGAGGCCAACGTGTCGGTGAAGCGCTCGGACGTGATAGCTGTGCTGGCCGAGCTGAGCAACGTGATCAAGGACGAGCTGGCCTCCGGCAAGCGCGTCAGGCTGGACGACATAGGGGCCTTCAAGGTGGGCATCAACACCAAGCCCGCCCAGACCAGCGACAAGTTTACCGCGGCTGAGAACATCAGCAACATACACCTCATCTTCCAGCCCGAGACCTACAAGTCAAGCAACGGGCACCGCACCAAGCGTTGGCTGGACGATGTGAAGGTGACCGAGCTGCCCAAGAACTTCGTGGTCGATGAGTAAGCCCCCTGTAATGTCCATGAAGAAGGAGACGCTGAGAATAATAGTGCAAATGGCCATCAGCATACTGACCGCCTTTGCCACCGCGCTGGGAACGACCAGCTGCATGGTCTGACCCTTACGCGTCAGACGAACGACGTGCCATCATCGCCGCAGCCACACGGCGGGCGGTGATGGCCTCTATACAGGGGAAGCGCCCCGGTGCCACACCGGACAGACGGCACCGACTGTTGCCGAAGATGCTGCACGGCCGGCAGGGCATGTCGGCCTGGATGCTGTCGGCTGGCTGCTGTCCCCACGGCATGAAGCCGGCTGCCGGGTGCGTCTGCCCCCAGACGGTGACCACACGTGTGCCAACCAACGAGGCCAGATGCTGATTGGCAGAGTCCATGCTGAGCATGACGCGCAGCCGGCTCATCAGCTGCAGCTCGTCAACGATGTCGCCGCACACGTCGGCCGCCACCGCCACACGCTCCGGCCAGCGCCGCAGCCATGAGGCGAAGACCGCGTCCTCGCGCTGCCCACGTCCGAAGAGCACGACACCGCTCTCGGGCTGGCTTGTCAGAAGGGTGTCGATGAGCTGCTCCACCAAAGGCTGGGGCAGCTCTTTTCCTGGATGGGCCGCAAAGGGGGCAATGCCGTAGAGCACCCTGCAGCCAAGAGCCTCGGCACCGGGTATGACCGCTGCGTCGTAACGGCGGTCGGGCAGGTCGTCGGGCACAAGGGGCTGGAAGTGGTCGAAAATGAAGGGGGGCAAGCTGTAGCCCGCTAAGCCCACCACATCCGTATATGCCTTGAACACCGTGGGCAGGCAACGCTTGTCATTGTCGCCACACCAGCGGAGGAAAGCGTCGGCCCCCATCGAGCACAGGCGGCGACGCAGGCCGCGGTGCTTGTCCAAGCAGGCCACCTGAGCACCGCCCAAGGCCAGCACGCACCTCACCACATGAGAGCGCAACACCGAGTGGAGGTCGGCCACATGCGTGAAGCCCATGCGACGCAACTCGGCACACAGACGCAACAGACCGACCATACCCTTGTGGCGACCGCGGACGTCGGCCTCAATAAAGCGGACACGCGGACCAAGCGCCTCAAACAGCGGACGAGCCCACGAACGACTCAACACGCTCACCATCAGCTCAGGATAGGTCCTGACCAAGGCTTGAACCACGGGCACCGTCATAGCGACATCGCCCATTGCCGACAGACGTATGATGAGTAGGTGAGACAAGAGTGTTTGAGAGCTGAAAGTGGAACGTTGAGAGCTCAGAACTGAATGTTGAGAGCTTGGAGGCTAAAAATGGTATGGAGAGATAAGGTAGGGTGGGGGCTTGAAAGTGAGGGATTACGAAGGTCTTTCAACTCTTCAGTCCTTCATTGCTTAGCATAGAGCACGGGATTTGTGGTGGGGTCGTTGTACATCTTCATCTGCCGATAGACCTTCATCTTGACCCGGCCCTGCGCGATGTCGTCGAGCAGCTGCTGTATGGCTAATGACAGGTCGGCCTGCTGCTCCTCAAGCACGGACAGCTTCTGCTGGCAGCGCTGCCGGTGCTCGTCCGATGCGTCTGTGCGCTCCGTCTGCTGCCGCATGTGATAGATCTTCAGCTGCAGTATGCAGAGGCGGTCGAGGGCCCAGGCAGGACTCTCGGTGTTGAGACGGGCATCGGGCTGCTGGCGGACCATTGAGTAATGGTGGCGGAAGTAGGAGTCAATCTGCTCCACCAGGTCGGTGCGGTCCTGATTGCTGCGGTCTATGCGCCGCTTCAGCTGCAGGGCATACACGGGGTCGATGTGCAGGTCGCGTATGATGTCCTCAAGGTGCCACTGCACGGTGTCTATCCAAGCCTTCAGGTACAGACGGTTGTCTATGCTGCCGGAAACGTAGGGATTCTGTATCTCGGTGTCAACATCGTCTTTCCGGTGATAGTCGGCTATGGCCTGACGGAAAATGCTGGTGGCGTGATGTATGAATGTGTCGTCCATTATAATGACAAGCGTATGGTTGTTCAGGCTATATAACTAATGGTTATTTCACTGCTTTACAGTAGTGAGGCTGCAAAGGTAAGCATTTTTTTTCTTATTATGGCTGTTTTGTGAAAAAAAACGTCGTTTTTCTTGCCGGAAGAGAAAGGAATTGCTAAATTTGCAGCCGAAACACAGCTTTCAGGCTACCGAAAGCCACTGCTGAGAATAACCTAAACAACTATACTATGGCCTTTAACATGATAGCCAACTCGGGGCTGCATTTCCAGACCACCGAGATAGAGTTTAATCCAGAAGAACAGCTCCCCCTGCCCGATGGGAGAACCATGTTGCGCTATACATTTATAGAGAAGGTGGATTTCCTGAACAACATGCGGGTCAGCGTGGACGTATGCGCCAGGCGGGGAGACAGCTTCGTGCCGATAGACTACCTGCGCAAGAACGACCTGCTCGAGCAGCAGGCCAACGGCACCGTGGCCTTAGACGCTGTGGGCGTGCCCATGATGAAGAAAGACGTGGTGCTGTCGATGGTGGAGAGCTATGAGACGGGGGCACCGGAGCTGATACCCATCAGCAGCCTACAGTGGCGACTGAAGCGACGCCTGCCCGACGGCCGCCGGGAAACGGTGATGGCCCTGGACCAGCTCTTAGGCAAGTGGCTGCCCATGCCCATGTACGAGCTCGAGGTGACGGGACAGTGCATGTCTTATCCCCACGGCTGGTGCCGCGTGAAGATAGACCCCATAGGCCAGCCACAGAAGAACGGCAAGCAACGCTACAGGCTGACATGGGCTTTCGACACGCAGCTGGCAAAGGACATGGTAGAGGGTGAGGTGAAGCCGGGCTTCTTCGCGGGCAGCGGCGAACAGAAAGAATACATGCTGTCAAACAGGGTGGACAACCTGTTCGGAGGCTTCCTCAACATACCCGACGGGCAGAACGACGATGCCATAGCAGGATACATCGTCTCGCTGCTCGGCATCAACCTTGAGGAGGAGAACGAGGACGAACCAAAGTACAAGTTCCTGTGCTATTATGTGTATTTGATCAACTTCCTGCGACTGTGGTGGGACAAGGACGACCCGCAGGCTTGGGCAGCGCCAAAAGTCACATTATATAATAAGAAGGACCGGCAGATACCCGTAGATATGTCGGTCGATATTGGCAACTCTCGCACATGCGCCGTGCTGTTCGAGGACGGCGATTTCACCAAGGCCAAGATTCTGCGCCTGCGCGACATGACAGAGCCGTGGCGTGTCTATCGCAATGCCTTCGACATGCGCGTGGTGTTCCGTCGCGCAGACTTCGGCAACGACATGAACCTTGACAAGACACTGTTCCAGTGGCCGTCGCTGCTGCGCGTGGGCGAAGAGGCAAGACATCTGATATATCGCTCGCAGCACGGCGACGATAACAACGATAGCAACGACAATAAAAACAACAATGTATCGGAAAAAACGACCAACTACTCAAGTCCGAAACGATACCTGTGGGACTCAAAGCCATTCAAGGACCGCTGGGAGTTTATGGTGGTAGAGGGCGATTCCACTAACCAGACACTCGACAAAGACAAAGGCATCTTCATAAAAGGCTTAACAGACTACTTTGACGATGACGGCACTTACCTGCCAGATGGCAAGCAAATAGACATCTTCAACTTGCCAGAAACTGACAATTCGTGCCACTACAGCCGCCAGAGCCTGATGACCTTCGTATTCATTGAAATGTTACAACAGGCTTTGTGCTATATCAACTCAAGTGAGTTCCGCGGTAAGCACTTGCAGATAGACTGCCGGCGCTACCTGCGCAACATCATTGTGACCTGTCCCACAGCCATGCCCATGAAAGAGCAGCTCGCACTGCGCCGGGCTGCCAAGGCTGCAGCCGACCTGATACACCAGTTCACGCCGGCCCAGCCAGAGATGACCATCACCCCCGACCCCGCACTGCTCAAGCCCACCGACGACCCCGAGCTGATGGAGAAGCGCGGATGGCTATATGACGAGGCCTTCGCCTCGCAGCTGGTCTATCTGAACGCCGAGCTACACGAGCGATACGGCGGACGCGTCGATCAGTTCTTCAGCCTGAAAGGACACAAGCGAAAGGAGATGGAAGAGATGGGCTTCGAGGGCAACCAGCTGACCGTGGGCACCGTCGATATAGGAGCCGGAACGACCGACGTGATGGTGGTTAGCTACGGACAGAAAGGACAGGGCCGGCTGACGCCCGTGCCGCTCTACTATGACTCGTTCTACACCGCAGGCGACGACATCATACACAACGTGATACTGAACATCTTCCTCGAAGGCCCCTACGACGACAACCCCATGATGGGCAGCGTGCGCAGCGCACTGACGGCCCGCATAATGCGGATGACGCCCGACGAGCTGCGGCAGATACCGCGCATTGCCGACACGCCGATATATCAGGCACGCGTGGCCGACATAGAGCACGCCTTCAGCGAAGAGGCAGCTCTGGATCAGCGACGCCACCTCATCTTCGAACTGATGAACCATTTCTTTGCCAGCGACTCGAACAACCAGGACGGCAAGGACCGGCAGTGCAGGCTGGACTTCTGCACACAGGTGACGCACCCGATGGCGCAGTTCTTCCTGGAGCTGCTCAACCAGCAGCGCCCGGCAAGACTCTACAACTTCGACGACATCTTCAGCGACGGACGACCGGCCCAGTTCCTGCTCGACCACTTCCGCTACCACTTCGGCTTCGGCTTCGAGGAGCTGCAGTGGCGATACGACCCCGAGCAGGTGGGATTCCAGGTCAGCCATACCATGATGCCGCTCATGAGAGCGCTGTCGGTGGTGATGTATGCCCACCACTGCGACGTGCTGGTGTTGTCAGGACGGCCCACGTCGCTCATACCGCTTACAGAGCTGTTCGTCAAATACCTGCCGCTGTCGCCGCACCGACTGGTGCTGCTGAACAAGTACCGCGTAGGCAGATGGTTCCCGCTGGCCACCGAGGAAGGATATTTCCAGGAGGGACAGAAAGCAGTGGTGGCAGTCGGCGCCGAGGTAGGACGACTGGCCTCTACCACAGGATTCAAGGGACTCGTGCTCGACTTCTCGACCATCGCAAAGACCATGAAGAGCACCGCCTGCTACATGGGCCCCTTCGACGACCAGCTGAGCCAGGTGAGAAAACCATTCCTCACGCCAGAGACCAGCTCGGCCACGCTGAAGGGAATAAGCGTCTTCCCGTACTATATCGGATGCAAGCAGTTTGACGCACCACAGTATGAGGCAAGACCCATATATGCCATCTACAACCATAGCAGAAAACCGCAGCTGAACATCATGCTGCAACGTAACTACTACGAAGACCGCGAAGAGCTCACACTCGACGAGGTGACGGACATGGACGGCGACAACGTCTCGCTAAAGGACGTCGAGCTACGCATGCAGACCATTGCACAGGACGGACGCTACTGGCTGGACCGAGGCGACTTCGTACTGACCGTGGAGGAAAAGAAAAGCTGACAAAGGGGCAGCAAACATTAATGTCTAATGCTTAATCTTTAATCTTTAATCTTTAATGTTTAATCATTAATGTTTAATGCCCAACGTCCAACGTCCAATTTTTAATTTTTAATGTTAAATGTTTAATGTTTAATGTTTAACGTCCCATGATAGACGACAAGCTGAAGCAGATTGAGAATATAAACGAGAGCCTGGCATGGATAAAAAGCCACAGGCCCGAACAATATGAGCGCCGCTTCCTGCAACTGGTGGACGAGAGGCGAAAGCTGCGCAAGATAGTCGAGGCAGAGAAAGACAACCCCGCCATGGCCGCCTACGGAAAGAGCCAGGTGGGAAAGTCGTACCTGATGAGCAACATGCTGCAGCGACAGGTAACGGGCAGCAACGGAAGGAAAGAGGTGCTGCCATTCGAGGTGGAAGACGAAGAGAAGAAATACAACTTCATCAACGAGATGAACCCCATAACCCACGACACCGAGGCCACGGGTGTGGTGACACGCTTCTCGTCGTTCAGTCGCAACCCCGACAGACACTGCCGAAAATACCCCATACTGATGAAGAGCCTGACCGTAATGGACGTGACACTCATACTCTGTGACGGCTACTACAACGACATGGAAGACTCGGAAACGCTCGACCGAGTGAAGATAAACGAGATAGCCGACGGTATATACGAGAAATACATTCACCACGAACGACCCTCAAAGGCGCCGATGGTGGCTGACGACGTGCTGGAGATAAAGGAATACTTCCGCCAACACATACTGAAGGCGCAGGAGTTCCGCAACAGCGACTTCTTCGACAAGGTGGCGCTCATCATCGACAACGTGCCCGTCGAGGACTATGCCGACATCTTCTCGCTGCTCTGGACCAAGCCGGGAGAGACAAACGACTACCTCACACCGCTCTACCGACGGCTGCTGGGCGCCATGAGCCGTCTGCAGTTCCGCAGCGACATCTATCTCGGAGCCGATGCCGTGCTGCACGAGGGAAAGAACGAGAACACCATCATGAGCGTGCAGTGCCTCAACGGACTGGGAGAGACAGACAGCTCATACCGCTGCGACGCTCACCTGAAACAGACGGACGGGACGTTCCTGACCGTACCACAGATGCAGAAGAGCGAACTGTCGGCACTATGCTCGGAGATAGTGGTGCTGATAGGTCCCGACTTCCTGCAGAGCAGCGCAAGCTATGACATGAGCGACATCAGCGACCAGCATGTGCGCTCGCAGCTCACAAAGGGAGAGATACGACTAGACCTGCTGAAAGACACCGACCTGCTCGACTTCCCGGGAGCACGCTCAAGGAAAAAAGAATACATGCGCTCGCTCGAACAGCCAAAAGTGCTCACAACGATACTGCTTAGGGGAAAAGTGGCCTACCTGTTCAACAAATACTCTGAGTCGAAGGTGGTCAACATACTGATGTTCTGTCAGGACAACACACAGAGCGACGTGAACACCATACCTGCCACCCTGAAGGAATGGGTCGAACAGTATGTGGGAGCCACACCCGACGAACGAGCACGAACGCTACAGCTCACGGGGGGCATCTCGCCCCTGTTCTTCGTGGCCACAAAGTTCAATATCACTATGGCTGAAGACCAAAACCCCAAGGGAAACGAATACACCAGTCTGCTCGGACGATGGGAGGAACGCTTCTCGAAGGTGCTCTACAAAGAGTGCTTCAATGCCGACGGCGCCATGGGACAATGGGCTAAGAACTGGACACGACAGGGAGAGTTCTTCCAGAACAGCTACCTGCTGCGCGACTTCAAGTATTCGGGAATGAAGGGCTCAAAGATTTACGACGGCTTCCGAGAGAGAGGACAGGAGGACAAGCTGCTCGTGGAGCGCAGCTATCTCGACCTGCTGCGAAAGTCGTTCTGCGAAAGCAAGGATGCAGAGCAGTTCTTCACCGACCGCGAGCTGGTCTGGGATGCCGCCGCCACGATGAACAACGACGGCGCACTCTTCATCATCGAGAAACTGGCCAAGGTCGCTGCGGCTATGGAGCGCACAAGGCAGACACAGTTTGACGACGAGTGCCGAAAGGTGATGGCAAACGTGCTGAACATCATGAAAGGATACTACGTCAGCGACGACACTGGCGAACTGCTCAACGAGAACATCAATAAAGCCTACGGAATATACCGGGAGATTGACCTGACATGCGACAACAGACCAGAGATGTTCGGACACATGCTGGAGGCGCTGCAGATTAACGAGGTGGACAGCCTCAAAAGGCTGCACAACGTCATACCAAGGCTCAACGCTATGGTGCATGGCAACGAGAAGCAGAAAGACTATGAGCTGATACGCAAGAGCTGCAACAACTTCGAAGGCTGCAAGACAGAGGCCGAGAAATGGGACGTGCTGCTCAAACGCTACCGCTTCCGCTCGCAAGACGAAGCCACAGCCTTCCTCAGGCGAAAGGGTGTGGACCCGCAGAAGCTCTTTGCCGCCGACACCGTGAAGCACAAGAACTCGGCCGTCATTGCCGACGACATGATGTCCTTCTGGACAGAACGCATACAAGGGCCGATGTTCATGAACACCTTCGGCGACGATATTGACACCATTGCCCTGAACGACCTGGTCAGTTGCCTGATAGCAACGGCTCAGAGCGTGAAGCTGGCAGAGACTCTGGAAAGGCAGATAGCACAATATGTGGACGTGCTCAACACAAGCATGATCAACCAGGCTTTCGTGGCCGACATGATAGCGACGACAGTGAGCGACTTCGTCATCAACTTCGGCTACAACTACCTCACTGGCGAACAGGTGGCTGCAGCAAGGCGGGTGGCTGCAGAGGAAAATCTCTCGCCATGCTTTGAGGAAATAGACACACAGCGGAAGGAATGTTACGACAACGACGAGATGACGGAACTGTTCAAGCGCATACTCGACTCGGACAGAGACATCACAGAGTCATATACCAGCAACCTGCACTGCTGGTTTGAATATATGTTCGTGGCTTTCATTGCCCATCTGAACGTGCCAGACTATGACCGAGCCGCCAACGAACAGCTCAAAGCCATACTGGACAACATGAAAGCATGAGAGCCAGCGAGACACAAATGCCTATATCACCCACATCACCCACATCACCCACTTTCCGCTTACACCCAACCCCACCACCCACATTTCAAGCTCTCTAAGTTCTCAATGAAAAGAATATATTACGACAAGGACGGACGCGTCAAGAACCCGCATTTCCCCTTCTGGAAACCATGGACTCTGTGGGGCATGATATGGCGAACGCTGCTCTTCCTCTCAGGACTGATACTCATCGCCATCCTACTCGGACTGCTGATAAGGGGCTGTAGCGAGAAAGGACAGAACTGGAGCAATCCCTTCCATGACGACGGCGACGGATACCAGCCAGACCCGCAACTGCCCGACTCGCTCAAGGACGGCACACCCGTGAAAGACTGGGGAACGCCGCTGCCCGACATGGACGAGCTGCCGGCCCCAGACGACAACGTCATACCGCCGGTCAACCCTGACAGCACCATCACAGACCCGAAAGACTCGCTGGCCCAGATAGTGCCAGACCAGCTCGTCGTGTTCTTCAATTCCAGCGATGTGAAAGAGGACATCGTGAAGTTTGCCAAAGAGTTCAAGAAGCTCTGGCCCGACCCACAGTACAAGGTGGCCTACTACAACCAGCAGGCCGGCACCATGCTGCTGAGCGTGCCAAAAGAGCAGCGCGACAAGGTGGCAGAAGAGATTGTGCAGAAGATAACGGGCATTGACTTCCTGCTGACCACAAACGAGATGCTGGAGAGCGGACAGCAACAGTACCAGCCACAAGACCCGGCGTTTAAGGAGCAACGGTACATGGCATACTATAAGCTCATACAGGCACCAGAGGCATGGCAGATAACACGCGGCGCAAAAGACGTGAAGGTGGCCATTGTCGATAGCTATTTCGCACTGAACCACAAAGACTTGTCTGAAAGATATGTGGACCCGATACATATCGCCTCAAAGACAACGGCAGTGTTCCCGCCTGCAGGGGTCGATCCAGCCATAGCCAGCCACGGCAGCCATGTAGCGGGAATCGCCATCGGAACGGCCGGCAACGGACAGGGGGCACACGGCATTGCACCGGAATGTACTTGGATACCAATATCGGTGGCCACGGGCGGAAGCATCACTGCCTTTAACCTCATGGAGGGAATACTGTATGCCATCTACCGAGGGGCTGACGTCGTCAACCTCAGCATCGGACGGGCCTTCCCAGATGGCGTGGACAAGACACCACTCGGCGACCAGGTGCAGGCCACCAGCCTCAGCAAGGTCAAGCAGCAGATATGGGACTATATATATAAGGTGGCCGCCGACCACAAAACCATCATCTGCACCGCTGCCGGAAACAGCAACATACTGATGGGCATCGACCCCGGCAAACGAAACAACGAACTCGTCGTGAAGGTCGAGGCCGTCGATAGCAAGGGACAGAAAGCTGAGTTCAGCAACTTCGGTGAGGTGCCTGAAGCACAGCTCAGATACAGCACCGTGGCCGCACCGGGTGTCGGCATACACAGCTGCGTGGCAAACGGTGGATACGACGACTGGCCAGGAACAAGCATGGCTTCACCATTCGTCGCAGGAGCCGTCGCACTGATGAAGACACTGAAAAAAGACCTAACACCACAGGAAGCTATAAAGATACTGAAAGCCACCGCCAAGCAGACTGACACTCAACACCGCATAGGACCAACAATACAGATAAAAGACGCCCTGATGGAATGTGGCGAAGGAGAAATGCTCAACTTTGACGACCTGATGAAAGACCACACACTGCTGATAGGACGATGGAAAAGCACACACGAGCTCGAAATCGTGGACAACGACAACAAAAAGGTGGACGACATCTGGACGTACTTCATCTTCAACGCCACTGACAAGGGCACCGTAGAGAACAAAACCATCAACCTCAGCCGCACATACACAGCACCGCTGTCAGTCACATGGGACACAAACTCGCTGACCATCAGGCAGCTCGATGTGGCCAAGAGCAACGACGGTCACACACTAACAAAAGACGAATATCTCTGTCGGCCCGACGAGAACCGACTGCTTCAGGTCAGCGTAATGCGCGACGGTAAAGAACGATACAACTTCCACATGGAAAAAGTGGAATGAGCCGGCGCTCTTTATTCTGATTATTCCGATTATTCTGATTACTCTGATTACTCTGATTACTCTGATTACTCTGATTATTCTGATTATTCTGATTACTCCGATAACTCCCCAACACACATGGCAAAAGCAAACACAAACAACGTCTCCATTGCAAACGTAATATCCATGCTCGGACTCGCCGGCGTGGCAGTCATTACATTCTTCGGAATACTTCTCGGCTCGGCCGATGGTGCCATCGGCACAGCAGCACTGCTCGCAGCAGCCCTTGCCGCCGTGCTGGCTTGCCTGCTGGTCGTGTCGATGAAAGCAAAGGCTGCCGACGACAACCGAGACAAATGGCGCATAGTGGAGATAGCGACGCTTGCCGCATACATCGCCGTCGCACTGATGTTCAGCACACCGCTGCATCGCTTCTTCTATGTAAAAAGTCAGCAACAGCAGCTACAACAGCAGGCACGACAGGAAATCAGCGACATACAGCAACTATATGCCGACTACGAACAGCAGCGCAAAGCAGCACTCGACAACGCTGTACAGCAGATGACAAACTACCAGAACTCGAAGACCAAGTCGATGTCGATGGACGCGTATATACAGAAGATGCATGTCGATGAGAAATGGGCTGCAAAGGCCGACAAACTGACAAAGCTACGCTCTGACGCAGAGCTCAAGCAGCTCGCACAAAGCGTGGAGGACTTCAAACTGCTCTCGCTCGCACAGACAGCAGCCAGGCTGGCCGAGAAAGATTCCACGGCCTATCTCGACGTCATGCAGAAGATACAGGCTAACCAGGCCGAACACGACCTGATACCACGCTTCGTAAACGACGCAGCAGGAGCATACACACAAGACGGCTTCGCACAGATAAACATCCAGCGGGCACCACAGCCCAGACTGCAACCCGCACTCCAGAAAGCCAGCGGAAGCACCGCCATCAGCTGGATAGTGATGGTCGTGCTGCACATGCTGATACTCTTCAGCTATGTCGTGACAAGACACTCTGACATCGTAGGTCCTTCACAGAAAAACGGACCTAAGGGCGGACTCGACCTGTAAAAAAACAAAACCACTCACCCCTACCCACAACACCCACATCCTAACCTCCAATTCTCAACTCATAGCCATGCAACTTGGAACAAAGAAACAGATGCTGCTCGACCAGGTGAAACGCAACCCCGGCATCAACCTCCAACAACTGGTGCAGCTCACACAGCAATATGAAGACCTGCAGCCACGCGACTTCGAGGGCGTGGTCGCACCCGAGATAATGGAACAGCTGAAAGAGGCCGGACGCGACCCAAACGAGGTGCAGCTCTGGAACGACATACAGAACGCACCGCACCAAACGCCCGAACAGGTCCAGCAGGCACAGCGCCTGGTGGCAGAATACCTGCAGCGCTACGCCGCAGCACCCAAACAAGCCGAAGCACTGCAACTGCAGCAGAGCCTACAGCAGCAGATGCAGCAGGCCATGATCGAACAGCAACGACAACAGGAGGAACTGCGACGACAGCAGGAAGAGCAACGTCGCATACAGGCTGAACAGGCCGAATGGGAGGCTGTCGATAAATGCAACTACTCGGCTCTGCGAAACTATAAGATGAAACACCCGCAGACACCATTCGCCGACAATATCGACGACTACATGTGGAACAACACAAAGGCCGTCGTCACAATGGCCAACCTGCAACGTTACTTGGCCGACTGGCCTGCCGGACGACATGCAGCCGAGGCACAGAAGGCAATAAACAGCTTCGGACAGTGGGAAGAGGTGAAACGCTCGAAAGACCTCTTCCTCGTGGACGACTATAAAGACAATAACCCCGACAGCCCTTTCATCAACGAGGCCAATGCACTCTACTATGAGCTACGCGACGAGGAACTCAAGAAGATGAAGGAAAACCCATCGGAATACACACGCGACGACGTGGAGCGCTTCATCAACGCTGGCATCTTCACACAGTATGAACTGGAAGACGAGGGACTCGTCACACAAGAAAGCTGGGAGAAACTACAGCTGGACCGAGAGCTGTTTCCTAACATTCAGGACTACCAGGTCGAGAACCCAAACATACAGGCACCCGCCGACTGTACCGACATATACCTCTTCGGAACACCTGGCACAGGAAAGACATGTCTGCTCATGGGACTGACCGCTGCCAACGGGCAGGGCTACTCGCTCAATATGCGCGTCGAGGGCGGACGCTATGCAGCCGCACTGCAAGAGTATGTCAATGCCGGCATAACACCCGGACGAACCTTCGGCAAGTTCGTAACCGTAATCAACGGTACCATCAACGAGCAGAAAAAACGAGACATCGTGTCGCACAGAATAAACCTGGTGGAGATGTCTGGCGAGGAGTTCGCTCTGCGCATCAGCGACAATGCAGAAGTGTCGCTCGCCAACATGGGAACAGGAGCAACAAACCTGCTCAAAAACAACAACCGAAAGGTGTTCTTCATAATAGTAGATTCCACAAAAGACCGCATCAAGGTGGAATATATAGAACCGGTGAAGGACGCACAAGGCAACATCGTCGACGAACGGATCAGAAAACGCTACATCTCGCAGCTCGACATACTGAACAAGTTTGTCGGACTGTTTGAGCTGCCCGAGAACGCCGAGATAATGAAGCGCGTGGACGCCATACACTTCATCGTGACAAAGGCAGACATGCTCGGACCTATCAACGAGCGCGGCGAAAAAGCACGAGACCTGCTGCTGAACAAGTATCCAGGACCCGTGTCGCAGATACGCGACTACTGTCGGCGTACAAAGCGCGTCAACTACAGCACCGAATACAGGCCGAGGGTGTTCACATTCTCACTCGGAAAATTCTACCTTGGCGATGTGTTCACCTTCTCGTCGCAAGAGACGCTTGACATCATTGACACCATACGCACCGTGACCTGCGGACAGAAGGAAGGCGGATGGTGGAGCTCGCTGATGGACAAGCTGGGATAGCCACGGCATTATGTAAACCCGAAAACACAAGACAGACATGACACCCCCACAGATAGCTCTACGCATAGGCGGCACCAAACAGCGGCAGGGAGGCTTCGTACCTCTGGTGTCGGCCGGCGTGCTGGCCGGCAACGAAGGCAGCAATATGGACCGCGCAACGCTGGTGACAGAAAACCCGTCGTTCGTCATCAAGCACGCAGCAGACTATGTGCTGTACATGCTCTGCGACAGCAGCGTAACCAGCTTCGACATCAGCACTAACGGCGTGCTGACCATTGCCATAACCATACCCAGACAGCTGCAGCTGGCCGGCAGACGCAGCCCATACGACCTGCTGATGCAAGTGTATAGGCTGTTCCAGCAGACATGCATGAACCAGCAGAGCGACGGACACTATGCCTTCAAGCCCGACACACCCGACAGCGAAACGTTCAGGCAGCTGCTGCAGCAATGGCCGGTAGAACAGAGACATGCGGGATATGTGGAGATGGCTGCACAGGGACTGACCGCAATAATATGCCTGCCGGAGGGAAAAATGTCGGCCTTCTTTGCTGACTCGATGTACCCCGAACTGTCGGCATACAAGGAGGTAGAGATTGGCACACACTGTCAGGCCATGATGACACCGGGGCTCGAACTGCTACAGGTGCCAAGACCACACCACTACCGCGTGATACAAAACGGAAGCGACACCGGAAACGTGCTCACGCAGCCGGACGACACCTTCAGAAGCACGCTGGAGAGCACAGCCGACATGGAATATGACAGAGTGGAGTTCACGCTCGAACAACTGCTGAACGCACCGGACGGTACATGCTGCAACGGGCAGGTCAGACTGGTGCAGGCACGCGACGAAATCAGCGTGAACGTGAAAGGCAGGCCGAAAATGGTCGATCTATATCTGACCATCAAGCCGAAAGCTTCTTTTGCGGACGAATACACTGCCGACGACGAGCAGCGAGTCATGGACTTGATAAACAGCGGACAACTGGTGCTGAAGGTCGGACAGCGAAACATGGTTGATTTCTTGATTGAACCAGGACATTTCGCCGTGCCTGCCAGCATGATGAGAGGGGCCGCGGACATCGAACCGACACCACCGCGTATCGGCGACTACACTTTCAACATCATACGCCGGCAAGACAAGCTGACACTCGTCGTGGATAAAATGAGAAAGCTCGCGGCAACAAGCCCCATGCCGTCAAATCACAATCGTGTTTCTGAGCCGGACCATAAACACAGACATCAGTCGCAGGACATCATGCCATCAGACAGCCCATTAGACGACGAAAACGACGGGCGAGACAGCGAGGCTGCCAGAGAGCAAGCCAGGAAAAAGCTTCGCAACATCTTGATGATAGTGGCCGGGGCTGTCGTGCTTGTACTGCTCAGTGTCGGACTGACGCTGCTGTTCACCCGGGGGACCCAGGCTATAGTGACAACGGAGGAAGTGCCGGCTATGCAGACCCAGCAGGAAGACACAGACGCTCGGGCTAAGGCCGACAGCCTGGAACAGCTCAGACTGGACAGCTTGCGTGAGGCTGACAGCCTGCGTAAGGCCGGACAAAAAGCAGCCGAGGAAGCAAAGATGGCTGCCGAAGAAGCACAACAGAAGGCCGAACAGCTGAAAGCTGAACAGCAGAAGAAGGCCGACAAACAGGAACAGGAACGACAGCAGAAGGCACAGCAGCGAGTAAAAATGCTGGAACGTGTAAATGCCAGAAACTTTGCAGACATTCAAAAAGCACCAGGCTGGAAAATGCTGACAAAAGATGAACAACGCGCTGTGGAAGCCTTGTTCTATGGATATGACAGCAAGCAATACTCCGCCACACAAAAAACATTAGTCAAGCAGAAGCTGAAGGCGCACGGCGATTTTGAGTCGTTCGAACAGATAATCTCGTTTGTCGACCAGCTGAAATCCGAAATAGTGCTTTAGACAAAGATACAGTGCAAAACACACATTAATATTATAGCTGAGAAGAGAATGAAAACAGTGAAGTTGGCCGGCATCTTCATCGTGATGGCGGCAGTCATATTCGGAGCTGTGCTGTGGATGAACGGCGGCTCGAACAAAAGCGATACCTTTGTAGATGAAGACCTGGTGGATGTGGCTGAGAAATGTGACGAGATACGCTCAGCATGGAATGAAGTGTCTGGATGGGATAAAGATGTCTATACAGACATGCGCGAGGACGTGGCACAGGACAGCGCACTGAGCCTGTACAGCATGGACGGCTACCAGACCGTGCGTAGCACCCTGCGCGAAGAGGCCGTCAACAAAGTGTGCGATGCCCTGGCACAGCAACTCAAGGCCGACAAGTTCAGCCATCAGGCAGTGGAACAGGAGTATCAGGGGGTGGACTACCTGAAACGGGCTGAGAACATAGCTCAGGACGCCCGCATAAAACGGGCCGAACAGCTCCACCAGCTATATGTCAACATCAGGCAGTTCGTGGGCAGCAACCATGCCATCACACCGCGTTTCGACGCTGCAAAGGCATCGTGGAACGCCTTCGCTGCTTCTGCACAGGCAGTGTTGGGACGCGCAAAGCAGCTCAGAGAGAACCCTCTCTTCGGCGAGATGAATACCATACCGGGATTTAAGGACGGACTCGACGAGGCCAAGCTCAAACCGCAGGTGATGAACCAACGAAACGGCTTCTATCGCTCGCTGTCGCAGCAGATAGTGAAACACTTTGCACAGGCTGAACACACACAGGAAAACTTGAGCCTCTTCCAGCAGGCATACGACAAATATAAAAGCGAAGAGCTCAATATCGGTATAAACGAGCTGGCACAGCAGTTCCGACTGTTCAAGAAGCAATGTGAACAGCAGGCAGCACCAGCACCATCAAACAACGACTAAAACGGCACACATGAAGAAACGATTGCTACTTGCGGTGGTCATGCTCCTGGCTGTCGGCAACATAAGCCGACTACAGGCACAGAACGTGGGCATTGACCTGAAGGACCTGAACGCGATGAATGACAAGATAGACAACCTGACTAAGGACAAGGCTGCTCTTGAGGATACCATAAAAGCGCTGAAACAGATAATAAAACAGACGGAAGACAAACTGGCCGACACGGAGAAAAACAATCCGCTGAAGCCACAGATAGAAGAACTCATAAAGGACACCACGCGGCTCAACGCAGACCTGCGTAGGGCCCTGGCCGACAAGACAGAGGCAGAAAAACGCTTGGAACAGGAGAAACAGAGCAAAAGCAAACAGGAACAGCGTGCATTGAAGGATAGCATAGCTAAGCTTAACGGTCAGATTGACGACATGCTCAGACAACACGCGGCACTACAGCAACAAAAGGAACAGAGCGACACACTGCTGGAAAGGGCGCTGGCCGAACAAAAAGAGCTGCAAGCCGTAAAGGACGACATCGTGCAGCAGCTTGTACAGCAGATAGACGCATGGCAGCAACTGCCGCTGAGTCAGCTCAGAATGGACGAGCTGCAAAGAGCAAAGCAGCAGTGTATGAAATACGGACAGGAGTCGCCCGAGGCGGCTGAAGCTGCCAAGAAGCTCTCGCCACTTTACGACGACGTACGCACCCTGCAAGACGCTAAGGACTGCCTTGAAAAACCCTTCGACCGTGCCGTGGTAAAAATGAATCATGAGAGCCTAAAGGAAGTATATCAACGGCGCAGCAACGAAAAGGAACTGCAGGAGGTCTTAACACAACTGGGCGACTATCCTTCGGCCATACAGCTCTTCAAGGGGTTGATAGACGAGGTGGAGAAGGCCGTGGGCAAGCAGACCAAACATGCCGCTGCAATGCCTGACGTCAACGCACTGCTCGCCGATCCTGACCAGGTGTCAAACATGGACGGCATTAAAGCTATACCCTGGCTCGCCAAACAGCTTGACTGCTACCTGAATGACCTACATAAAAATTGCATAAAACCGGGAAACGTACCCGAAACGATAAAGAAACTGTAACCAACACACCGCACGCGGCAACCTACACCCGACAAAATACAGAAAATAAAAACAACATGAACCTATCCATACGTATCTACGGCGGCGACACCGTCGCGGGCTTCACCGCTGCTCCGCTGGTCAGCGTGGGCCAGGCCCCAGATGGCTTCCAGCCCGTGCCTCCTACCATCGTCAACGAACCACGCAGCTACCTCATAGTGCACGCAAAGAAATACACCTACTATGCCATGCACATGAAAGACCGGCTCTCTACTGCCGCCGGGCTGCCAGGTCAGCTTCTGCTGTGTCTCTTCATGCCGGCACGCGAGAAGCTGAAAGATGCGTCTCCGCTGTCGCTGCTCTCGTCGCTGGCCGATACATTTACTGCCTTGGCTACCAAACCCGCTGCCGACGGCTCCAGTCTGCTGCCTGAACAAGCCTTAGACAGCACGCCGTTTGTAAACGTTCTGAACCGCTACACAACAGAGGAGCGCGGACGGCAGCTGCCAGAGATGAAAGGGCAGGAGGCAGCTGCGTTCCAAGTAAACGACCAGTCGCAGCTGGAGGCCATAATGCGCTTCAGCCTATACAGCGAGTTGAGCAAAGTGGGACGACTGGAGATAGGCTACCACTGCAAGTCAACCGTCAATCTGCCAATAGGGGGAAACAAACCTGCGCCTAATCCTGAGCCCGTAGTCACGCCACCCGTACAGCAACCACCCGTCAGTGAGCCGAAGAATGACAACAGCGGTCACGTCACACCGGCACCCAAGCACGACAACGGACTGCCCGTGGACGACGGCAAAAGGCGTGTGGACAAGAAAAAACACGACAGCAGACCCGGAGTTGACCTGGGGGGCGACGAGCCGCCCATCCGTCCGGACAGCCCGCTGAAGTCGTTGATGAAGAAAATCAAAAAGCTGGTCCTGATACTGTTGGCGATATTCGTGGCCATAATCATACTGCTCATGCTGATAGGCAGGTGCGGCGACAGACACAACGCGAGTGGCGACCAGCCGGCTACGCTGCCGCCTGACACCATCGTCACAGAAGACACGATGATAGTAGTAGAGCAACCGCCCGTCAACAATGGAGGCAAAACAGACACTGACGACAAGCCGGACAAAGACGACAAGGCTAAAGACGACAAGGCTAAAGACGGCGGCAAAATGGACAGCGATACCGATACGAAGCCAGTGCCCGTAAACCCAGAGCCCATCAAGCCTGACCCAGCCAAGGAGCTGCGCAAGCAACAGCGCGCAGAAATGCTGCGCCACATCAACCAGATGGACTGGGCCTGGGTGAGGCAGAATGAAGAGGAATGTCGCAAGTATATGTCGCAGAACGAACGCGATGCCGTAGAGGCCCTATACCTGTACAATCCCGCAACAGGTCTGCCATACAACCAGACACAGAAGGACTTCATCAGGACAAAGATAATGAGCCACCAGTTTAGCAGCATAGAACAAATCGTGCAATTCAAGTCTGTGCTAATGCTCGAACTCAGCAAGATGTAGCAGACCGCTAATGTCCATCTCTGTCACGAGATGTGTCATACTCCTATTTCACAGATGTATCAATTCCTTAGTTTCTAAAATGTCTCATTCACTAACATGAACGTCAAGATAAAAGCCGAGGGCGTTTACTGCCTGGTTCCAAACAACTACGAGCAAGTCTATGTTCAGTTGAAGCAAGCCCTGGGGCAGAACGAGGACTTTCTCTTCACCGAGCGCCGCCCGGGGGCCGGCTATCTGCAATGGGACCTGCCTGGCGACGGCTGGACATCGCTCAAGGACGGCGACCCGCTAACGGCCGATGAGGCACGGCGACTGCTGACACAGCGGCGTCAGGCCGTGGCACAGATGTTCGGCGGCAACCAGGAGCTGGCCCAACGCATAATGACCGTGCCAGACGACGGATATGTCTATTACAAGGCAAGTCCGTCGGGGGGTATGCTCATCAAGCTGACCGCCTGGGGATACCGATACCCCGAGCGCGTAGGCGGCGGAGCATCTTCGGGATCAGCCAAGGCGAAAGACAAGACAGAACCTGTTACCATCACGCTGCTTTACGACGGAAAACCTGTACCAAACCGCACCTTCTCGCTCAATGGCTTCAACCGCAAGACAGACGAGCATGGACTGTTCATGGCGGGCGACCTGCCCGTGGGCTACCAGTTTGACATCGAAGTGTCTGATGTGGGTGTGCGCCAGCACGTCACCGTGATGCCAGCACAGGGGCAGATACAGGTGGACGTGACTGAGTTCGTGTCGGCACAGGTGAGAGTGATGCGCGATGGCAAACCCGCTCAGGGAGCGCAATGTCGTCTGGTGTATATGGGGCGAGACATGCAACTTACGACCGATGTCTCGGGAATGGCTACGGCAAAGGTGCCACTGGACCCGACGAAGGGTATGTGTACCGTAAGCGTGGAGGGCGAACAGCAACAACAGCAACTCGTACCGCCGCTGACAACCTTCAGCTTCGACCTGAAAACCCCAGTAGCGCCAGACGACCATAACGAGCACGGAAACGCTGACACACCAGCTCCGACACCCGATACGCCCGACGCACCGGCTGCACCCGCAGCCCCCGACCAGCCGGAGACCCCGCCACAGCCGGCCGACCCGGAGGTACCTACCCCGGCAGACCGGCCCGACGGCGAACAACTCAAACCCGACAAACGACGCCAGTTCCAGCCATATATAAAGGTGGTGTTCAAGGACGGCACCATTGGGAAACAGTACCCCATAGTTGTCACCATAGGCGGAGTAAGCAACCGATATGTGGCCGACGGCCAAGGCATTGTACGCTTGCAGCCCCTCTTAGAGGGCGAGCAAATGACCGTGGCCGACGGACTGCTGGAAAACAATGTGCAGCAATACACGCTCACAGCCGACCAAGAGGAGTATGTGTTCACACTGCCCTACGACTCTACCGACGGTACAAACCTTGTCACCATAACCGTGCTTGACGAGAAAGGACAACCGCTGAAGGGTGCCACTGCCTTCTTCAAGCAGAAAGACGTGCCCGACTCGATAGGCTATCTCAACGACAGCGGAACCATCTCCTTGAGCCGACAGCTATACAAGAGCAACGAGCCTCTCTCTCTCACACTTACCCTGGGCAAACAAGAGATGAAACCTATTGTGTTCGAACTTGTCGATGATGATGACGAATATCTTCTGCAAGCATACCTGAAACCAACCGTCGGACAGATCATATCTGAGATCCTCGCCTGTCTGCTCATGCTTGCCATCTTCGTCGGCGGATGGTTGCTCTGGGGCAAGCTGCTCTTAGACAGCCACGCCATATAAGTGCGACTCCATAAAGGGACAAATTAACTCAAACATACAAAACACAATGGCTATCTTCTTCACCTTCCTATATATAATAAATGTCGTGGCCTTTGTCCTATATGCCGTTGACAAACATCGCGCCTACTACAATATGTGGCGCATACGTGAGGCCCTGTTGCTCGGACTGGCCGTTGCCGGCGGTGCTTACGGTGCCGGAGCCGGCATGATGCTCTTCCGTCACAAGACGCAGCACCGCTCTTTCCTTATCACTATACCGATAGCACTGATAGCGTGGGTCGCCATTGTCGTTGCCGTCGTTCTCACGGCGTGACACGCGGCCAGACACTAATCACCGAAAAAAGGTAAAGCAATGAACATAAAACTAAAGGTCAACGACGTCAATCAGCTGTTGCTGGGCGTGAATTATCAGCAACTATACCCGACCCTGTCTGCACAGGCAAAGGCCGCCGGACTGATTGTAGGCGAGCCACAGACGGGTGCCGGCTATCTGCAATGGGCCTTGCCGGGTGGCGACTGGGCACCACTCACAAAAGCAGACGACTCACAGCACGACCTGGCAATAGACCAGTATAACACTGCCCTGGAGCGGCTCACGCAGACCGGCGGCGGACAAATCAGGCAATTGCTCAGCGTGCCGGGCGAAGATATGATTTTCTTCAGGCAAGAGACCGGACAGGCCATGCAGGTGGCTCTCGCTGCCTGGGGATACAGATACCCGTCGAACGCCGGCGGAGGGGAGCTGGTCTATCGCAGACGAGTGAAAGAGACACAGGTCGTACGCATCGGCTTTATCTACGATGGACAAATGTTGACAAAAGCCGATTTCCACCTTAATACATTTAAGCGACAGACGGCCGCAGACGGCTTTTTCCAAGTAGGCGAACTGAACGTGGGGCAGACATTCGACATCGCAGACCCCGACGGAGGAATACACCAACTGACAGTAGAGAAAGATCGTCAGGACTATGTGTTCGACCTGACGCGCTATTTCCGCGCAGCAATAAGTGTCACCACCGACGGACAAGCTGCCAAGGGATACATGGTGCAGCTCTGCTATGCCCACCACCAATACACGCTGACCACTGACCAGGACGGCAGGGCCGAACAAGTTGTACCGCTGCTGCGTGACGGACAGGCCGAGTGCAGCGCTACCTGCAACGTGCCCCAAGGTCAGACCGGCAACGACACCATCAGCAAGACACCAGCCGGACCAGAAGACGTGCTGGCCTTCGACTTCAAGCTGAATACCATACAATCAGAACCGGAGCCTGAACCGAAACCAGAGCCCCCAGCTCCACCAGCAGAGCCGGAACCCGAGCCGGAACCAGAACCTGAGCCCGAGCCTGAGCCCGAGATGGTAGTTATACGGCTACTGGACTACGGAGGCTACCCCCTGCCTGAACTGCCCTTCACGCTAAAGACCAAGAAGAAAGGCAAACAGCAGCTCGTCACCGACGAAAGGGGCGAATGCCGCGTGCCAAAGGAATGGTTTACAGACAAAGAGAAGATGAACGTCAGCTTCAATGTGACGCGAGAGTATCAGCAGTGCCATCCTATCCACTACGAGAAAGACAAAAAATAATGTCTAATTCCTTTTGAGTTCATGAGTTCGTGAGTTTTTGAGTTTTTGAGTTCCTGAGTTTTTGAGTTCCTGAGTTTATGAGTTCCTGAGTTTATGAGTTCCTGAGTTTTTGAGTTCCTGAGTTTTGAGCTCTTAACTATCAATTCTCATTTCTCAATCCTCAACTTAAAAACTCTCAACTCAAAAACTCTCAACTCAAAAACTCAAAAACTCAAAAACTCTCAACTCAAAAACTTAAAAACTCTCAACTTAAAAACTCTCAACTTAAAAACTCTCAACTCAAAAACTCTCAACTTAAAAACTCAAAAACTCAAAAACTCAAAAACGTTTAATGTCTAAAGAGAAGAAACCTGCTGACATCAGCATCAGTCATAACACCAAATACCAGGACAAGTTCAACGACTACACCATACAGATGGTACATCGGCGTAACTATTGGTGGTTGTTGCTTCTGCTCCTGCCCTTGGCTCTGCTCATACAGTGCCACAAGGACATCACCGTAACCGTGGTGGACAAAGATACCCAAGAGCTGCTCGCCGACCAGGAAGTCACACTGAGCTACATGCCACACCATCTCTGGCTGGCCAGCTATTTGCTGCCCGCCAGTGTGCAGCAGCAACGCACACAGACCACCGACCAGCAGGGCAAGACCACCTTCAAGCGACTGCCGTGCTCGGTCTATAGCTACATCTTCTATTGTCTGTCGAAAGCGACCGTCGAGTCGAAGGGCGACTGCTATGCGGCCGAAAAGAATTGCAACTTCCATTACACCTGGAGCACAACGCTCGAAATGGAACCGCGACGTGAGGACCTGCATGTGCTATTGCAAGACCTTGATACCGGCGACCCTCTGCCAGACGGCAAGCTGACCTTCAGATATGTCGAGGGTGGCAGGCAGATTGTCGATTCGGTCAAGGCCGACGCACAGGGCGTCGCCACCATGCCCGACATGCGCTACTGCGGCGTGGTAGAGCTGCTGCAAGGCAGCTGCTACGGATATGCCGACACCATGCGCTCTGCCGTACCGGGACAGCAGCTCCTCCTGCCCACAGGCGACAGCGCAACGCTCAAGCTGCGGCCCCTGAAAGAGCGCTTCACATTCTTCGTCAAAAACAAGGAGACCAGACAGCCCATACCCGCTGCCACGGCACTCGTCACACTCACACACCCGCAAGGCTCCAAGCAGCAGCGCACCGTGACCACCAGTATCGACGGCAAGGGTATCGCTGTCTATGACGATGCCTTCGTACTATCTACAATAGCCATCCATGCCTCGAAGATACACTTCCGCGACGGCGACCTGGAGGGCGGGCCCTACACGGTCAATCAGTTTATAAAGCTTGATGACGACCAACGCACCATCTGGCTTGAACCAGAGCCGTATGTCGAGGAGTTTATCAACGTTGACAGTCTGACGGGCAATCCCATAGCCGGCGTGAAGAACACCATAATCATCACAGACCCGTCGGGACACATCGACACCCTGCGCGAGATAAGCAACAGAAACGGTAAATTTCCCGTAAAGGCTAAGGAGGGCAGCAAGATAGAAATCAGAGCCGACAAGAGTCCCACCTACAAGCCCAAGCAGCAGCTTATACCCAAGTTTGACAAAGGCCGCAAGGTGGCTTTGATGCCCAACGAGCTCAACCTGAAGTTCCGCACGGTGGTGAAAGAGGGCGGTGCACTTGTGCCGCAGTGCAACCTCAGCATTACCGGCAGTCAGAGCGGCTCACACCAGCCGGCCAACAGCGGGAACGGCGAGTTCACCGTCACAAGTCTGCAGTATGGCGAGAAGCTCACCATCGTTGCCAGCAAGCAAGGCTTTGCCACCAACAGGACGAAGGTGAACAACGCATTGACCGACCAGTTGCTCACCGCCCCCCAGAGCGCCCGCGACATACCTATGCTGCCCGACATGCCGCCGTGCTCCGGCGGAACCATCGTGCCACGAAATGGAGCCATGCAGCATCGACAGCAGTACAACATGGGCCAGGCCGGAGGCATAGCTGCACTCAAAGGCGACGCATATTCACAGTACGACACGTTCACTGTCTATGACGGCCCAGACACCTCGTCGCCGGCCGTCGTCATAACCAGCGGCGGCGTGAACGACAACAAGAGCGTACCTTCCGGCGGCAAGCTACAACATATCAAGCTGACCAACCGCTTCTATGTGCCATTCCGCTTCACGTCGCAAGTCGTCACCGTGGTCATTGAGACTTATAACGGAGGCAGCGACTGGAAATACGAGGTCGAATGTCCACACTGATGAAAGTACCGTTCGGATTGTTGACAATTGCGGCAATGCATTGACATATTAATCCAGGCTATGCGGATAGATTCATGCACTAAATTATTGACATAACGCAAAATAGACATGCACAATGTGCTATATAGTGTGCACAAAACAATACTTTTTTGTTGAAAAGCTTGCACACATGGAATAAATTGTGTTACTTTGCACCCGCAAATCGTGAACGGCAGCCCCGAGCATGGGCAGCCCAAGATAAACAAAGAAAAGTATTAACACATTAAAACAAAATTATCATGTCTGAAATTGAAAGCAAGATCAAGCAGATTATCGTTGACAAACTGGGTGTAGATGAGGCCGAGGTGAAGCCCGAGGCAAGTTTCACCAACGACCTTGGTGCCGACAGCCTGGACACCGTGGAGCTCATTATGGAGCTCGAGAAAGAGTTCGGCGTGAACATTCCCGACGATATGGCTGAGAAAATTGGTACCGTGGGCGACGCAATTAAGTTCATTGAAGAGAACATGAAATAAACTTCACGCCAGTGAAGTGTAAGCAGCGGACGAACGACGATGCACAGTCCCATGAAGGCTGGCAGGCCTTTCGCCCGTAAAGGCAAAGAATGAAGAGCGAAGAGTGAATAGTTTGCTACCGCACAGGGGGGCCATAGCCTCTGTGCGGCAGTAAATTGTTCACTCTTCGCCTTTTTTTGCTTTCATCATCACAATTTACATTATACAATTTATGGAACTGAAAAGAGTTGTCGTGACAGGCCTCGGAGCCGTCACGCCTGTTGGCAACACTGCCGAAGAGAGCTGGCAGAACCTGCTGGCCGGCAAGTCGGGTGCCGCACCGATTACGCTGTTCGACGCTTCCAAGCACAAGACACAGTTTGCGTGCGAGGTCAAAGGCCTTGACGTTACCAAGTATATCGACCGCAAAGAGGCGCGCAAGATGGACAGATACTGCCAGCTCGCGATCATTGCGGCCAAGCAGGCCGTCGAGGATGCAGCCATAGATATGGAACAGCAAGACAGAAACCGCATAGGCGTGGTCTATGGAGTGGGCATCGGCGGTATTCGCACCTTCGAGGACGAGGTGAGCTACTATGCGCAGAACCTTGAGCAGGGACCGAAGTTCAATCCCTTCTTCATACCCAAGATGATAGCCGACATTGCGGCCGGACACATCTCTATCATGTATGGGCTGCACGGCCCCAATTTTGTCACCACCAGCGCCTGCGCCAGCAGCAGCAATGCCCTGGCCTCTGCTTTCGACCTGATCCGTCTGGGCAAGGCCGACATGATTTTGGCCGGGGGGGCCGAGGCTGCCGTCACACCCGCCGGCGTCGGCGGCTTCAATGCCATGAAAGCCCTTTCTACCCGCAACGACGAGCCCGAGAAGGCCAGCCGACCCTTCAGCGCCAGTCGCGACGGCTTTATCATGGCCGAGGGAGCCGGATGCCTCATCCTGGAGGAGCTGGAGCACGCAAAGGCACGCGGAGCAAAGATATATGCTGAGATGGCCGGTGCCGGACTCTCGGCCGATGCCTATCACATCACAGCCTCACACCCCGAGGGATTGGGAGCAAAGCTCGTCATGGAGAACGCTCTGCGCGATGCCGGTATGAAGCCCGAAGACATCGACTATATCAACGTGCACGGCACATCGACCCATGTGGGCGACATCTCTGAGGCCAAGGCCATCAAAGACCTGTTTGCAGACCATGCCTACAAGCTGAACATCAGCTCAACAAAGTCGATGACCGGACATCTGCTTGGCGCCGCAGGAGCCGTCGAGGCTATGGCAGCCATACTGAGCGTGAAGAACGATATCGTGCCGCCCACCATCAACCATGCCGACGGCGACGAGGATCCCGAGATAGACTACAAGATGAACTTCACCTTCAATCAGGCACAGAAGCGCACCGTGCGCGCCGCACTGTCGAACACCTTCGGCTTCGGTGGCCATAATGCCTGCGTGATATTCAAGAAATTCTGATAACCACAGAGCCTGACAGCCCTGATAGTCAGACCAGGGAAACTGCTACCTCGGGGTTGTCAGTTCTCTGAGCTGTCTGTTCTCTGAGCTGTAAGTTCTCAGCTGTCAGTTCTCAGCTCTCCGCTCGACCTCTGGTCGCTCGCTGGGTCGGGAACTCTCAGCTCTCAACTCTCAGCTCTCTCATCTCCCAGCGACCCATGAATAGTCTCATCGACATCATCCGCCTCCCTTTCCGCAAGGACAAGGAGCTCTTTTCTGCCCTTCACGACCTGACCGGCATCTGGCCGCGCAACATTGAGCACTACAAGCTGGCACTGATGCACCGCAGCATGGGCAACCGCAACGATAAAGGACGACCCCTGAACAACGAGCGTCTTGAGTTCCTTGGCGACGCCATGCTCGACGCAGCGGTAGGCGAAATAGTCTATCGCCACTTCGAGGGCAAGCGTGAAGGATTTCTGACCAATGCCCGCTCAAAGCTCGTGCAGCGAGAGACACTCGGTAAGCTCGCTGCAGAGATGGGCCTGCTCGACTTGATACAGCACCACGACCAGCGACGCTCACACAACTCGTATATGGGCGGCAACGCTTTTGAAGCACTTGTCGGTGCTATTTATCTAGACCACGGATACGATGCTGTCATGTATTTTTTCCGTGAGCGCATACTCGGTCGCTACATCGACCTTGACCGCATGGCATACAAGGAGGTCAACTTCAAGTCGAAATTGCTCGAGTGGTCGCAGAAGAATCGCGTCCGCATGGAGTTCCGTTTAGACAAACAGAGTGTTGACAAGCAGGGCTCGCCCACCTTTGTCTATCAGGTCATGCTCGAGGGCGTTGCAGGCGAGCAGGCGAGTGGCTTCTCAAAGAAGGAGAGCCAGCAAGAAGCCTGCCGACTCACGTTGCAGCGACTGAAGAAGGAGCCGCAGTTTATCGATGCTATCTTCAGTGCCAAGAGCGAACGCACGAAGATGGAGGAGATGCCCGTCACTGCCGCTCCCGATGCCGAGCAGCCCGGGGCCGACGACTTCCTTATCAAGGTTGAGGGCAACGCTGCGATTAAGCGAGAGCAGATGAAAGCTCGCTTTCAATCTGCCGAGCATGAGCAGGCTCGACAGAATGTCAACGCTGCGATTAAGCGAGAGCCGATGAAAGCTCGCTTTCAATCTGCCGAGCACGAGCAGGCTCGACAGAATGACAAGGCCACGCAGCAGCCGACCAAGCCACGGCAGACTGCCAATGCTCAGCAATCCGATGAGGATAAGGATTTCGACCTGAGCGACATCACGCTCGACGGCCCCGACCGCGAAGACATTATAGCACGCGCCGAGGCAGAAGCCTACCTGCAGGCAGGCAAACGGTAGAGTTCTGACATGCAATTGTCCGGGTGACCACTCAGTGGCCCACTCCTTGCCGATAAGTGACTCGTTATTCGTAATGTCTAATGTTTAATGTTTAATGTTTAATGTTTATGCCACTTCCTCTCTCAACGAGCTGGTGCTGAACTTAGGCAGTGAAGTCTATCGCTCGTTGAAAACAAGGAAGTCTCGATTTTTGGAGAAGTTCTTTGCTATGGTTCAGTCCCTACGTTTAGGGTTCTCCATCGACA
>JAILBT010000127.1 GCA_024680755.1 Prevotella sp. | reverse complement strand
TGGCTTCCAGATAGAGATGAAATACACGGCTGTGAAGCTTGGTTTCATGCTCTCCGAGGTTCCTGTGATCTTTATAAACAGGCAAGAAGGAACCTCCAAGATGTCCAGCGGCATCTTCGGAGAGGCTTTCTGGGGCGTCATCCGTCTGCGCTTCCGTAAAATCCTTCCAAAAGTTTGATTTTATTTTGGCAGTTCGGATTTTTAAACTATCTTTGCACCCGCTTTCGGGAGTTTAGCTCAGTTGGTTTAGAGCATCTGCCTTACAAGCAGAGGGTCGGCGGTTCGAATCCAATACAAGACACCGAGAAGACGACAGGGGAGCGTCGGCAGCAGCCGGCGCTCCCCTGTCGTCGTCGTGATGTATGTTCGTGGCGCTTGGGCCTGGAATTATCATTGGCGGCAAGGCGGCCAGCGGTCACAAAATCGGAGCGATGGCGGCTTTTTTCTTGCTTTTTTTTCTTGTTGTCAGGTTTTTGTTGTATTTTTGCCGCGCTAAACGTAGCTTTATCATCAACATAACTAAACAGCACATCACTACACACACCGTATGGAAGAAGCAATAAAGCAGATAGGCATGCGCCTCGTGGGGCTGCGCGACGCTCTTGAGCTGTCGGCCGAGGAGGTGGCCCAGACCTGTGGCCTCAGTGTTGACCGCTATCTGAGCATAGAGCGCGGCGAGGCCGACATCACCATTTCCAACATAATGAAGATAGCCCACAAGTATGGCGTCAGCGCCGACGCGCTGATGTTTGCCGAAGAGCCCACCATGCGGTCCTACTATGTGGTGCGCCGCGGCAAGGGCCTCAGCGTGGAGCGCACAAGGGCTTACAAGTATCAGTCGCTGACGAGCGGCTTCCAGAACCGCATGGCCGATGCCTTCGTCGTTACCGTCGAGCCCAAGGGAGCCGATGCCAAGATGTATAAGAACTCGCACAACGGCCAGGAGTTCAACTATGTGCTCGAGGGCCGTATGGAGCTGTACATCGACGGCAAGACCATCTTCCTGGAAGAGGGCGACAGCATCTATTTCGACGCGACCAAGCCGCACGGTATGCTGGCTGCCGACGGACGCACGCTGAGGCTGCTGGCCATTGCCATCGAGTGACGGGCGGAAGAGCGCTGGACCAGGTTTCACTTCTCGTTTACATCTACAAAAGAAAAAATGATAGAACACTTTCTGAAACAAACTAGATTTACATCGACCGACGACTTCCGTGCCAACCTTGAGTTTGTCGTGCCCGAGCATTTCAACTTTGCCTACGACGTGATGGACCGGTGGGCCGCCGAGGAGCCGGACCGCGTGGCCCTGCTCTGGACCAACGACCAGGGCGCGGAGCGTCGCGCCACCTTCGGCCAGCTGAAGGAGCAGAGCGACCAGGCCGCCGCCTACCTGCAGTCGCTCGGCATCGGCAAGGGCGACCCCGTCATGCTGATACTGAAGCGCCACTACGAGTGGTGGCTCGCTATGCTGGCCCTGCACAAGCTGGGGGCTGTGGTCATACCGGCCACACACATGCTGACCGCGCACGACGTGGTCTATCGCTGCACGCGTGCCTCGGTGAAGGCCATCATGTGCGTGGCCGACAGCTATGTCACCACGCAGGTCAGCCAGGCCCTGCCCCAGTGTCCCACGGTAGAGACGCTTGTGGCCGTCAGGGGCATGGCGGCCCCCGGAAAGCCGGCGGCCGCCGAAGCGCTGCCCGCCGGCTTCCACGACTGGCAGGCCGAGTGGCTGCAGGCGCCGCGTCACAACGGCGGTCGCTTCTGCCAGACCGACAACGGCGACACCATGCTCATGTATTTCACCAGCGGCACATCGGGCGAGCCAAAGATGGTGGCCCACGACTTCCTCTATGCCCTGGGCCATCTCACAACAGGTGTCTATTGGCACAACCTGCACCCCGGGTCGCTGCACCTGACCGTGGCCGACACGGGCTGGGGAAAGGCCGTGTGGGGCAAGTTCTACGGACAGTGGTTTGCCGGCGCCACGGTGTTTGTGTTCGACCACGAGAAGTTTGAGGCCGCCACGCTGCTGCGCCAGATGGAACGCTACCGCGTCACCTCTTTCTGCGCGCCGCCCACCATCTATCGTTTCATGATACGCGAGGACTTCACACAGTACGACCTCTCGGCGCTCGAACACTGCTGCACGGCGGGCGAGGCCCTCAACCCGGCTGTGTTCGACCGCTTCCGCCAGCTGACGGGACTTACCATCTACGAGGGCTTCGGCCAGACCGAGACCACCATGACGCTGGGCACCTTCCCCTGGATGCAGGCTAAGCCCGGCTCGATGGGTATGCCCAACCCGCAGTATGCCATCGGCCTGGTGAAGCCCGACGGCACGCCCTGCGAAGACGGCGAGAAGGGCGAGATAGTCATCCTGGCCGACGAGACGGCCCGGGCCACGCCGCAGGGCAAGCCGCTCGGACTGTTCAAGGGCTACTACCGCGACGACGAGCTGACGCGACGCGCCTGGCACGACGGCATGTACCACACGGGCGACGTAGCCTGGCGCGACGAGGACGGCTACTACTGGTTCGTGGGCCGCACCGACGACGTCATCAAGTCGAGCGGCTACCGCATAGGACCCTTTGAGGTGGAGTCGGCCCTGATGACACACCCCGCCGTGGTGGAGTGTGCCATAACGGGCGTGCCGGACGACATACGGGGCATGGTCGTAAAGGCCACCGTCGTGCTGGCTGCCGAATACCGCCAGCGGGCCGGCGACGAGCTGGTCAGGGAGCTGCAGCAGCACGTCAAGCGCGTGACGGCACCATACAAGTATCCGCGTGTCATCGAGTTTGTCGATGAACTGCCAAAGACCATCTCGGGCAAGGTGCGACGCGTGGAGATACGGCAGCGAGACAGCGAGAAACATTAAACATTATACATTAGAGATTAAACATTAAAGATTAAACATTAGAGATTAAACATTAAAGATTAAAGATTACAGATGAAGGGTGACGTATTGGCTGTGCGCCGCGTGGTGGTGAAGGTGGGGTCGAACGTGCTGACGCGGCCCGACGGCAAGCTCAACGTGACGCAGATGTCGTCGCTGGTGGACCAGATAGCGCGGCTGCGCCACGAGGGCCTCGAGGTGGTGCTGGTGTCGAGCGGCGCCGTGGCCTGCGGGCGCGGCGAGCTGCATGTGGACCACAGCCTCGACTCGGTGGAGCAGCGCCAGCTCTTCTCTGCCATAGGGCAGGTGAAACTGGTGGGGCTCTACTACGACCTCTTCCGCGAGCACGGACTGCATGTGGGCCAGGTGCTGACGATGAAAGAGAATTTCCTGCCCGGCGAGCAGTATGACAACCAGCGTGCCTGCATGGAGGTAATGCTCGAGAACGGCGTGCTGCCCATCGTGAACGAGAACGACACCGTCAGCGTGACCGAGCTGATGTTCACCGACAACGACGAGCTGTCGGGCCTCATAGCGCGCATGATACGGGCCGAGGCGCTGGTGCTGCTGTCGAACATCGACGGCCTCTATACCGGCGACCCTGCACAGACGGACTCGCGACTCATCGAGCGCGTCGAGCCGGGCACCGACCTGAGCCACTATGTGCAGGCAGAGAAGAGCTCGCTGGGCCGCGGCGGCATGCAGTCGAAATACCACACCGCAACGGCCACCGCCGCCCTGGGCATACGGGTGTATATAGCCAACGGGCGCCGCCCTGACATCTTGCCGGACCTGCTCTGTAGGCAGGACAGCAACGTGCCCCACACCGAGTTCGTGCCTGATAAGGTACAGGAACTAAACAAAGTTTACAATCAGTTTTTTAAGACAAAGGTCAGTTCCTAAGCAAGGTTGATGCCCGGACGTGAGCTTTTTGCGCGCCGGCGACAGATAGAAAAAACCAGCAAAAACCAATCAAGACGTTGGTTTTTGCTGGTTTGCTTTTTGTGCGTAGCTCTCTTTCGCCTGCTGCTTCAGATCATTTGGGCCTGTCCGAGCAGGTAGAGCATGGTGTAGCCCAGACAGAGCGAGATGACACCCATGATGAGACCTACCTTGACCATGTCTTCCTGCTTGACCAGGTTGGTAGAGAAGGCCAGGGCGTTGGGTGGTGTCGAGATGGGCAGCACCATGGCGCTGCTGGCGGCGATGGCTATACCGATGAGCACGGTGGGCGTGCCGCCAATGGCCTGCAGGGTGTCGCCCATGCCGGTGCACACCACGGCCAGTATGGGCATGAGCAGGGCGGCCGTGGCCGAGTTGCTGATGAAGTTGCTCAGCGTGTAGCATATCAGTCCGCTCACGACGAGTATCAGCAGCGGGTTCCACTGCCCGAAGGGTATGCTCTCTACGGCGTTGGCCGCCAGGCCCGACGCGTTGAGGCCGTAGCCCAGGGCGAAGCCGCCCGCCACCATCCATATCACGCTCCAGTTGATCTCCTCCAGGTCGTAGCGCGTGATGACACCCGTCAGCGAGAAGACCACGAAGGGTATCAGCGCCACCGTGTAGGAGTTGATACCTGTCTGTTTCTCGAAGATCCACATCACCACCGTCACGATGAACGTCACGATCACTATCTTCGTGTGTATGCCATCCTTCATCTCGCCCTCTATCTCGAGCGACACCGTCTTCTGTGTGAAGGGGAACAGTGTCTTCAGTATCCACCAGCCCAGCAGCAGCAGCACCAGCGTGAGCGGCAGCATGAACGCCATCCACTCGCCGAAGCCCAGCTGCATGTTCAGCCCGTCGGGGTCGTTCAGATACTTCAGGGCTATGGCGTTGGGCGGTGTGCCTATGGGTGTGGCCATGCCGCCGATGTTTGCCGCCACGGGTATGGCCAGGGCCATACCGATGCGCCCTTTGCCCTCGGGGGGCAGCTGCTTGAACACCGGCGTGAGAAAGGTCAGCATCATGGCAGCCGTGGCCGTGTTGCTGACGAACATCGAGAACACGCCCGTGATGAGCAGGAAGCCCAGCAGCACCATCTCAGAGCGCGTGCCGAAGGGCCGAAGAAGTATCTTGGCCCGCTGGGCGTCCAGCCCCACCTTAGAGGCGGCAATGGCCAGGCTGAACCCGCCGATGAAAAGCATCACCACAGGGTCGGCAAAGCAGGCCATCACCGCCTTGTAGCTCAGCACGGGGCCCACCACATCGGGATTGACCATCGGGGCCAGGCCGCTGTCGGTGCAGAAGAGAAGCATAAGGCCCATGATGCCCACCGACGTGGCCCACGAGGCCACCACCTCCATCACCCACATCAGCATAGCGAAGGCGAAGATGGCAATGACGCGCTGCTGTATCACCGTCAGCCCGTTGATGCCGAAAGCGTCGGGGTTCATGTTCCAAAGGGTCAGAGTCACGCCGGCCACCAGCATTACCTGCAGGCTCTTCTTCAGCCACCGCTGAGGGTCAAGCCTGCGCGAGCGTTTGCGGTCGTGATGGGCTTGCACAAGGTGAAAGCCCGGAAAAATCTTGTACATCTAGTCTGATTGATTTTTGTTAATGTATTGTTATTGTGTTTATGTTGAATAATGCGTGTTGCGTGGGGGCGCGAACACCGTGTCCAGTCAATTCGGCCGCAAAGGTACAAATAAACGTTCGGATAATTAATTTTTTTGTCCAAAAACTTTGCAGATTTCAGAAAAGGTTGTAACTTTGCAGCCGCAAATAAAAACCATAAAAATTAAAATCAAGCAAAACAATGATTATTGTACCTGTAAAAGAAGGTGAGAACATCGAGAGGGCTCTCAAGAAGTTTAAGCGTAAGTTTGAGAAAACCGGCGTTGTGAAAGAGTTGCGCCGTCGTCAGCAGTTCACAAAGCCCAGCGTGCTGAACCGTTTGAAGATGGAGCACGCCATCTATGTGCAGCAGTTGAGAGACAACGAGGAGTAACGACATGGAACGTTAGCCCCTGTGGGTCAGGACATCCTCGGCAGAGGGGCCCACAGTTCAGTATATAAAGTCCCCGCGAAGGCAAGGACTAGATTTCAGAAGGCGCAATGCTCAACGCTGATATAGCGGTGGGCGTTGCGCGGCTTTTTTTTACTATGCTGATAGACTATAAAGGAGCCACCATAGAGCAGACCGACGGCACCAAGGTGCTGACCGGCGTGAGCTTCCACGCCGCGGAGGGCGAGTTCATCTACATCATTGGCCGCGTGGGTTCGGGCAAGAGCTCGCTGCTCAAGACGATGTACATGGAGCTCGACATCTACGAAGCCGAGCAGGCCACCGTGCTCGACCAGGACCTGCTGCGCCTCAAGCGGCGCCATGTGCCGCAGCTGCGCCGGCAGATGGGCATCATCTGCCAGGACTTCCAGCTGCTGTCCGACCGCGACGTGAGGCACAACCTGCGCTTCGTGCTGAAGGCCACGGGCTGGACCAAGCGTGCCGACCGCGACCGGCGCATCGACGAGGTGCTCGAGCAGGTGGGCATGAGCCAGAAGGCCGCTGCCATGCCCTACGAGCTGTCTGGCGGTGAGCAGCAGCGCGTGGCCATAGCACGCGCCATACTGAACGAGCCGAAGCTCATCATTGCCGACGAGCCCACGGCCAACCTCGACCCTGATACGGCCGTGCAGATAACGTCGCTGCTGCGCGACATCTCACAACACGGAACGGCCGTCGTCATGAGCACACACAACATGCAGATGCTCGAGCGATTCCCCGGCATCGTCTATCGCTGCAACTGCGGACAGGTGCAGGAAATGAAAAGATGACGAACTCAAGAACTCCTCAACTCAAGAACTCATCAACTCAAGAACTCAAGAACTCCTCAACTCAAGAACTCATCAACTCAAGAACTCATCAACTCAAGAACTCAAGAACTCATCAACTCAAAAACAGAAACCGAGATGATAGTAATGAAATTTGGCGGCACCAGCGTTGGCACGCCGCAACGTATGAAGGATGTGGCCCGGCTGGTGGTGCGTCAGGGCAGGCCCGTGTTTGTAGTCCTGTCGGCCATGAGCGGCACCACCAACTCGCTGGTCGAGATAGCCGACTACCTCTACAAGAAGAATCCCGACGGCGCCCACGAGGTAATCAACCAGCTTGAGGCAAAGTACATGGGCCACGTCAGCGAGCTATACGCCAAGGAAGAGACCCGCCAGCAGGTGCAGCTCTTGCTGAAAGACGAGTTCCAGTATCTGCGCTCGTTCACCAAGGAGCTCTTCACCAGCTTCGAGGAGAAAGCGATAGTGGCACAGGGCGAAATCATCAGCACCAACATGATGGTGGCATACATGCAGGAGCAGGGCATCAATGCCCATCTGCTGTCGGCCCTCGACTTCATGCGCACCGATAAGAATGGCGAGCCCGACACGGTGTATATAAAGGAGAAGCTGCAGCAGACGCTCGACGATGTCCCCGCCGCACAGGTCTATCTGACGCAAGGCTTCATCTGTCGCAACGCATACGGCGAGATAGACAACCTGCAGCGCGGAGGCAGCGACTACACCGCCTCGCTCATCGGAGCCGCCATACAGGCCGACGAGATACAGATATGGACCGACATCGACGGCATGCACAACAACGACCCGCGTGTCGTGGCTAACACGCAGCCCGTGCACCAACTCTGCTTCGAGGAGGCGGCCGAACTGGCATATTTCGGCGCAAAGATACTGCACCCCACATGCATTCAGCCGGCCAAGTATGCAGGCATACCCGTCCGCCTGCTCAACACTATGAACCCAGAGGCTGAGGGAACAACTATTTCGTCGCTCACCGAGCGCGGCAAGATAAAAGCCGTGGCCGCAAAAGACAACATCACGGCCATCAAGATTAAGTCGAGCCGCATGCTCCTGGCAACCGGCTTCCTGCGTAAGGTGTTCGAGATCTTCGAGAGCTACCAGACACCCATTGACATGGTGTGTACATCAGAGGTGGGCGTGTCGATGAGCATTGACAACCAGACCCACCTTGCAGAAATTGTCGATGAGCTGAAGAAATATGGCACCGTGAGCGTGGATAAGGACATGTGTATCATCTGCATCGTGGGCGACCTCGACTGGGGCAACCTGGGCTTCGAGACACTGGCCACCAAGGCGCTGAAGGACATACCCGTGCGTATGATCTCATACGGCGGCAGCAACTACAACATATCATATCTCGTCCGTCGGCAGGACAAGCAGCGAGCTCTGCAGGCACTAAGCCAGACGCTGTTCGGAAACTGAGAGTTGAGAACTGAAAATTGAGAATTGACGGTTGAGAATTGACGGTTGAGAATTGACAGTTGAGAATTGACAGTAGAGAGTTTAGAGTAGATAGCTTTGATATTGACGGTTCATGGTCAGAGTCTGTAATGTATATAGTCAGCATTATTCATGCAATTTAGATTTAAGAATTAAGAGCTGTTGGTTCTGCCAACATAAGTATTATTACGACGGCACTTTCTTCTAAAAGTCTATCTGTCTAACTATCTAACTGTCTATCTGTCTATCTGTCTATTTGTCTATCTGTCTATCCGTCTATCTGTCTATCCGTCTAACTATCTATCTGTCTATCTGTCTAATTGTCTATCTGTCTATCTGTCTATCTGTCTAATTGTCTATTTGTCTAATCTGTCAAACTTTCTAACTGTCAAATGCAGGAATACGGTCATCTCTCAAACATGATTTTTGCCCAGGCCGAGCGTTATGGCCGGCGCGAGCTCTTTATATATAAGGATTTCGGCGGAAGCGAGTGGAAGAGCTGTTCCTTTGCCGAGGCCGCCGAGCGTTCGCGCCAGGTAGCCAATGCTTTGCTCAATATGGGCGTTGGCGTGCAGGAGAACATTGGCATCTTCTCGCAGAACGCGTTACAGTATCTGCTGTGCGACTTCGGTGCCTGGGCCATCCGTGCCGTCACCATTCCCTTCTATGCCACCAGCTCCGAGGAGCAGATACAGTTCATGGCCAGCGATGCCCAGATACGCATCCTTTTTGTCGGCCAGCAGGAGCAGTATGACAAGGCGCGCCGCATCTTTACCCTCTGCCCCACGCTGCAGCACATCGTCGTGTTCGACGAGGCCGTGGCCATCCATCCCAACGACACCTTCGCCATCCACTTCAGCGACTTCATGCGCCGTGGCGAGGGCCTGCCCCGACAGTCCGAGGTCGATGCCCGCACCCGTGCCGCCACCTACGACGATCTGGCCAACATACTCTACACCAGTGGCACGACAGGGCAGTCGAAGGGTGTCATGCTCAGGCACAGCCAGTATCGGGCCGCGTTCCAGGCCAACATACAGAGCGTGCCCGTGTGCGAGCAAGACCGCGTGATGATGTTTCTGCCCTACACCCACATCTTCGAGCGTGCGTGGGACCTGCTCGCCATCGGCGCCGGCGCGCGCATCATTGTCAACACCGACCCACACCAGGTGCAGCAGTCGATGCGCGAGACCCACCCCACATGCATGTCGAGTGTGCCCCGCTTCTGGGAGAAAGTCTATGTCGGCGTCCGCCAGAAGATAGAGAGCAGCAACCCCGCCACCAGAGCCATGTTCGAACATGCGCTCAAGGTCGGCCGCCGACACAATATAGAATATGTGTTCCGCCAGAAGCACCCCCCCCTGGCTCTGCACTTAGAGTATGAGCTGATCAACAAGACCATCTTCTCGCTCGTGCGCAAGGAGCTGGGCTTGGACAACGCCCATTTCTTCCCCACCGCGGGCGCCGCAGTGTCAGCCGAGGTCGAAGAGTTCATCTTGTCCATCGGCTTGAACATGATGGTGGGCTACGGCCTGACCGAGTCGCTGGCCACCGTCAGCAACTGCCATTTCGACAAGCCCATCACTATCGGCTCCGTCGGACGGCCCATACCCGGCATACAGGTCAAGATAGCCGACACAGGCGAGGTCATGCTCAAAGGACCAACCGTCACGCCAGGCTACTACCGGCGCGACGACCTCACCCGGCAAGCTTTTGACCAGGAAGGCTTCTTCCACACCGGCGACGCCGGATACATCAAAGACGGCGAGCTGTTCCTCACCGACCGTATCAAAGACCTGTTCAAGACATCGAACGGCAAATATATCGCCCCGCAGATGATCGAGGCCAAGCTGCTCGTCGATAAGTTTATCGACCAGGTGGCCGTCATTGCCGACGAACGTAAGTTTGTCTCTGCACTGATCATACCCGACTATGCCCTGCTCGAACAGTATGCCCGCTCCAACAACATCGCCTTCAGCTGCCGTGAGGACCTCTGCGCCGACAGCCAAATACACAACATGCTACAGGAGCGCATAGACACGCTGCAGCAGCAGCTGGCCCAGTATGAGAAGGTGAAGCGCTTCACGCTCCTGCCACACCACTTCACAATGGAGCGCGGCGAGCTCACCAATACGCTGAAGATACGCCGCAAGGTCGTGGCCGAGAACTACCGGCGGCAGATAGACGCCATGTATGAGGAATAATGAAAACAAGAACTGAAGAATGAAGAGTAAAGAAGAAGCTGTCCACATTTCTTCTTTGCCCTCATTCTTCTTTTTTTTCGTTATTTAGACTTAACAATCGTAATTTACGATCGCTTTTCCCCCCATCTTCCCAAGCATTTCTGCATGTAGCAGCTATGCTGCAGCTCCATCCCAACTTCCTTGACTTATGGCTACACAAAGACAAACTGTCATTCTCGGGCGCTCGGTCGGATTTGCAATCCGACCGCTACGAGTATAAGATTTTCAATCCGATAAATATCTTTAACCCGCATTGCAAATGCTGATATTCGGTGCGGCCGGATTGCAAATCCGGCCGAGCGGCTACCCGTCCGGTCAGGAACTAAGGTACAAAACAGGCTCCATTAAGGTACAAAACAGGCACCGTTAAGGTACAAAACAGGCCCTGTCAGAGTTTTCGGCTACAAGCGAAAGACCTTTCGCCTGTAGCCGAAAGGCTTTTTGCCTGTAGCCGAAAAGCCTTTTGCCAGTAGCCAAAAACCCTTGGCATGTTTTCTTGAGGTGTCCAGCCACTGTAGTTTAACGATTTTGGTTGACTACTTTCAGTCTTATTCGTAATATGAGTTAACCCTGGTTAAACTTATTTTTAATTCACGTTGACTCGCCTTCACTTTGGTAGGGACAAAGCCCCGGGCCAGCCCGCAAGGACAAATTTTCTGCGACAGTGCCTCGTGCGCTCGGTCGGATTTGCAATCCGACCGCTACGAGTATAAGGATTTTCAATCCGATAAATATCTTTAATCGCATTGCAAATGCTGATATTCGGTGCGGCCGGATTGCAAATCCGGCCGAGCGGCAACAGGAAGGTTCCAGCAAGAGCAGAACTTACGTCAAGAAGTAAAAGAAAGCCTCCATTACCCTCCATTACATTAGAGCCGTTCACTCTTGGACGGCTCTTTCTCTGTATGAGGTGTTAGGTGTTGGTTACCACCTGACACCTAAAACCTAACAACTACCACCTGACACCTATCTTTTTAACATTTTATCGGAAACAATTGTTTGCAGGAAAGAAAAAAATATGTAATTTTGCCAGCGAAAAGCAGAAAAACCTAACACCAAACACCAAACACCTACTACTGATACATGGAAACACAAAAACATTTCTTCGCCGTAGATCTCGGTGCCACCAGCGGACGCACCATCTTGGGCACACTGCAGCAGGGACACATAGAGCTGGAGGAAGTGACGCGCTTCCCCAACAACCTGATACAGATGCACGGCCACTTCTTCTGGGACATCTACGCCCTTTACAACGAGGTTATACGCGGCCTGAGCGAGGTGGCCAGACGTGGTGTCAGCATCAGCAGCATCGGCATCGACACCTGGGGCGTCGATTTCGTGTTCATAGGCCGCGACGGTCAGCTGCTGCGCAACCCCATGGCCTATCGCGACCCCATCACCTTCGACGCTATGGACGACTATCTGCAACACGTCGTCGGTCGCAGGGATGTTTATGACGTCACGGGCATACAGTTTCTCAACTTCAACTCCATCTTCCAGCTTTATGCCATGCGGCGCGAGCAGAACGCAGCCTTAGCCACAGCCGACAAGATACTCTTCGTGCCCGATGCCCTGTCGTGGATGCTGACCGGCAACGCCGTGTGCGAATATACCATTGCCTCTACGTCGCAGCTGCTCGACCCACGCACCAAGCAGCTCGACGAACGCCTGCTGCAGTCGCTCGGCCTGTCGCGCTCCAGCTTCGGACGCATGGTGCAGCCGGGCGACATGATAGGCACGCTGACGGCCGAGGTGCAGCAGATGACCGGTCTGGGCCCCGTGCCCGTCTATGCCGTGGCAGGCCACGACACCGGCTCGGCCGTAGCCGCCGTGCCTGCCAAGGACGAGCACTTTGCCTATCTCAGCAGCGGCACATGGAGCCTGATGGGCATAGAGACGCGTGACGCCATCATAAACGATACATCATACGAGCGCAACTTCACCAACGAAGGTGGCATCGAAGGCACCACACGCTTCCTGAAGAACATCTGCGGCATGTGGCTCTACGAACGCTGCCGCAAGGAATGGCCCGACGAGGTCAGACAGCTGTCGCACCCGGAGCTGCAAGGCTCGGCCATGCAGGTGGAAGCCTTCCGCAGCCTGATTAATCCTGACGATGCCCTCTTTGCCAATCCGCCAAGCATGATAAAGGCCATACAACACTACTGCCGCGAGACGGGCCAGCCCGTGCCAGAGACGCCGGCAGAGATATGCCGCTGCATCTTCGACTCGCTGGCTCTGCGATATCGGCAGGTGTTCCGGTGGCTGCAAGAGGTGGCCACGTTCGACATCGACACCCTGCACATCATCGGCGGAGGCTCGCTAAACAAGTATCTTAACCAGTTTACCGCCAACTCCACCGGCGTCAGCGTGCTGGCAGGTCCGCAGGAAGGCACCGCCCTGGGCAACATCATGGTGCAGGCAAAGGCTGCCGGAGCCGTAAGCGACATCTGGCACATGCGACAGATTATCGCTGACAGCATTGACCTTGTGCGCTATGAGCCACAAGACAAGGCACAGTGGGACCAAGCATACGACAAGTACCTGCGCATTACAAGGTCTAAGGTCTGAGGTCTAAGGTTCAAGGTCAAAGGTCCGAGGTTAATATGATTATCCGCAATTATCCGATAGCGCCCCGAAGGGGCGATGAGCAATTAGCCCAGGGCCGCTCGTTGCCCTTTCAGGGCGTGCCACGCCGGGCTTGCGAAACTTGAATATATAACTAACAACTAAACAACTAAACAACTAAACAACTAAATAACTCAAAAACTCAAAAACTCAAAAACTAAAAAACTAAAAAACTAAAAAACTAACAAACTAAAAAACTCAAAAACTAAAAAACTAACAATTAATACTTTCTTAACATGGCAAAACCCTTAGTCGAGACCAAAGCCCGCGTGGGCGTGTTCTCCATCGCGCTGCAGGCCTACCTGCCGCAGTTCCCACAGCTCGTCCCCAACTTCGAGCAGCAGTATGCAGACTTTAAGAAGACCCTGCCAGACACCATCGAGATTATCGACGGCGGCATGGTCACTACAAAGGAACAGTCGATGGCTGCCGGCGACAAGTTCCGCGCGGCCGACGTGGACCTGGTCATCCTGCAGATGCTGACCTACTGCACATCCTACAACATGCTGCCAGCCGTGCGCGACCTGGACGTGCCTGTCGTCATCGTCAACCTACAGAAAAAGCTGGCTCCTGACTATCCCAACACCGACATACCCATCTGGCTGGGCGACCTCTACGCCTGTGGCGCCATAGGCGAGATGGTGGCCGACCTCAACCGCGCCGGCAAACGCTCGGCCGTAATCACTGGCGTCGTAGAGGGGGGCGACCCCGGAGCTCAGGCCGAGATTGAGGACTGGTGCCGGGCAGCACAGGTGCGCCGGCGCTTCCGCGACACCAACATCGCACAGATAGGCCGACCCTATCCCGGCATGATGGACCTCTATATCGACGAGACCAACCTCTATCACCGCATGTTCGTCTATACCAAGCAGTTCGACTGGGAGCAGATGTGGGCCATTGCCGACAACATCACCGACGAGCAGGCCATACGCGCCAAGGCACAGGACATACTCGACACCTTCGAGATTGAGGGCGGCGGCACCATCGAGAAGGTGTGGGACATGGCAAAGTATGTCGTCGCCTTCGAACAGTGGGTCAAGGATGAGAAGCTGGGCATGATAGCCTCTCACTATGCAGGCTTCGCACAGGGCGTGGCAGGCAAGCTCGACTCGATGCTCATACCCGCCTTCTCGATGCTCATCAAGCAGCACACGGCATGCGCCGTCGAAGGCGATATGAAGGTGGCAATGGCCATGTCCATACTGAAGACCATCTCCGGCACCGGAACACTGGCCGAGATGTACTCCATCGACTTCCCGAAAGACATCTGCATCATCGGACACTCTGGCTCGGGCGACTTCGACATCTCGCAGGCACACAAGCCCACGATGAAGATAGTGCCCGTCTTCCACGGCAAGACTGGCGGTGGCTATCTCACACAGTTCTATCCGCCCACCGGACCCGTCACCTACCTGGCCATCACGCAGGACAAGAACGGCGTGTTCAAGTTCGTGGCCGCAGAGGGTGTCAACGAGGAAGGCCCCATCTTCATGTTCGGCGACACCAACATGCGAACCAAGTTCTCGCTCTCCTGCCGAGAGTTTGTCAACAAGTGGAGCGAGGCCGGACCCACACACCACATGGCAGCAGCCGTGGGCCATCACATCGACACCATACTCAAGGTGGCAAAGATAATGAACATCGAGTGCGACGTGGTGTGCCGATAGCTTTAGTTGTTTAACACCTTATACCGACACACAAGCACACCGACCTACGACAGAAGCCCCGTCTGCCATGCGCATGGCAGACGGGGCTTCCGTCGCAGATGGATATTCAGAGCCGACCTTACAGCACTACGGCCGTGCCGCTGGTGGCAACCATCAGCATCGAGCTGTTGCCGCCTATGGTCTCATAGTCGATGTCGATGCCCACGATGGCGTTGGCACCCAGGGCCTGGGCGCGCTCCATCATCTCATTGAGCGATGTCTCTTTCGCCTCGCGCAGCACCTTCTCGTAGCTGCCCGACCGGCCGCCAATGATGTCACGTATGCCGGCAAAGAAGTCCTTCACAAAGTTGGCGCCGATAATCGTCTCGCCTGTGACCACACCCTTGTATTCGCGTATCGGGTGGCCTTCAATCTGAGGTGTCGTTGATAGTATCATGGTCGTAAAACGTCTTTCTTGCTATTCTCTTTTTTCCTCCGCTGCCGCCCTTACAGATTGTTCACCAGGGCCTGTATCTTAGCCCTGGTCTCGTCGGTCTTCTGCTCGTCAATTTTTGCCGTCACGATGCCGCTGTCCTCGGCGTGCCAGTAGTTGCAGATGTCGCGGTACTCGGCCGTCGCACCGCTGTAAACGCCGGGCGAATACGACGACGTGAGCAGTGCCATCTTCTTCACCTTTGCCGGCGCGCCGACGCAGTACATGCGCTGTATGGGTGCCTGCAGCTGAGCGTTCAGCGTGAAATAGTAGATAGGCGCAGCCAGCACCAGCACCTCGGCCTCGGCCATCAGCGGGTAGAGCTCTTGCATGTCGTCTTTCTGTATGCATGTACCGTTGCCCTTGCTGTGGCAGTATTCGCAGGCCAGGCAACCTGCAATCTTCTTGTGCGACACGTTGACCAGCGTCACCTGGTGGCCTGCTGCCACGGCCGCGTTCTTGTATTCTTCGGCCATCCAGGCCGTGTTGCCGTTGGCCCGGGGTGAGGCTTGTAGAATCAGAATGTTCATAATCTCTGTGTGTTTTTTTTGATAGTTGTGTCTATGTTTGTCAGTACACCCCGAGGGGCGTCACTCTTCTTCCTTGTCTTCCGTGGCATTGTCGTCGGTCGTCAGCATGGCGAGAAACTCATCTTCCGACACTATCCTCACGCCCAGCTTGTTGGCTTTCTCCAGCTTTGCCGGCCCCATGTTGTCGCCGGCCAGCACGAGCGATGTCTTGCCGCTTATGCTGCCCACGTTCTTGCCTCCATGCTGTTCTATCATCAGCTTGTATTCGTCGCGGCTGTGATGTCGGAACACGCCGCTGATGACCACCGACAGCCCTTGCAGCTCGTGGCCTTGCGGCTGCATCTGCTCGGCCGACAGCTGCATCTGCAGTCCGTAGCTGCGCAGTCGCTCCACAAGCATGGCGTTCTGCGGGTCGTGGAAATATGTGATGATGCTGCGCGCAATGACCTCGCCCACGCCCTCCACGTCGAGCAGCTCGGCCAGTGTGGCTTGCTGCAGGGCGTCCATCGACTTGAAATGTCGTGCCAGCAGGCGTGCCGACGTCTCGCCCACGAAGCGTATGCCCAGTGCAAAGAGCACGCGTTCGAAGGGCACGTCAAGCGAGCGGTGTATGCCGTCGATGACGTTGCGTGCCGACTTCATGCGGCTGCGGTCGCTGCCGCACAGCTGCTGTACGCGCAGCTCGTAGAGGTCGGCCGGGTTGCGTATCAGTCCGCGCCGCCAGTAGTCGTCGACCGTCTCCGGTCCGAGCGAGACGATGTTCATCGCGCGACGGGCTATGAAGTGCTCTATGCGACCCTTCAGCTGTGGCGGACAGCCGGTGTCGTTCGGACAGTAGTGGGCAGCCTCGCCATCGTAGCGCACCAGCGCTGTGCCGCACTCGGGGCAGCGGCTGGCAAACTCAACAGGGCGGGCCGTGGCGCTGCGGCGTTCCAGGTTGACACCCACTATCTTGGGAATAATCTCGCCGCCCTTCTCCACATAGACATAGTCGCCCTCGTGCAGGTCAAGCTGCCGCATGAAGTCCTCGTTGTTCAGCGTGGCGCGCCGCACGGTGGTGCCCGCCAGCTGCACGGGCTCCATGTTGGCCACGGGAGTGACGGCCCCCGTGCGCCCCACCTGGTATGTCACCTGCAGCAGGCGTGTCTCTTCGCGTTCGGCCTTAAACTTGTAGGCAATGGCCCAGCGCGGACTCTTGGCCGTGAAGCCCAGATGACGTTGCTGGCGCAGCGAGTTGACCTTCAGCACTATGCCGTCGGTGGCCACGGGCAGGTTGCGCCGCTCGGTGTCCCAATAGGCTATATAATCGAGTATGCCCTGAAGGGTCTGCACCTTCTTCATTCCCTGGCTGATCTTGAAGCCCCATGAGGCGGCTGCCTGCAGGTTCTCGTAGTGGCCGTCCGCGGGCAGCTCTTCGCCCAGCAGGTAGTAGAGATAGGCATCGAGGCCGCGCCGGGCCACCACCTCGCTCTTCTGGCTCTTCAGCGTGCCGCTGGCGGCGTTGCGTGGGTTGGCAAAGAGCGGTTCCTCGCGCTGCTCGCGCTCGCGGTTGAGCCGCTCGAACGATGTCCAGGGCATGAGCACCTCGCCCCTGATCTCGAAGCTCTCGGGCAGACCGTCGCTGCTCAGCACCAAGGGTATGCTGCGTATGGTCTTGACGTTCTCTGTCACGTCGTCGCCCTGCACGCCGTCGCCGCGTGTCACGCCACGCACCAGCCGCCCGTGGTCGTAGGTCAGCGAGATGGACAGCCCGTCGTATTTCAGTTCGCAGCACACCTCAAAGGCTTCGCCGCCCAGCGAACGCTCCACCTGCCGGTACCATTCCTCAACGTCCTGCGGACTGTAGGTATTGGCCAGCGAGAGCATGGGGTAGCGGTGACGCACCTGCCGGAAATCCTGGTTAATGTCGCTGCCCACGCGCTGCGTGGGCGAGTTGGGGTCGTACAGCTCGGGGTGGAGAGCCTCAAGCTGCTGCAGTTCGTGCATCAGACGGTCGAAGTCCTGGTCGCTGATGGTGGGCTGGTTGAGCACATAGTAGCGATGGTTGTGCTCGTGCAGCTCGTCGCGAAGCTGATATATGCGTTCTGAGTCGGTCATAGATAGACAGTTAGACAAATAGACAGTTAGACAAATAGACAGATAGACAGTTAGACAAATAGACAAATAGACAGATAGACAGTTAGACAAATAGACAAATAGACAGATAGACAAATAGACAGTTAGACAAATAGACAGATAGACAGTTAGACAGTTAGACAAATAGACAGTTAGACAGATAGACAAATAGACAGATAGACAGTTAGACAGATAGACAGTTAGACAGATAGACAGTTAGACAAATAGACAGATAGACAAATAGACAGATAGACAAATAGACAGTTAGACAAATAGACAGTTAGACAAATAGACAGTTAGACAGTTAGACAGTTAGACAAATAGACAGATAGACAAATGGACAGATGGAACGTTAGCTTCTTTAATTTTTAATTTTTAATTTTTAATGCTTAATGTTTAATTTTTAATGTTTAATGTTTAATGTTCCATGTTTAATGTTTAATGTTTAATGTTTAATGTTTAATGTTTAATGTATCATGTTTCATGAACAATAAGAATCCTTGGGCCTGGGTGCCCACCCTTTACTTTGCCGAGGGCGTTCCCTACGTAGCTGTGATGACCATCTCGGTTATCATCTACAAGCGCCTTGGTTTGTCGAATACCGACATCACGCTCT
>JAILBT010000108.1 GCA_024680755.1 Prevotella sp. | reverse complement strand
GGAGGGGAAGGGTATATACTTTCTTGAATCCTGTTTCGTATCTCGATGCTTTGACGCACAAGGAACTGTTTGGACGGTTTGATGGTATTTTTGCCGATGGATCTCTGTTGGTGGCTGCCATCAGCATGGTGTATGGCAAGGGGGTGACGAGGCGTAGCTGCGACATGACTTCTATTGGCAGACAGTTGTTAGAGGTATCATCGGAAACGGGTAAATCTATATATTATGTGGCTTCGAAACAGAATGATGTAGAGAAAGCTGTGCGGATGCTACAGGAAAGTTATCCAAAGGCTAATATCATTGGCTACCGCAACGGCTATTTTGTTGATGATGACGAAATGGACAAAACTGCACGATATATCACAGAGTTGAATCCTGACTATTTGGTGGTGGGTATGGGTGCCACCAAGCAGGAGGAGTTCCTCTTGCGAGTGAAGGTTGCAGGCTATCAAGGTATTGGCTTTACCTGTGGCGGGTTTATTCATCAGACAGCACGCAGCGAAAAGGAATATTACCCAGAGTGGGCCGACAGAATGAACCTGCGCTTCCTCTATCGCATGTGGCGAGAGCCGCACACTAGAAAGCGCTACCTGATGGCAGGTCTTATCTTCCCCCTTCGTTTTGTGTGGGAAAGGTTCTTCGGATAATTACAGAAAATCCCTTTGCTACCCATGCAACTACAGAAAGGGGAAGCAGAAGTATGAATAACAAATAAGGCAAAAGAGCACCAACAATATTTGCAATATTGTTTCATGGGTGCAAAGATACAAAAACAACATATGAAATGAAGAGGTGACAAATTCAGGATTTGACTCTTATAGTGAAGCCGAGAGAATGCAAGCATTCTATTTAGAACTTTTAGGTAAAAGCGAATAAACGTTATCTTGCCTGGCGCGATGGAGGGGCAGGGATACTGCTTGCATGGGCGAGCCCTGTGCCAGCCCGCACGACCGGCAGGGCGATCGTCGGCAGGGTGCCCTGCGTGTATTGGCCCTTGCGGGCCATCGGGCTGGCACGGGGCCTGCCCCTACACTGGCGGTAGCCCCTACACGGAATAATGTAGAAACAATATTGTTAAACTAAAACTCTGCAGAACAAAGATATAATAAAAACTGTGAGCGTTTTTGGACTTTACGATGATTGATTTGTTCTTTGACCTGATACGCGTTGCCGTGGGCGTTGCAGATAGTCTGTCGCGTGTTCCTACCGAAGATGAATGGGAGCAGCTGTTCGACATGGCCAACAAGCAGGCGCTGGTGGGCGTGTGCATGTCGGGGGTGGAACATCTGCCATACAGTCAGTGGCCGCCCATGATGTTGAAATATCAGTGGATAGCTTACACCTCGTCCATCGAAGACACGAACAAGACGCAGATACAGCAGTGTGAAGAGCTGACAGAGCGCTTCGCCGCCGCAGGATTCAGAACGTGTGTGCTGAAGGGACAAAGCAACGGAGAGCTGTATAAAGTGAAGAGGGCGGGGCAGGGTAAGCCTGTCGCGGAAGACCTGGGCCTCAGACGACAGAGCGGTGATATCGACCTGTGGGTCGAAGGCAAAAGGAAAGCAATTGTCCGTTTCCTCAGGCAGACGGGCGAGATTGGCGAAGTGGTGTATCATCACATCGACTTTCACTGCTATGAAGATACAGCCATAGAGGTGCACACCACCCCAACATGGATGTACTCGCCTGCGAAAAACAGCAGGTTGCAGGCTTTTTTCGCAGCGCACGCAGACGATTGCTTCTCTGGTGCAGTGAAGCGACACTCCGGCAGGCCTGCCCATCGCTTCAACGTGCCGACGTGGGAGGTGAACGTTGTCTTCCAGCTAAGCCACATCTTCCGCCATGCGTTTAACGAAGGGGTGGGACTGCGGCAGGTGATGGACTACTATTTTTTGCTGCTCCAGCGGGCGGACAGGGCTGACATGATAGAGGCAAACTATGCACTCGGCGATGGTCACAGGCTGGAAATGGTGCTGCGTCGGCTCGGGCTATATAAGTTTGCCACGGCGCTGATGTGGGTGCTGGGCGAGGTGTTTCGCCTCGAAACGACAAAAATGATTGTGCAGCCTGACGAGAAGGAAGGACGTTGGCTGCTTGACGAGATAGTGAATGGCGGCAACTTCGGACATTTCGGTGGCACCACTTACTATAAGGGTGGCACTTGGCATTCGTTCGTTCAGAAAAACCGGCGAAACCTACGTCTGCTGACACGCTATCCGGAAGAGACGCTCTGGGCACCCGCCTGGCGTGTGTGGCATTTCGTCTGGAGAAAAGTATGCGTGAAATTATAATTCAAAACTATACAGCGCGAGTCAATACGTCAGGCCGAGGGGCCTGAGATGTGCGCGCTTGCATAATAACATAACATAAAAATGAGATTAGAAAAGGACGCTAAAATCTATGTTGCCGGCCACCACGGCCTGGTTGGCTCGGCCATCTGGAACAATCTGAAACAACGTGGGTACGGGAACCTGGTGGGCCGCACGCACCGAGAGCTGGACCTGACAGACCAGTTGGCCGTGCGCCGCTTCTTCGACGAGCAGCAGCCGGACGCCGTAGTCCTGGCGGCAGCCTTCGTGGGCGGCATAATGGCAAATTCGCTGTACAGGGCAGACTTCATCATGATGAACATGAAGATACAGTGTAATGTCATCTCTGAGGCATACGCCCACGGGGTGAAGAAGCTGCTCTTCCTCGGTTCCACATGTATCTACCCGAAGGACGCTCCACAGCCGATGAAGGAGGAGTGCCTGCTGACGTCGCCGCTGGAATATACCAACGAGGAGTATGCCATAGCAAAGATTGCGGGACTGAAGATGTGCGAGTCGTACAACCTGCAGTATGGCACCAACTATATTGCCGTGATGCCTACCAACCTCTATGGCCCGAACGATAATTTCCACTTGGAAAACTCGCATGTCATGCCGGCCATGATGCGCAAGATTTATCTGGCAAAGCTGATTCACGAGCAAGACTGGCAGACGATAGTGGCCGACCTGAACCAGCGCCCGGTGGAAGGCATTGACGGTAGGGCCAGCCGTGCTGAGGTGCTCAGTGTGCTGGCAAAATACGGCATCGAGGACAACCGCGTGACGCTGTGGGGCACAGGCACGCCGCTGCGTGAGTTCCTTTGGAGCGAGGATATGGCCGACGCTTCGGTGCATGTGCTGCTGAACGTCGATTTCTCGGACATCATCGGCATAGAGAAATACAGCAGTGTGCACTATGGTGCCACGACGACTGGTGCCGTGGACCGCAACCACAGTGCCGGACGCGGCGGTGCCATACCCTCGCTTGGCGAGATACGCAACTGCCACATCAACGTGGGCACGGGCAAGGAGCTGACCATCCGCCAACTGTCAGAGCTGGTGGCTGGGGCTGTGGGCTTCGACGGGCAGGTGGTGTTCGACGCCTCAAAGCCCGACGGCACCATGCGCAAGCTGATAGACGTGACAAAGCTGCACTCGCTCGGATGGACACACAAGGTCGAGATTGAAGACGGCGTGAAGAGACTCTTTGAATGGTACAAGGGAAACATTGAAAGCTGAAAGGTCGGAATATTTTGTGATAAGGTACAGGTACTATATATAGTTTACAATCATTTTTTTTAACAACGAATTAAAAATTTTTTTTAACAACGAATTAAAACGAATTACACGAATGGTACGAATGACTCGAATGTAACCTTGTTTAGTGTCAGTTCCTGATTGAATAATTCCGGTTTCATTATAAATTTGAGGCATTGCTCCTCTGAATATAGAAATAGACATTGTTAAATATTACAACGTAGATTATGAAAAAAGCACTGATAACGGGTGTGACGGGCCAGGACGGGTCGTATTTGGCTGAGTTCTTGTTGGAAAAGGGCTACGACGTGCACGGCATGATACGTCGCAGCAGTAGCGACTATCGTGAGCGTATAGCCCATCTGGAGGGCAGACAACATTTCCATCTGCACTATGGGCACATGGGCGACTCGATGTCGCTGATACAGATTATCGGCAAGGTGCGCCCGGACGAGATATATAACCTGGCAGCCCAGAGCCATGTGCAGGTGAGCTTCGACTCACCCGAGTTCACGGCCGACGTGGATGCCACGGGTGTGCTGCGCGTGCTTGAGGCCGTGCGGCAGTGCGGTCTGGCCGACACATGCCGTATCTATCAGGCCAGCACGTCGGAGCTCTATGGCAAGGTGGAAGAGGTGCCGCAGAACGAGAACACGCCGTTCCACCCCTACAGCCCCTACGCCGTGGCCAAGCAGTATGGCTTCTGGATAGTGAAAGAGTATCGCGAGGCATACCACATGTACTGCTGTTCGGGCATATTGTTCAACCACGAGAGCGAGCGCCGCGGCGAGACCTTCGTGACCCGTAAGATAACGTTGGCTGCGGCCCGCATTGCCCAGGGCAAGCAGCAACGTCTCTACCTGGGCAACCTCGACTCGCTGCGCGACTGGGGCTATGCCAAGGACTATGTGGAGTGTATGTGGCTGATCTTGCAGCACCCGCAGCCCGAAGACTTCGTCATCGCCACCGGTGTTCAGCACTCGGTGCGCGAGTTTGCCACGCTGGCCTTCCACCATGTGGGCATCGAGCTGGAATGGCAGGGCAGCGGCATCAACGAGAAGGGTGTCTGCGTGAAGGATGAGCGGGCGGTCAGCCTGAAGGGCGACGGTGCCACGCTTGTCGGGCAGACGCTGGTCGAGGTGTCGCCCGATTTCTATCGTCCAACCGATGTGGTTAACCTATGGGGCGACCCGACCAAGGCCAAGGCCAAGCTCGGTTGGAACCCGTCGAAAACCAGCTTTGAGCAGCTGGTGAAGCTGATGGTTGACAGCGACATGGCAAAGGTGGCCGTGGAGCGTGCCAGCGACCAGGTGCGTACCAATCTGGCAGAGTATCTGGAAAAAGGAATAGTGAAATAGTTCTTACAGAATTAGCAGTTGCCTCGACGTCTTGCGCGAGGCCTCAATACCAAGCCCTCTTCACGGCAGAGTTCGTGGAGAGGGCTTTTTTCGTTTTTACGCCACGACTGCGTCTGCCCCTATTCCAAGGTCAAGGTGTGGCGAAGCTCTGGGGTGGGTCAGGGGACAGGCACCTGACCCGCTTTCACTAACCCTGTTACATTGTATGTTTATGCGTGAGATGTAAGGGAGGTGTCTCAGTGATACATCCCTTCTCAGAACCCCTTTGTATAAAGGTATTTCAGGAGACTAAGGGAGGTATCGGCTTTTTCTTAAACCTGGCTATTTTGCGAATGCACAGTCTGGACCACTGAATATGGATAGTTTCTTCTATGAGTATGCACTGCTGAGCAATAAGCTGAATGCCGCCATTGCTGTCGGCGAAGATAAGCATAGAGAGAGGTTGCGGGCAATCATGGATGTTCCATTATATTTAATAAGGAGTAAGTAATGCGCTCTTGCAATCAGTCTAGCATGGAGCACGGTGGTAGGTGTGCTTGGCTATGAGGAGATGCGTCCGTGGGGTAGTTTCTTCCTGCAATACCTTTGGGAGTTCTGTTTAGGAATGTGGATAGCAGAGAGATGTATGATGGTGGATGGACGATGGAAGATGTTGGATGTAAGGGAGTGTCGCTGGTGGTGGCTCGCGGGCGGTGTGGTTCTTGGCATGGGACTGACGGGGCTGATGGCATGGCGCGGGGGCATACCGAAGCTCTATAACGACATCCCGTCGCTGATGGGCTATCTGTCGCTGATGCTGCTGATATATAAAATAGGTATCGGCGCGGTGAACAGGTTCTTCTAATGGGCAAGCGGTTTTGGTTATGAGTTGTATCTTGTGCATTCGCTGGTGTTTGCACAGCAAGTGAATGGCTATGGACGTGAGGGAGATGTGTATCTTGGGATTTCGACATCAGGGAATTCGAAGAACGTGCTCTATGCTGCAGTCAACGCAAAAGCCAAAGGGTTGAAGGTGATTGGCTTAACCGGGGCAAAAGAGAGCAAGCTGATGAAGTTTGCGGATGTTTGTATACGAGTGCCAGAGACGGAAACGTATAAGATACAGGAATTGCATCTGCCGGTGTATCATTGCCTATGCCTGATGCTGGAAGAGCGTTTCTTTGGCTGAAAAGGAAAGAAATTACCAGAAATGAGCAAAAAATATCTTTTAAATTGTTGCGGATTCGAAGAAAAATAGTATTTTTGCCGTCAAAAACCAATATAGAAGGATATGATAACAACAGCAACATCCAACCAGGTTCCATCGGACAGCAGGCATTCAAGGCTTTATAATGCAAAAGAATATGCAAGGAGAATGGGTAGGAAACCGTTGACTTCCGAGGAGCACAAGGAATTCATGAAGATGGTAGCAGAGTTTACAAATCTCTAATATGCGCTATCTGCTAGATACTTGTATCATGCTCTATATGGTCAGAGACACTGGCGAAATGAGCAGCGATGTGGAAGCTGTAGTTAATGACTATGGCAACCAATTGTATATGTGTGCTGCAAGCATTCGTGAGATTGTGGCGGCATGGTACAAGTATGAGGATATGCGGAGAAACTGGAAGTCACCTGAAGATGTTGTACAAGAACTGACAGACCAGTTGGGAATTCAGGTACTATATCCTCAGCGTGAACATTACGAGAATTTCATTCATTTGCAAAGGAATGTCGCAGAAAAGCACACGGACACAACAGACCACCTTATTATTGCTCATGCCATTACGGAAAAGATGACGCTCATCTCTTCTGACACAAAGTTTGATTTCTATTGCAATCAAGGTCTTGACTATTTCTATAACAAGAAATGAAGTAGTAGGTCAAAAGTAGACATAATATATACTGCAGTTATAAGTAGGGTGCAAGGCATCATATAAGATAGAATCAAACGAAATAGATTCTTTTGTCAGAATATTACAGAAGATTCTCTGAATAGATGTTTATCTAACGATATAGGTTTCGTGTTCGCTTGAAGCATGAAAGCGAATATGAAACTATATGTTGTACTTCCGCAGCTCGTAATTAATTATGGGGAAAGATGTCGGTTTTTACATGGTTATTATGATCTGTTGAGAATAAGCAATATAATGTTCTCTGCAATACGAGCTGTAGTTTGCTGTTCTATCACTTCTTGATATTCTTCGAGTATCTCATTGGAAACACAAAGCTGAAATTCTCCTGCAAGAAAAACATTCCATATCGGACGATATGGACTATGGAGGGAAATGATCTGTATGAGACAATTAGTGTCAATAACTACCTGTCGCATTGTAAATATTATTTATAAGGTGTACGGAAATGGGCATCTTGAAGACTTTTTAGCTTCTCTTCGTTCCACTCTCCGGATTCCCATAATTGCTCCATTTCTGCATCAATCTGACGAGCATAATAATCTGCCAATTGATCTTTCAACTGGTCTAACGCATGTGACGACTTTATATGTGACATTAAAGTAATCAAATGCATTTGCGCGGGACTAAAAGTTACTGCTTCCATATTGATCATATTTGATATTTGAGGGCAAAGTTACGAAAACTTTTTTGAACGGCACAAATTATTGGAAATAAATTATGAATAAGATAGTCATATTGAATGTTGCAATTGACAATTCTGGAGAAAACTGAATGGGAGGGTGTTGTAGTGGGCTGTGGTTGGAGGTTAATATAGCAGGCCAAAGAGCCAGAGGGGAATCTTGTTGCCAAAGCCAATCTCAATCTCGTCGGCAGCAACAAAGCTGTCGGGGATGTCCTTAATCTGAGTGAAACCTTTACCCTTGCCTCCTATTTCAAACAGATACTGCCCATCTACGAGAAGATCCCCTTGTTTAGGGTAATTGATGACGTGGCTTTGGGAGAGCATGGCTGCAAAGAGAGACTCCCTTATGGTGCCAATATCGGCAGGCAAGGCCAAAGCCTGCATAAGGTTTGGATTGTTGAAAAGGATCTTTTCGGGCTTGCCTAAAGCCTTGAGGTCTTTCCTTTCTGTGTATAGCAGACGAAGGAGTGCGGCACGGTTGAGGAGGGACAGAATGCGGATGAGTTGGTTACGGGTTGTCGATAGCGACTCACAAAGGGAAGATACATTTGGGGTGAAGGGCTTCATCTGGGCCAGCAGAGCCAGCAGTCGTTTGGCCTTCTGAAGAGTCTCATATTCGATATTCTCTATGGCAGGGATGTCATTCTCTATGACAGTGGTGATTACATTCAGGATGCGATCGTAGTAACTGACGGCGGATGACGTCTCAAGAAAGAATGGGTAGTAGCCTTGCCTGAAGTACTGCTCGAAATGGGGAAGAACCTTCAGTCGTGATGTGATGGTTGCAGCAATCTGCTGATGCCGTGTAAGGATTTCTTCCAAGGACAAAGTGTCTAACTGGGCCACATTGCTAATGGCCAGATATTCACGGAATGAGAGCCCTTCTAAGTGGTAAGTTCGAATGCGGCGGGATAGGTCGGCCTCAGCATTGTCGATTTCAAGAAGCGAGGAACCTGTGAAGATGATGTTGAGCCTGGGATAGCTGTCGTAGATGTTCTTGACTGTTCGAACCCAGTTTGGATAGCGATGAACTTCATCAAGAAATAGGTGGGTGACACCATGAGTATATAGATATTCAGTAAGTTCCAGCAGGGTATGGGTGGCAAACCAGATGTGGTCGAGAGACACGTAGAAAGCTTTTGATGTGTCAGGGAAGGAAAGCTTTATGTGCTGTAGCAGCATTGTAGTCTTACCCACCCCCCTGGCCCCCTTGATACCGATGAGCCGCTCGTTCCATTCAATCTGAGAATAAAGATAGCGAAGGTAGCGACAGTCGGTCTCTTCTAATCTTCGACTATAAGCGAGAAATAATGTGTCCATCGTAAATACTATATTTAGTGTATAATCGGATGCAAAGGTACGAATAGTTTCTTTGAAAAGAAAGAAAAGAGAAGAAAAAGTTTCTTTTCAAGGAAAGAAAATTGTAATCTCTATATCATTAGCGGTGAAATTGGAAAAGGACGCTAAAATCTATGTTGCCGGCCACCACGGTCTGGTTGGCTCGGCCATCTGGAACAATCTGAAACAACGTGGGTATGGGAACCTGGTGGGCCGCACGCACCGCGAGCTGGACCTGACAGACCAGTTGGCCGTGCGCCGCTTCTTCGACGAGCAGCAGCCGGACGCCGTAGTCCTGGCGGCAGCCTTCGTGGGCGGCATAATGGCAAACTCGCTGTACAGGGCAGACTTCATCATGATGAACATGAAGATACAGTGTAATGTCATCTCTGAGGCATACGCCCACGGGGTGAAGAAGCTGCTCTTTCTCGGTTCCACGAAATAGTTCTTACAGATTTAGCAGTTGCCTCGACGTCTTGCGCGAGGCCTCAATACCAAGCCCTCTTCACGGCAGAGTTCGTGGAGAGGGCTTTTTTTCGTTTTTACGCCACGACTGCGTCTGCCCTTATTCCAAGGTCAAGGTGTGGCGAAGCTCTAAAGAAAACTTAAATCTTTATCCCAAATGGCCTGTATCTCAGATATAATGTCTAAATTTGCAGCCACAATGCTGGGATGCCGGCCACGTCGTGTCCGTCACCGCCTGGCACGCGACACGTCGTGTCCCTGCGGCAAAGGTAAGAATACCGGCAGTTGAACAGAAAGCTACAAAACAGCAATCAGAGAAGTGACATGGAGATAATACCAGCAATAGACATCATCGGCGGGCAAGTGGTGCGCCTGCGCCAGGGCGACTATCGGCAGAAGACCGTCTATGCCAGTAGTCCGGCCGCCGTGGCGCGACGTTTCGAGCAGCTTGGCTTCAGACGTCTGCATGTGGTGGACCTCGACGGTGCCAAGTCGAAGCATGTGGTCAACATAGAGGCGCTGCGCGGCATCACGTCGGCTACGCGGCTGACGGTCGATTTCGGTGGCGGCATAAAGACCGACGACGACATCGAACAGGCCTTTGCCGCCGGCGCGCACATGGTCACCGTGGGCAGCGTGGCCGTGAGCCACCCCGAGCTGATGCAGCGCTGGGTGCGGCGCTACGGGGCCGACAGGCTGATACTGGGTGCCGACGTGCGGCATGGACACATCTCGGTCAACGGGTGGCAGGAGGACTCGGCCCAGGAGCTGGCTCCTTTCCTCAGACGCTATGTCGATATGGGCATCAGTCAGGTGCTGTGCACCGACATATCGCGCGACGGCATGATGCAAGGTCCGGCCGTCGAGCTCTACGAGGAGATACTGCAGGCGTTCCCCGGCCTGCAGCTCATAGCGAGTGGCGGCGTGGCCACGCGCGACGACCTGCTGCGGCTGGAGGCTGCCGGTCTGCCCGCCGTGGTAACGGGCAAGGCCATGTATGAGGGCACCCTTGGTTTTATCATCGACCCTGACAGCGCCTGCGACAAAGGGGCTACAGAAAGCAAGAAGCTAGTATAGAAGCTATAGAAGCTATAGAAACTATAGATGCTATAGAAGCTATAGATGCTATAGAAGCTATAGATGCTATAGAAACTATAGAAGCTATAGAAATTATAATAACAACCAAACAAAAAAACAGGAAGCGACAGTGTTAGCAAAGCGTATTATCCCCTGTCTCGATGTCAAGGACGGGCAGACGGTCAAGGGTGTCAATTTCGTGGGCCTCCGTGCTGCGGGCGACCCTGTGGCCCTGGGCGAAGCCTACAGCCGTCAGGGGGCCGACGAGCTGGTGTTTCTCGACATCACCGCCTCGTTTGAAGAGCGTAAGACCTTTGCCGACATGGTGAGCCGTGTGGCGGCCACGGTCAACATACCCTTCACCGTGGGCGGCGGCATCAGCGAGCTGGCCGACGTGGAGCGTATGCTCATGGCCGGTGCCGACAAGGTGAGCATAAACAGCGCCGCGCTAAGGCGTCCGGAGCTGATAGGCGAGATAGCCCGTCACTTTGGCTCGCAGGTGTGCGTGGTGGCGATAGACGCCAGGCAGACGACCGAGGGGTGGCGCTGCTACCTGAAGGGCGGACGCGAGCGCACCGAGCACGACCTCTTCGCCTGGGCACACGAGGCGCAGGAACGCGGTGCCGGCGAGATACTCTTCACCAGCATGGACCACGACGGCGTGAAGCAAGGGTATGCCAACGAAGCTCTGGCGCGCCTGGGCGACACGCTCTCCATACCCGTCATAGCCAGCGGCGGGGCCGGCACAAAGGAGCATTTCCGCGATGCCTTCAGCCTCGGACATGCCGACGCGGCACTGGCCGCCAGCGTGTTCCACTTTGGACAGATAGCCATACCCGAGCTGAAGCAATACCTAAGCGATGAGGGCATCGAGGTGAGACTGTAGCTCGCTGAGCGGTCTGATTACTCTGAATACTCTGAATACTCTGAATACTCTGATTACTCTGAATACTCTGATTACTCTGAATACTCTGATAACTCCGAAAAAACATGATTGACTTTGACAAATGCGGCGGTCTGGTGCCCGCCATCGTTCAGGATGCCAACACGCGAAAGGTGCTGATGCTTGGCTACATGTCG